>JAKSSG010000001.1 GCA_024403185.1 Clostridia bacterium
GGTATGTTTTAGCTTATTCCCGTGCGAGCACCATGATTGCCATAATCGATACGATCATGCCGATGAAACCTATGATTGTCGGCAGCTCACTGTAGATAATCAGGCCTGCAAGGAGTGCAGCACTCGGCTCCGCACCGCCTTCAAGGATTGCAACCTTGCCGGCGTCCACGTATTTCATGCCGTACATGTATGAAATGGACGGCAGCAGGGAAGTGACGATTGACTGGAGCAACAGGAATATTATCGCTCCTGCGGTTCCTCTGATCGGGAATGCTTCAGTACCTGATACCAGGTAGGTGGCCAGTGCATGCCAGTCTACAAAAGGTGCCAGCATGATGCAGGAAAAAAGAAATGAATAGAAACATACGGCGAAAGGTCCATAGCCTTTCGTCATTACTTTTTTTGAAACGAGTATGTACAGGGCATTCATCAGAGCTGTGAGAATGCCCATGAATATACCTATGTTGCTGAAGTGAACTGCGGCACCGGGATCCAGAACTCCGCTGAGCATGGCACAGCCGATAAAGGCCATGATCATGCAGACTGTTTTCTTGAGGGTAATCTTCTCACCGAAGATAAGTGCACTGATCAGGATTACGAAAACAGGAGCGGTAGAGAGCATTACGGATGTAAGTGAAAGTGAGAGCTCGATTACCGCTATGTTGAATACAAGCATGAAGCCTATGACACCGCACACGGAAACAGCGAGAAACCATGGGAGGTCTTTTGCTTTGGCACGGATGCCGGAAGGATCTGTAGTCAGAATGTATATCAGAGTAAGAACCATTCCTATGATGGTTCTGGTGAATACTATGGTCACGTTGTCCAGCCCGGAGCTGTCAAGACCGCGGACGAAAATTCCGGTGACGCCCCAGCAGACACCGGCAAGGATGGGCCAGAGAACAGCGAAACGCTCTATGAATTTTTTGCTTTTGCTTGAGTCAGTCATAGGGACATTTTACATAATCATCACATTTGGTGCAAATGCTATGCTATAATTTCTTCGGAAAGGGGCGGTAAAGGAACTATGAAATTGCGACAGATTGTTGCCATAATCCTCACTCTGATGGTTATGGCATTCATTTATTACAACTCATCTCAGGATTCGACGGCGTCCAGTGCGGCCAGTCAGTATGTAATGAACTGGCTCTGGTCACATGATATTTATCTGAGCGCCTATGCGGTTCGTAAGCTTGCGCATTTCTGTGAGTTTGCACTGCTTGGGTTCCTGCTTGTATTCGCACTTGGAGGCAAAATTCTGCTGGCAGCTCTCGTAGGCGTTCTCTACGCCGGTACCGATGAATTCCACCAGACCTTTGTTGATGGACGCGTGGGACAGCTTCTGGACGTTGGGATCGACGGAGCAGGAGTTATCTGCGGCATGACTCTGGCTGCCATTTTCCTTGTGATCGGGAAGCTGATTGCCACCAGGCCCGGGCTGAAAAAAAGATGAAAAATAATGTGCGAAATGTGCCGCTGTTATGGTATAATATGTCAATGGAAAAAAATATCCTGTGAAGATAAAAGGAGAAAGGCTATGAAAAAGAGAATTACTGCAATTATTCTGAGCTTGATGATCGCCTTGACTATGGGCATTCCTATGAGCGCATATGCTGTTGATAACGGCGATGCTGCAAAAGGTGCCGAAAATGGCGTATCAGCTGCAGGTGAAGAGCTCGTAATTGAGGACAATGCCGTAGTGGAAGAAGAGAGTGCTCCTGCTGAAGAGCCTGTTGCTGTTGAAGAACCGGCTGCAAAGGCTGAAGTCGATGGCGCAAAGCTTAATGAAGTTCCTGACTGGTGGTACGACTGGGTTTATTTCGAGCCTGACCATGTAAACCTTCGTGTAGTTGGTTCCACATCCATTAAGGTTTCCTGGGACATGGACGATTCAGTTCGTAAGGTTAAGATCTACAGAAAGCAGGCGGGCAGCAGCTATTCATGGAAGCTGGTTAAGACATTCAATGATGGTGAAACCTGCAGTTGGACAAACAAGGAACTGAAGAAGAATACCAAGTATTATTACAAGGTTAGGTACTACAACTGGGCTGTTAATAGCGAATGGGCTGACAACTTCTACGGTGACTACTGGGCAGCAAAGACAAGACCTAACAAGATTGATCTCGGAAAGTCCGAAGATTACGGCGAAGGCGGGGACATCACATACCAGAACTTCGTAGTATCATATGACAAGTACGGAAGACTTGTTGTAAAGATCAAGTTCCGCAACGAATTCAACCACAGATATATCAAGAAGTTCAATTACCTGACAATCTGGGTATATGATGATCAGGGAAGGAAGATCGGTGCTCAGAAGTTCAGAGATGTTAAACTGGGCATGAACCCGTGGTCAAGGAAGTGGAAGACCTTCACCTTTAAGAAAGCGTATACATACAGGAAGAACGTAAATCTCAGATATAATTGTGAGGATTACAGTACTGAATATTCATACAGATACGTTGTTCAGTAGTATCTGGTCCATTCAGAACAATATCTGCTGAAAAACCAATTAAAAAACAGATAAAAGCAAAAAAGCACTGTTGAGAACAGTGCTTTTTTAGTGTATACTACATATTGAGTATGTGTGTAATAAATCAAATGGTTTTCATCAATATTTTGGAGGAATAGAAATGGACATCAGCACTTTGAAGAAAACAGCTGTGGATGTGCGCATCGGCATTATCGAAGCGCTCCACAATGCAGGTTCAGGACATCCGGGCGGATCTCTGTCATCGGCAGATATCGTAACGGCACTCTATTTTGCCGTCATGAACATTGACCCGAAGAACCCTGAAATGAAGGGAAGAGACAAATGCATCTTCTCAAAGGGACATGCGGGCCCGGCTCAGCTTTCAGCCATGGGACTTCGCGGATATTTCCCTATGGATGACTTCACACAGACTCTCCGCAAGATGGGTTCAAAGTTCCAGGGACATCCGAACATTAAGATTCCGGGAATCGAAATGTCAACAGGATCCCTCGGACAGGGCTTCAGCGTAGCCGTAGGAATGGCAATGGCAAATAAGCTTGACGAAGACCCGGGAAAGATTTTCGTGGTTCTCGGCGACGGAGAACTGCAGGAGGGAATCGTATGGGAAGCTGCAATGTCCGCTGCTCACTATAAACTCAACAACATCGTTGCCATCGTAGACCACAACGGCCTTCAGATTGACGGAAGAAACGATGATGTAATGACCGTAAATCCTATAGCCGAGAAGTTCGAAAGCTTCGGCTGGCATGCCGAGGTTATTGACGGCCACGACATGAGAGAGCTTCATCAGTATCTCGCAAAGGCAAAAGAGCGTAACAGCGGTCCGGTAGCTCTCATCTGCGAAACAGTAAAGGGCAAGGGCGTTTCCTTCATGGAAGACCAGGCAGGATGGCACGGCAAGGCTCCGAATGACGAGCAGTACGCACAGGCAATTGAAGAACTTAAAGCTGCAAAAGCAGCACTGGAATAGGGAGGTGACATCATGGCAGACAAGGTCGCAACAAGACAGGCTTACGGTGAAATGCTCGTAGAGCTTGGAAAGAAAAAAGAAAATCTGGTAGTCATGGATGCTGACCTTTCGGGTTCAACCAAGACAGGAATGTTCGCCAAGGAATTCCCTGAAAGATTCTTCAACATGGGAATCGCCGAGCAGAACATGTACGGTGCAGCTACAGGCCTGGCTCTTTCGGGCAAGGTTGTATGCGCAAGCACATTCGCAATGTTCGCGACTGGCAGAGCATTTGAAATCATCAGAAATTCAATCGGATATACACACGCAAACGTTAAAATCTGCGCATCACATGCGGGAATTACAGTAGGAGAGGACGGTGCGAGCCACCAGACCTTCGAGGATATCGCTCTCATGAGAACCATTCCGGGAATGACCGTTGTAAATCCTTCAGATGCCACAGCAACAAAGAAGCTGCTGGAGCAGATTGTTGAAATGGACGGACCTTGCTACTTCAGAGTCGGAAGAGCTGCAGTTCCTGTATTCTACGGAGAAGATGACGAAATCGTCTTAGGCAAAGGCAACCTTATCCGTGACGGAAAGGACGTGACCATAATAGCTACAGGTATCATGGTTAATGAGGCCTTTGAGGCGGCTAAAATCCTTGCTGAGGAGGGCGTAGACGCCAGAGTGATAGATATTCATACAATCAAGCCAATCGACGAGGAAATCGTAATTAAGGCCGCTCAGGAGACCGGTGCAGTTGTTACTGCAGAGGAACACAGCGTAATCGGCGGACTGGGAGATGCCGTTGCACAGGTTCTGGTAAAGAACGCACCTTGCAGAATGGCAATGGTTGGCCAGCAGGATACATTCGGTGAATCGGGAAAGCCTGATGAACTGAGAGAAAAATACCACATGACCGCAGCAGACATAGTAAAGGCGGTAAAGGAGATTAAATGATAGTTTTTGACCATGTAAGTAAATACTACAAGTCAAATGTTGGTCTTGACGATGTATCAGTCAGGATCAATGAAGGCGACTTCGTATTTCTTGTAGGACCTTCAGGCTCGGGCAAATCCACATTTATCAAGCTTCTGATACATGAGATCAATGCCGACAAGGGTTCAATCAAGATAAGAGGGCACGAGGTTACCAACATGTCCGCCAGACATGTGCCTATTCTCAGAAGAAGAGTGGGCATAGTCTTCCAGGACTTCAGACTTCTGCCGAAGAAAACCGTTTATGAGAATGTTGCTTTTGCAATGGAAATAATTCATAAGCCGAAGAAGCTGATCAAAAAGAATGTCCCTCAGGTTCTCACCATGATGGGAATAGCCGACAAGGCCGACAAGTATCCGGACGAGCTGAGTGCCGGCGAGCAGCAGAGAGTTGCCATCGCCAGAGCCATTATCAATCGTCCGAGAGTTCTCATTGCCGATGAGCCTACGGGAAATCTGGACCCTGACACCGCATGGGAAATCATGCAGCTGCTCAACCAGATTAACCAGCGCGGAACTACCATTATCATGGTAACTCACGCCAAGGACATCGTTGACAAGATGGGCAAGCGCGTAATAGCAATCGAAAAGGGCCGAATCGTACGTGACGAATTCGGTGCCTACGGATATCAGGAAGCCCTTGAGAACGCTGAAATGACCTTTGATACCATCCAGATTCAGAGGCGCGATACAAGCAGAATCAGGTTCAGGAGAGGAGGGGATGAGAAGTAATGAAATCTTTTGGCTATACTTTGAAACAGTCCTTCGTCCAGTTCGGAAGAAACCTGAACATGTCCCTGATTTCGATTTTTGCAATTACCTGCATGATGCTGATTCTCAGTCTGTTCTTCATTCTGGTTATCAATGTCAGCACGGCGGCAGAGACGATCAAGGGCGATTACGATTCAATTGAAATATTCCTGGATGACAAGACTACGCCGGAGCAGGCTGATGACATGATTACAGACCTGAAGGCCCAGGATGGCGTTGATGATGCATATTACAAGTCAAAGGAACAGGCCATGGCCGAGTTCAGAGACAGATGGGGTGAAAACGGCTATCTGCTTGACAGCCTTGAGGACAACCCGCTTCCTAATTCTGTGGTTATTGTCATAGGAGACCTTGAAAAGGCGGATGCCCTGGCGGCACACGCCGAGAAATTTGACGGAATTGAGGATGTCAAGTACTACAAGAGCACTGTTGACAAGCTTCTGGAAGCAACACGCTTCGTGCAGATCGGGGCTCTCGTGATCATGATATTCCTCATTATCATTTCGATTGTTGTTGTATCAAATACGATCAAGCTTACCGTATTCAACAGAGCCGAGGAAATTTCAATCATGAAATACGTCGGCGCCACCAACTGGTTTATCCGGGGTCCGTTCCTCGGAGAGGGAATTATCATTGGCATAATTTCCGCAGCCATTTCAGTGGGACTGACCTACTTCGTATATGGAAAGCTTGTTGACATGCTTGGAGAACAGGTTTACCAGATGCTGTCCATGCCGATGGTACCTGTAAACTTCCTGATCGTTAACTTCGCATGGATATTCCTGGCACTGGGAGTAAGCATCGGTTCATGCGGAAGTATCATTTCGATGAGAAGATTCCTGGATGCTTAACGGGGGAAAAATGAAACACAAGAAGAGATTAGCTGTAATAATTGCTCTGATGCTTTCAGTGTGTCTTGTCTTTGACACCAGCGCTGCTTTTGCAAAAAAATCGCTGGATGAGCTGCAGGATGAGATCCAGAAAAAGCAGGAGGAGCTGGAAAAAGGCCAGAAGAAGGAAAAGGATCTTTCCAAACAGGTGAACAGCCTGGAGGAAAAGATCTACCAGCTTAATGGCCAGATTGTGGTTGCCGAAAAGGACCTGAAAGAGCTGAAGAAGGATCTGGCTGAGGCGCAGGAGAAGGTTGACAGGCAGAATACCGAGCTTGGCGTACGTCTCCGCAACATGTATAAGAACGGAAATGTTGGCTTCATGGATGTGCTCATGAACTCCAGCAGTTTTTCGGAATTTCTGACCAACCTGGACCTGGTTGAAAAAATCTATGCCAGCGACAAGGATGTTCTGGAGGATCTTCAGGCGGCACACGACGAGATAGAAAAGAAAAAGAATAAAGTTGAGAAGCTTACCAAGGAGCTCAATTCTTCCCGTGCTCTTGCAAAGGACGAAATGGCCAATGTCGAGGCACAGAAAAAGGAAATTGCTGCTGATAATGAAAAGAATGCACAGATGCTCGATGACCTGGAAAACGAAGCGGCAAGTGTTGCTGCAGAGCTGGCTTCACAGTCTCAGAACGGTGATATCAGCAACAGTGAAACATCGACTTACAGCGGTGGCATTTTCGTATGGCCATCGGCTACTTCACACACCATTTCATCTGAGTACGGATGGAGAATATGCCCGTTCCACGGAAGAGAGTTCCATGGTGCGATTGACATTGCAGCAGGCTACGGTACCGGAATCCTGGCCTCTGCTTCAGGCACGGTAATTTCCGCAGGCTGGAACGGCGGCTTTGGTAATTCTGTAAGAATCGACCACGGCGGCGGTCTTGTTACAATGTACAATCACTGTTCATCGCTGCTTGTCAGCCCGGGACAGCACGTAAGCCGCGGACAGACAATAGCAAAGGTTGGTTCAACAGGTTCTTCAACAGGACCTCACATTGACTACAGAGTATTCAAGGACGGATCCACTGTGAATCCGCACTCATATCTGTAATTGCATTTATAAGAGGATGATTGTAATTGCATTTTATAAGAAGATAGAATGAGAAACACTGAACAGATTATTAGCGAAATACTGAATAAACGTGGAATTTGCACGGAGGAGGAGCTTGCGGAGTTTCTCTCTGTCAAACCGACGAAAACCTATGATCCATTCCTTCTTGACGGCGTTCAGGAGGGAGTGGATTTGCTGTTATCTGAAATAGAGAAGGGCAGCCGTGTCTGCGTTTACGGAGACTATGATGCTGACGGCGTTACGGCTGTCTGCGTAATGTCCTGTGCCCTGAATGCCCTTGACTGTGACTGGTTCTACTATATTCCATCACGTTTTGAAGAGGGCTACGGGCTCAATGTTTCGGCTCTTGAAAAGATAAAGGCAGAGGGCGCCGGAATCGTGATTACGGTCGACTGCGGCTGCGTATCAAAGGATGAGGTTGCTTTTGCACAGAGCATCGGACTGAAGATGATCGTTACTGACCACCATAACATTGAGGATGTCATGGCGGACTGCATCGTCATAGATCCGAAGAAGCCTGAGCATTTTCTGGCCGGAGCCGAGCCGTATCCCTGTCCAGATCTTGCCGGCTGCGGCGTTGCTTTCAAATTCATTCAGGCGCTGCAGAGGACTGCCGGCCTGCCGAAGAGCATCCTTAACGATGCCCTTGACATGGTTGCGGTTGGTACGGTTGGCGACATTGTTCCGCTTCGCGATGAGAACAGAACTCTCGTCAAATACGGTACGGCAATTGCCAATTCTGGCAGAAGGCCGGCTCTCAGAAAGCTGGCGGAGAGCATTTCCATTGCTGAGATCAATTCGGAGAATATCGCTTTCGGTATTGTACCTCACATAAATGCCTGCGGCAGAATGGACAGCGCCAGGGAGGCTGTAAAGCTGTTTCTGACTGATGATGCGGGCCTTATCGATGAGCAGGTGGGCAAGCTTGTTCATTTTAACAGCGACCGCAAAAAGATTCAGGACAAGGCTTATGAATCCTGCCTTTCGCAGATCAGCGGCGATGAGAATTTCATAGTTCTTGTTGCAAAGGACATGCACGAGGGCATTGCCGGCATTGTTGCGGGCAAGCTGAAGGACCGCTTCAACCGTTCCGTAATCATTGTTACTCCGAGCGGCGACGGTTTCCTCAAGGGCACGGGCAGGAGCATTCCGAAGATAGATATTTACGGCGTTCTGAGCAGGATAAACGCTTCCTGGATTGGAGCCGGCGACGAACGCGGCGATGAATGCGGGGACGAACGCAGAGGTCTGTTTGAGCGCTTTGGCGGACACCGCAGTGCCTGCGGCTTCCTCATGAAAGAAGAAAATCTTGAGGCACTGAGAGAGGGCGTTGAGGCACAGTTGGCTGAGCTGCTTGCGGCTGATCCCGAACTTTTTGAAGTGCCGATTGAAACTGATACATATCTTGAACCTGCTGAGGTTTCCGTTGAACTGGGCCGACAGCTTAAGAAAATTGCGCCGTTTGGCGAGGGTAATCCAAGCCCGAAATTTGCCATGAACAATGTTCAGATTCGGGGACTTGACTATATGGGAGAAGACCGGATACATGCACGCTTCAGTGCTACCGACGGCGGTGTTCCGGCGGCT
This sequence comes from Clostridia bacterium, assembly GCA_024403185.1. Taxonomy (GTDB): domain Bacteria; phylum Bacillota; class Clostridia; order Peptostreptococcales; family Anaerovoracaceae; genus Lentihominibacter. The sequence continues at coordinate 8,777 of JAKSSG010000001.1, forward strand.
TATGTATCCTGCGTCCTGTTCAGACAGGCACAGGAACTGCGTCACATTCTGGAGTCTGACAGACCTGTCAGCATGATAGGCAGTCTGAGTCATCAGGTATGGCGCGGCCAGGAAAAGGTACAGTTTATTGTGGAAAATATAGAGATTGAAGAGGAAAAATAAATGCAGATCAGCAAACTGAAATTCGGAATAATGCTCGCGGCTGCTTTTGTATTGGGAGCTCTCGTGGTTATAGCCTTTAACTGCGGCAAGACTGCAGACGCCAGCCTTAGCGACAGCAAGCTTGGAGAGATCCAGCAGAACATCGACAAGTATTATCTTGAGGATTATGACCAGGCCGAACTGGTTGAAAACGCCTACAGGGGATACGTTGCCGGCCTCGATGACCCTTATTCGGCATACATGTCCAAGACTGAATTCGAGTCCTGGCAGGCTTCGACAATGGGCGATTATGACGGCATCGGAATGACATTTTCCGAGGACGACAGCGGCGGCTTCGTGGTTCTGGAGATAACAAAGGATTCGCCTGCCGAAAAGGCCGGAGTTGAACCTGGCGATTACATTCTTTCCGTTGACGGCAAGACCTATTCCAGCAGCGACATCATGGCTGCGGACATTCGCGGAAAAGCAGGCACGGATGTTACTATCGAATTCCTCCATGAGGACGAGCAGGTTACAAAGACAATTACCCGAGATCACATTGTTCAGCAGAGCGTTGAGTCAAAAATGCTGGACGGTAATATCGGATACATCAAGATTACACAGTTCATCGGAAGCACCAGTGATGATTTTGACAAGGCGCTCAATAAGCTCACATCCAAGGGTGCAAAATCACTGATTCTGGACCTTCGAGACAATGGCGGCGGCATGGTCGATCAGAGCGTTCAGGTTGCTGATGAGTTCCTGGATGAGGGACCGGTTTGCTTCGTTGAGGACAAGAACGGAAACTCTGAATCATACGATGCAGAGGACGGCAGAACTTCACTGGATACCGTTGTGCTCGTCAACGAAAACAGTGCTTCATCATCAGAGATTCTGGCTGCTGCAATGCAGGATAACGGCTACAAAATCATCGGCCAGAAGACCTTCGGCAAGGGCATCATCCAGACAACCATGAATCTGGAGGATGGATCGGCTCTTAAGCTGACCGTTATGCAGTATCTGTCACCGGACAAGCACGTGATTCACAAGAAGGGCATCAAGCCTGACATCAAGGTTAAGGACAAGGAAAAAACCGAGGCCGATGAGCAGCTGGAAAGGGCTGAAAAAGAGCTCGGAAACTAAATCCGGAGGCTTGCCTTTGCATAATCATACATATAATTTAATACGTTAAAGACGGTTGACTTTACAGCACTAAAGTGTTATTATTTAGGCAGTACAGTAGAAGGGAGTGAACGTAATGGCATACGATTCAAAATTCAAGAGGGATGACATTGACGAACTGTTCAAGGCTGTTCTGCTTCTGGAGGACGAAGAAGATTGCTACAGATTTTTTGAAGACATCTGCACAATAAATGAGATCCATGCGATTGCTCAGAGATTGCAGGTAGCAAAGCTTCTGTCGGAAAACAAGACTTACAATGAAATCGAAGGAATTACAAAGGCTTCGACTGCTACTATCAGCAGAATCAACAAGTGCCTTGTTTACGGAGCTGACGGATATCAGAGAATTCTGGCCCGTCTCAAAGAGCAGGAATAGTTACTGCAAAAGCAGGCTGATTTCTAATTTATCATAGTGGGGGAAACGGCACTAGTTTTGGTGCCGTTTTTTATTCTTGTTTGAGACTTTATTCGGCATATTTGAGATATAATTGGGAATATAAACATGAAATTATACGTAATACACGATTACAAATCCATATTTCCGGAGCTGAAGGACAGCGAGCTGACTGACCGGTTGATTCAGATGTGTCTGAGTGGCGATGCTGATGCGCCTGATGCACTTGGCAATGCTGATGCGCCTGGTGATGGTGATGCACCTGATGCTGCTGCGTCGGCCATTCTGGTGCGCCGCGAGGAAGGCGGCAAGCCCTTTGTGGAGGGCGGCCCGCATATTTCGGTGAGCCACACGGGCAGTCTGTTTGCCTTGCTTGTCGCTGACTGCAATGTGGGCCTGGATGTTCAGCACAGGAGAAAACTGGAAGCGGAGAAGATTGCGAAGCGGTTCTTCAGTCCGGCTGAGGCGGCCATTGTCAGCGAGGCGGTTGCTGCGGGCAATGAGCTTCCTGATGAATTCTTCAGCATCTGGACGAAGAAGGAGGCCTATGCCAAGTACACGGGCAGGGGAATTGAACAGGTTGCTTCCGGACTTGATGTTCTGCATCTCGTGGACGTCAGGTTCAGGGAATTCATGATAGATTACGAAGCTGAGGATTGCTTTTGCGCGGTGTGCGCAGAGAAAGGAGCTGACTTAAATGAAATTCAGATTTCTTATAGAAAATAAGACCGATAACCCGGGCGTTGTTGCGGAGCACGGGCTGTCTATTTACATCGAAACTCAGGGGAAGAAGATTCTCTTTGATGCCGGTGCAACGGAGATGATTCTGCTGAATGCAAAGACCATGGGAATTGATCTTGGCACCATTGATTTCGGAGTGGTCAGTCACGGGCACTACGATCACACGGGCGGATTCCCGCTGTTTCACCAGATAAATCCGGGTGCGCCGATATACATTCACCGTAATGCACTGCGCGTTTCGTATGGTATGGAGGACGGCAAAATTGATAAGGAGCCGTGCAGCATCGCATGGAATGATGAGGAACTTAAGGAACTGTCACCGGCGCTGAGATTTACCGATGGCAGAACTGATATTACTGAGAATATTGTCGTAACCGGCACGGTGCCGATTCCTGAGGGCTATGTGCCGACTGAGCAGTTCTGGCGTGTGGCTGAAGGCTGCGATGCGGCTGAAGATGTTGTGGAATCAAACGGCGTGAAGCTTGTTCCGGATGACATGTCCCACGAACAGTGCCTGGTTATACGTGAACCTGAGGGCCTTTACATATTCTCGGGCTGCAGCCACAGGGGTGTGATTAATGCGCTCAATGCAGGCAAGAGCATGTTCCCGGGAGAACGCGTGGCAGTGCTGGTTGCAGGCATGCATCTTTACAGTGCCAGCGATGAGGACCGTGCCCGCGTGGTTGATGAAATCGCCGCAGAAAACATGGATTGCGTAATGCCTGTTCACTGCACGGGAATAAAGGCGATCTGTGATCTGAAAACACGTCTCGGCGACAACTGCATTGTTGCCACGGCAGGGGATGAATATCTGATTTAGTTTGAGAATTATTTTGGTGTAAATATTGTTGTAAATATTGCTGTAAATAGTTGAGGGGTAGTTGAATTATGGGGGTAGTTGAATTATGAGTGCAATTGAAAAGGCAATGAGATATGTGCATAGAAAACCGCGATCCAGGTATCAGGTGGAGAAGTACCTCAGGGAAAAGGAATACGGGGAAGAAGAAATAGCCGATACCCTTAAACTGCTTGAGGAATACTTCCTGATTGACGACCTTTCCTTCGCGAAGATGTATTTTGAACTGGGCTTCGAAAAGGGGCATGGCGTTGCAAGAATCCGCCGCGAACTCGGTACGAAGGGTGTCGACAAGGATACCATTGACCAGGCCTACGAAAAGCTGGAGAATGTTCCTGATGAGCACGAAGTAGCCATGATGTTTGGCATGAGAGAGGTTGAGGGAATTGACCTTTCCGCACTTGATTTTGAGAAAAAGCAGAAGCTTCGTGCAAGGATTGCAAGAAGGCTTGCCGCCCGCGGATATTCCAGCGATGTGGCATATTCAGTTGCAAAAAAAGTAACAGATGAGAGCACCCGTAGGGATGTTTTCAATGTGAGTTCATTCATGAGTAAGGATGACTGATGGTAAATGACTGATGGGAGATAAAACTACTGATGGGAGAAAATATGACTGATCAGTTTGAACGAACGGAGCGCCTGGTTGGCGCTGAAGCGCTTGCCGCACTGGCTGATGCCAGAGTGCTGCTTTTTGGCGTTGGCGGAGTAGGCAGCTATGTGGGCGAAGGCCTTGCCAGAGCTGGAGTCGGCGCGCTGACAATAGTTGATAAGGATGTTGTTGATGTGACTAATATCAACAGGCAGATTCCTGCCTTGAACAGCACCGTTGGCAGATCTAAGGTTGAGGTCATGGCTGAAAGGATGCTTGACATTAATCCCAGGTGCAGGGTTGAGACAAAGGAGATATTCTTCCTGCCGGGCGAACATGGCGGTCTTGATTTTGCATCATATGATTATGTTGTAGATGCTGTTGACACGGTCACCGCAAAGCTTGAGATCATTCAGTGCGCCCGCGATGCCGGCGTGCCGGTGATTTCATCCATGGGAACCGCAGGGAAGCTGGACGGGGGCGCATTTAGAATTACGACCATTGAAAAAACGAAGGTATGCCCGCTGGCCAAGGTCATGCGCAGGGAGCTGAAGGAACGCGGAATCAGCGGCGTGAAGGTGCTGTATTCCGAGGAGGAGCCGAAGGGCGAGCGCGGCGGCAGCATCAGTTTCGTGCCGTCAGTGGCGGGACTTCTCATTGCCGGTGAAGTTGTAAAAGACATAATCGGTTGATATAATAATGACAGGCGCCGGCGCGTGATGACCGGTTTTATAAAGGAGATTAAGATGGAATCAAAAATGGAACACAGAAAACATCTGATGAAGATGATTGATAAATTCAGCATCCAGTCTGTTGAGGAGTTCAAGGAAGCTGAAAACAAGATTATTGCTGACTCTAAATTCCGTACACTGACCAAGAAAAAGGACTATCTCGGTCACATTGAAACACTGCGCAAGGTCAAGAGCAGAGCGCAGAGGATCAACCCGCAGGCTGTTCCCATTCCTGATGACGACAGGCAGGCACTGGAATTGCGCCGTGCTTTTGAGAAATGCCTGATCGTGTTCAGTGCAGTATGCGACAGCTATATTCAGATGCAGCAGGTGCTTGATGAAAAGGCCAACGGCGCCAAGATTCCTTACGGTGAATACAAGGAGTTTTTCAACAAGGTTAAGCAGGCCCGCGCCAGCTTCAACACTCACATGAACGACATGGACATTCTCTATTCCGACCTGGTGGAATACGCTGAGGACATTAACAGCAAGGACGATTTCGGCGGAATTGAGTATATGACTTATGATTCGATAAAATAGGGGTCTTGCTTTTGCAATTTGTGGCCGTGAGTGGGTAAATTCTATATTACTTTCGATTTAGGCTTGTTTTTCGGGGGTATTATAGAATTTTAACGGTATTTGAAATTTTCATTCTATAGAATGCTTAAATAATGGGTTGTTTTGTGAAGCTTTATAGAATTTCAAAATTGGATTCTATAATTAGGGCAGAATCGTGCCTTTTTTTAGTCGTTTTATAGAAGCATCAGAAGAAAAAACGCTGTTTTTCTATACTAAGCTAAAAAAATGGCCAGTTTTGGAGACAATTATAGAATTTATCGAAATTGCTTGGAGCTGGCAGGATCAGGGGAGGATTAGATATGGATATTTTGACAATCGGGCTGATAATTGCCCTGGCAGTGGTGATTGTGTTGCTGATTGTGGTGCTTGTCATGATTGTTTCGGGCAGAAACAGTCAGAGGAACCAGCTGGCTGAGCAGGCGACGCGGCTTAATGATCAGTCAACACGGCTGGCAGACCAGTCGACACGGCTGGCCGAGCAATCGACGCAGCTCAGCGACCAGAACATGAAGATTGCCGAGCAGAATCTGCGAATCGGCGAGTTGAACAGGCAGCTGAATGAGTCCATGGCTCAGGTCAACACCAGCCTGGGCGAGATGAAGAGTCTGACCACCGGGGTGAACGACCTGAAGCGCCTCATGACCAATGTCAAGTCCAGAGGTGTCATGGGCGAACTGCAGCTGGGTGCCATTCTGGATGATATTCTGGCGCCGGATCAGTATGACGAGAACGTGGCGGTCAAAGGCAATTCTGAGCGTGTTGAGTTTGCCGTGAAGTTCCCGGCTGAGGACGGCGGATTTGTTTATCTGCCAATAGACTCCAAGTTTCCGGGGGACGCATACATAAATCTGCTGGATGCCTATGATCTGGGCGACAGAGATGCAATAAAGAAAACTTCGGACAACCTTAAGCGAGCCATACTCAAGGCCGCAAAGGATATCCGGGACAAATACATTTACCCGCCGTACACGACTGATTTTGCGATAATGTTTTTGCCTTTTGAGGGGCTGTACGCCGAGGTTCTGAGACTGAACCTGGTTGAGGTGATACAGCGTGAATTCCGCGTGAACGTGGCCGGGCCGACAACTATGGCAGCAATGCTGAACAGCTTCCAGCTTGGATTCAAGTCGCTGGCGCTTCAGCAGTCATCGGGCGAGGTCTGGGACACTCTGGAGAAGGTGAGAACTGAATTCGGCAAGTTCAGCGGAAGCCTGAACGACGTGCAGAAAAAGCTGGATGCCGCACAGAGCGAGCTTGAAAATCTGGTGGGTACGAGAACGAGAACTTTGCAGAAGGCGCTGGACAAGGCGTCGCGCGGCGATGAATAGCCGCAGGCAATGTGCAATGCCGCATATACATAGAGGTAATAGATGAGCATATTTGCAATAGGGGACCTGCACCTTTCCATGGCGCCGGACACTGAAAAACCAATGGACATCTTCGGAGACCGCTGGTTTAATCACGCCGAGCGCATCAGGGAAAACTGGCAGGCCACCGTAACTGATAAAGACACCGTCATTTTGGCAGGTGACACATCATGGGGACTGAAGCTTGAAGAAGCGGTCTATGATCTGGACTGGGTGGATAAACTGCCCGGTCATAAGGTGCTGCTCAAAGGCAACCATGACCTCTGGTGGGCCGGCATTACAAAGCTCAATTCCATGTACGATTCCATTACATTTCTGCAGTATGACAGCATTGAGGTGGAAGGCGTGTGGATCTGCGGCAGCCGCGGATGGATTACGCCGGGCGATGACGATTTCGGCGAAGCGGACGAGAAGATATACAATCGCGAGATTCTAAGGCTGGAGGCGTCGCTGGCAAGTGCGCCCGAAGGGGCGGAGAAAATCGGATTTCTGCATTTTCCGCCTGCGGCCGGACCGACATCCTTCAGCGGCTTCATGCAGAAGTTTGAGGATTTCGGTGTGAAGGAAGTATATTACGGACATATTCATGGCGAGGACGGATTCCGGGGCGCCATGCAGGGTGATTTTCACGGAATAAATTATAAACTGATATCAGCGGACTACCTGAACTGCAAACCGCTGAAGATCAGGTAAACCGGTGAGTTTACAGATCCGATAAGTTAACAGGTTAGATAAGTAACAGATAAGGGAAACAGATAAGTAACAGATAAGGGGAACAGCATGAGAGCAACAATAATTGTACTGGACAGTCTGGGAGTGGGCCAGCTTCCCGATGCGGCAAACTACGGTGATGCCGGCGCGGATACGCTGGGGCACATCCTTGACAGATGCCAACTGAATATACCGAATCTCAGGGCGCTTGGCCTGGGGAACATCGACAGCGATTCCACGAGCACAAGCGGTGAGGATACATCCCGGGTTGCCGGCGGACGCCTTGCGGTCGACGAAACGACGGGCATTTTCTGCCGTCTTGCAGAAAAATCAGCAGGCAAGGATACCATCACGGGGCACTGGGAAATTGCGGGAATTGAGACAAAGGTTCCTTTCAAAACCTACCACGACGGTTTTCCGGAGGAGCTCATGAACGAATTTGTCCGCGTGACAGGTCGAGGATATCTGGGCAACTGCGTTGCATCCGGCACTGAAATAATCGAGGAGTTGGGCGACGAGCACGAGCGCACGGGCAAGGTAATCGTTTATACCTCTGCGGACAGCGTGTTCCAGGTTGCCGCAAACACCGATGTGGTGCCTTTGGAAGAACTTTATGATATCTGTGCAAAAGCAAGACAGCTGCTTACGGGAAAGTATTCCTGCGGCCGTGTCATTGCCCGTCCTTATGTGAAGGACCCTGACGGCAAGAGAACCCGTACGGCTGACAGGCATGACTACGCGGTTTCGCCGCCCGAAGACACCATGCTCAACCTGATCAGCGATGCGGGGCAGACGGTGTATGCCATCGGCAAGATCCGCGACATTTTCAACGGCAGCGGCGTGGCGGAGGCAGTGCACACCGAAAGCAACGACGACGGCGTGACCAAGACAATTGAGGCCCTGGGAATGGACTTTGACGGACTGATTTTCACCAATCTGGTTGATTTTGATTCAAAGTACGGGCACCGACGCGACCCTGAGGGCTATGCAAAAGCAATAGAAGACTTTGATGTGCGCCTGCCGGAGATTCTGGCTGCGATGAAGGAGGATGATGTGCTGTTCATGTGCTCCGATCACGGGAACGATCCGATTCATACAGGTTTCGACCACACTCGCGAATACATTTTCTGTCTGGGAACCGGCAAAATGCTGAAAAACGGAGTGAATCTGGGCACCAGATCTAGCTTTGCGGACATCGGTGCAACGGTTGTGGACATGCTTACTGATGGCGCGTCGAAAACGGCAATAGGAGAGAGCTTTCTCAATAAAATCAGATAATGAAATTGTGGCAGTTTTCTGCCCTGAAACATAAACATATTTTAAGAAAGGAAAAGCCTTGAGAACGTTGAAATTTCAAGGCTTTTTTTGATATAATTTATACTGTAAAAAGGGGATTTTTTACGGAGAAATTATGAAGAAATTTATTACCTGCATAACATTATCGATAATGATGGTTCTCAGCCTGATTCCTCAGGTTGCTTTTGCTGACGATGTTACCGTTAAAGAAGGCGGAGTCATTACTGGTTTTGCAGAAATGGAAACGACCGACTACTACTACGAGGGCAACCCGGAGGAAGAGGAACTGACTTTGAATCTGCCGGAAACCCTGGGTGTTTACATTGACGGAAACGCTGAGATAACAGACATTGCGGTAAGCTGGGAAGCGGTCGAAGACTTTGAAAATACAGACTTCTATTTCTACTCAATGAAGCCGGTATGGGGCGAGGAATTCACTCTTTCACCTGAGCTGAGCGTTATCATGGATGTGCCATGGATTACCGTTTACAAGCAGGAACCTGAAAATACACAGATTGAGCCAATGCTCACAGAAGAAGAAATCGAGCCGGTTTACACCGAAGAAGAGGGGCCGGTTGACCCCGAAACATACGAAGAGGGCTTCGTAGAAGAAACCGTCGGCGCAATAAGATCGCTTCTGGTTGAAGAGGTTTATGCGGCAACAACTGCTGAGAATACAGCCGCCATATACAAGTATCTGACTAAAACAATGGGACTTAATACAGCAGCAGCCTGCGGAGTTATGACAAACATTAACGCAGAAAGCGCAATGAGCCCGATCAATCTTCAGAACTCATACGAGAGAAGCCTGGGCTACAGAGATTCATCCTACACAAAGGCTGTAGACAAGGGAACATACAAGAGATTTGCAAGTGACAGCGCAGGCTACGGACTCTGCCAGTGGACATCCAACGGCAGAAAGGCCAAGCTCCTTAGCTATGCAAAGGCAAAGAATACATCAATCGGAAGCCTGAAAATGCAGATGTCCTTCTTCCACAAGGAGCTGAAGGAAAGCTATGAGTCTGTATATACTACTCTGAAGAACGTTCCGAACAACGCATCAGGCGCATACATTGCAGCAACTGAAATGTGCATGTGCTACGAGATTCCGTACGATACTGTCAACACGGCAGCATCCCGCGGCAAGACATGTCTGTCAAACTACTGGAAGACATACAGCGGTTCGGCAGCAAGCGTGAAGGGCACATCATTCATTACACTCTGCGGATACACTTACCCGACTGCAGTCAGAAACGGAAAGGGCATGGACGTAAAGGGCTATGCAATTTCCAATTACACTGTAACTTCTCTTACGGGTAAGATTATCAACAGCAAAGGCAAGACTGTATATTCCAAGACTGTATATCCGGGAACAACTGCAGCAAGACTCAGTGCTCTGGATAACGACATGAAGTTCTCGAAGCTGTCAAACGGCACTTACACATATAAGATCACAGCCAAGGACAAGCTCGGAAAATACGTAACGACATCTCATAAATTTACTGTATCATCAAGCGGTTCAACCACAAAGGCTCTTGGTTTTGCATCAATCGGAGGAACGGCGGCTACTACACCTGTAACTGTTAAGCCGGAAGAGACAAAGCCTGCAAATTCGGACGGCAAGCTTTACACGGGAACGCTTCCGAAGCTGCCATTCCGCGGATATTTCAAGAAGGGCGACAAGGGCACTCAGGTCAAGTACCTGCAGAAGTGCCTGAACTGGGCCGGCTGCAAGGCTACAGTTGACGGAAGCTACGGCAACGGCACGGTTGAAGCAGTTAAGAAACTTCAGAAGAAGCTGGGTCTGAAGGCGGACGGACAGTTCGGCAAGCAGACTCTGGAGAAGTTCAAGAAACTGAGAATGTAATCACATGGAAATAATTATAAGAATCGGCAGCCTGTTTGGGCTGCCGATTTTGTTGTTTGCAGGTTTTGCATTGGTTGTTTGTTGCTTTTGCATTAGATGTTTATTTGAGATTAGATGTTTATTTGAGATTCTCCGGGTTGAGGCCTTCCAGCTCCGGAAGTACGAAAATGCCGTCCTTGCGGATGAGCACGTCGTCGAACCAGATTTCGCCGCCGCCGTAGTCAGCACGCTGGATCATTACCAGATCCCAGTGGTTGGCGCTCTTGTTGCCGTTTGGCGCATCTTCATAGCACATTCCCGGTGTCAGGTGGAAGGAACCGGCGATCTTTTCGTCGAAAAGGGTGTCCTTCATAGGGTGGAGAATGTACGGATTTACGCCGATTGCGAATTCGCCGAAGTATCTTGCGCCTTCGTCAACGTCGAGCAGGTCGTTGATCTTCTTGTTGTCATTGGCTGTCGCCTTGACGATTTTGCCGTTTTCAACTTCGAAAACTATGTTTTCGTATGTAAATCCCTGTTCTTCGGAAGGGGTGTTGTATGAGATTATGCCGTTCATGGATTCTCTGACCGGGGCTGTATAAACTTCGCCGTCAGGAATGTTTCTCAGGCCATCGCACTTTACCGCGCCGATTCCCTTGATTGAGAAGGTCAGGTCTGTTCCCGGTCCCTTGATCTGAACCTTGTCGGTTCTGTTCATGAGTTCAACCAGTGGAGTCATGGCTTCGCTCATCTTCTTATAATCCAGTGTGCAGACGTCGAAATAGAAATCCTCAAATGCTTCCAGGCTGCTGTTCGACAGCTGTGCCATGGCGTAGTTCGGATATCTGAGAACAACCCACTTGGTTTCGTTTACTCTGTAGTCAAGAGTAGGGCGCGAGAGCTTGGAATACATGTTCAGCTTTTCTGACGGTACGTCAGCCAGCTCTGCAGTATTGTTGCTTCCTCTGATTGCAATGTATGCCTGCATGCCTTTCATCTGTGCCAGGTCACATTCATCCTTGAATCTGATCTGCTCTTCAGTGCAGCTAAGCAGTATTTCTCTGGTAATCTGGGAATCTCTGATTTCTGCATAAGGCAGTCCGCCTTTGGCATATACGTTCTTGATTAACTGTCTTGCCAGGTTCTTGCTTGCGTCTCCCTCATAACTGATCAGCACCTTTTCTCCGGGCTGAATGTCACAGGAGTAATCTGTCAGCAGATCTGCCAGTTCTTTAATTCTAGGGTCCATTTTTTCCTCCTTTTTGAGTCACATTGCCTGATATGGTGACTCATTTATATTTCCACACTTATTATCTCGGACAGTTCGAGAAGTCCGTCAAGTTCTATTGATTCAATGCCGTCATGGGTCTTTGTGACGATGGCATTGAGAGTTCCGGCAGGCTGTTTGAATGAAAACTTGTAAATGCCGTTTGTTTTATCAAAAGCAGAGCTGATTGCTGCGGCAGTTGTGCCGGATGCACAGCTTCCTTCGAAATAGGTGGTGTTAACATCGCGCACATATACGACAGGGGTCATGATATCACCGTTTATGAACATCACACCAAAGGCTTCCATGCTTCCACACTTCTGGTAAACATAATTCTTAATTCTGTCAAATTTATCCGGTGTGGCTTCAATGCCTCTCAGTATCAGATGGGAAATGCCATCCAGGTCAATCATGAAGCAGGTTTCCAGCTCAGGATTCTCTTCACTGATTCCCAGTTCCTGCGGAGTGAACGGGATTATGTTTTTAGGTGTAGGCATCTGCACTTTGGCGCTGTGATTCTGCTCGTCAACCAGGGCAGTGAGCGGATAATCACAGCCGCTGACCTTTATCTGCAGCTTTTTCGAGCCGGTATCCTGAAGTTCGCCGTCTCCGCAATGTGCAACCCTGTAATATGCGAATGATCTTGAAGCATTTCCGCAAAACTCAAGACCGCACATGTTCATGGAAGGGTACTCGTCTGCTTTTGCATCATATGGCAGAATGAATTCCACCTGTTCGCCCAGGACCGATTCGGATGCCGGCGCGGTGAATCGCACGCCGTATTCCTTGCCGAAGTCGATTTCCAGCAGCCTGTTGGCCACTTCCTGATAATCGCTGATTTCTGTTGGTGTGAGCACCATTATTGTAGTATTTCCCGCAGGATTTGCTACGATTACGTCTATTTTTCTGGTCATTTGTCTATCTCCTTCGTGATTTATAATAACATATTTCTTTTTGCCGGGCAAAGTTCCGCAGAACTGCTACGTGGTTAAGCGGTTTGAAGGCACGTCCTCTGCGGAATTTCAAATAAAAGCAAGACTCACGAGAAAGTTTACGCAGAGCAACCCCTCAGAAATGGCTTAACTTCGTTGGCATTCTGCGGAATAATATTTAACCAATTGATCATTTCCGTGAAAATCAATAGATTACGCAGAGCACCCCCTGACAAATGGCTTAACTTCGTCGGCCTTCTGCGGAACTTTGGGTCACAAAACGAAAACAGCACTGTTGATTCCTATTATGAAATAAGTTATACTTGAAAACGTCGTGGAAGCGTATCGAAGTGGTCATAACGAGCCGCACTCGAAATGCGGTTGTCCTCCGGGGCACGTGGGTTCGAATCCCACCGCTTCCGCCAGAGCAATGGGACGGGTCAGACCGGATATGATGGTCAGGCCCGTTCCGTTGTATTATTCGGTGTATTATCCGGCAATTATTTGATATAAGGCAATTATTTGATATAATATGGGCAGCAAAGTAACATTCCTGCCTTTGCATGGGAGAAAACAATGAATCAGGACAAAGATACGCAAATTCCATCCCAGGATGAGATGGCATATGAGAGAACTGAATTATCCGGGTACAGAACGGATCTGGCATATGAGAGAACCGCACTGGCAAATTCGCAGACGATACTGTCCTATTTCAGGACGGCAATTGCCACTTTTGCGGCGGGCATAGGGATGTTTGAGTTTGTGAACAATCAGGAAATCATAAACATAGGTGTGATTCTCATGCTGATCTCGCCGGTAATTGCGCTGATTGGAATCATTCACTATTTCAGAGTCAGAGGAAGGATCAAGAGGTAGGCAACGGCCGGGAGAGAAGAGAAATGGCTAATTTTACGGAGAAGGCGCTTCTTGAGACTCTGACGGAGCTTCTTGATGAGTATCCTCTGGACAAGATAACGGTAAAAGAGATTACCGACAGATGCGGCGTTTCCAGGAATACGTTTTACTATCATTTTCATGATGTTTATGAGCTGGCGGCGCGATATTTCGTGCTGGAGACCGAGCGACTGATTAAAATTTACCAGGCTGATGAGAACTGGGAGGGCGGTTTCATTGAGGGACTGAACTTCCTGTACAACAACAAGCGCATGATTGAGCATGTCTATAAATCGATCAGCAGGGCGGAACTGGATGCTTTCCTGAATGAAGTGGTTTACAGACATGCGCTTATAGTTATCCGTGAGAAGGTAAAGGGAAAGTCATATTCTGATAAGACTCTGGCCCTGGCAACGGACTTCTATAAGAATGCGCTTATCGGTGCCGTTCTTCAGTGGATAGAAGGGAACATGAAGGAAAAGCCGGAAAAACTGGCTGCGCTCTACAGCAGCGTATTTGAGGGAACGGTGGAGTCTGTTTTTGATAGCATAGAGCGTGTAATCTAGTTGAAAATGTACTGAAAAAGTACCTGATTTTGAGCATTTTTGCACGTGTGCACAAATTTTGTGCACGCGTGTTTTTTTGTTTGTACCAAAGGTTTCAGCCATTTGTTATCATTCAAAATATAGGAGTGTACAAAATAATGCATATGTTAATGTTTGGGGAAGCAGTCACTAAACACAGAAAGATTATCCTGATAATTGCGCTGTTTCTCGTAATCCCTGCAGCAATAGGCTATTTCAGGACGCCTGTTAACTATGACATACTGAATTATCTCCCTGATTCAATGGAGACGGTTGAAGGTCAGGAAATCCTGCTCGATGAGTTTAACAAGGGCGGATTTGCCATGGTCATGTTTGAAGGCATGAGTGACAAGGATGTAGCTGCAGCAAAGAAGAAAATTGAGAATGTTGAGCATGTGGAAGATGTCATCTGGTATGACAGCGTGCTGGATCTTTCGGTGCCTCAGGAAATTCTGCCTGACAGTGTGACGGATATCTATACCAACAAGGATACGGACTCCACGCTGATGGCTGTATTTTTCAATACGCCGACATCGGATGAAGGCTCGATAAACGCTGTTGAACAGATTAGAAAAATCTGCGGCAAGCAGTGCTTCGTAAGCGGCATGACTGCATTCGTAGCAGACCTTAAGATGCTGGGAGAAAAGCAGGAACCGGTTTATGTGGCCATCGCTTCAATTCTGGCCATTCTGGTCATGGCTCTGCTGCTGGATTCCTGGCTCATTTCAATAGTATTCGTAATCGGAATCGGAATTACAATCATCTACAACATGGGAACGAACCTGTTCCTTGGTGATGTTTCTTATATTACAAAGGCAATCGCAGCTGTTATGCAGCTGGCTGTTACAATGGACTACTCCATATTTCTGTGGCACAGTTACAAGGAACACAGATACGAAATAGGCTTGGAACGTGATGATGCAATGGCAAATGCCATAGCCAAGACGCTGAATTCCATAGCGGGAAGTTCGACTACAACAATCGCAGGCTTCCTGGCACTGTGCTTCATGTCATTTACTCTGGGCCTTAATCTGGGTGTAGTAATGGCAAAGGGAGTACTGCTGGGAGTTATCGGCAGCGTAACAATCCTGCCGGGACTGATTCTGGGACTGGAAAAACCGATTCTCAAGTTCCATCACAAGCCGCTTCTTCCAAACATTGAAAAAATATCCGGAATGGTTGTCAAAAAGCCGGCAATGGCAATATGGATTATAATATTCCTGCTACTGCTTGGTCCGGCACTTTACGGATATACACATACGGAAACTTATTACAAGCTGGATGAGGGCGTGCCTGATTATCTGCCGTTCAGACCTGCAAACGAAAAGCTGGCCGACGATTTCGGAATCAGGACGACTCACATGGTTCTTGCCGATTCAGGTCTTTCCCAGAAGGAAACGGCCGAGATGATCGAGGAAATCAATGCTGTTGACGGAGTCGAGGTGACCATTGGCCTTGAGAGTCTGCTCGGACCGACAGTGCCTCAGGCGATTCTGCCGGATGAACTAAGCGGCAAGCTGTCCAGTGACAAGCATCAGCTTCTGCTGATTACAACAAAATACGCCGTTGCGAGTGACGAGGTGAACAACCAGATAGACGAGATAAAGAAAATCACCAAGCGGCATGACGAGAACAGCCTGCTCATTGGAGAATCGGCCTGCACCAAGGATCTGATAACGATAGCGGACCATGACTTCAAGGCTGTTACGGCGGTTTCCGTCGCGGCCATATTTCTCATAATCCTGCTGGTTATGCAGTCGCTGACGCTTCCGCTCATTCTGGTAGGCTGCATCGAGCTGGCCATATTCATAAATCTGGGCATACCGTTCTATACGGGCACGGTAATGTCCTTCATAGATTCAATCTGCATCAGCACCATTCAGCTGGGCGCGACTGTAGACTACGCCATACTGATGACCAACCGGTACAGGCAGGAGCGAAACGGCGGACTTGATGCAAAGGCAGCCGTAAGGATTGCCCATTCAAAGGCAATACCATCGGTTATTGTAAGTGCACTGGGATTCTTCGCTGCAACAT
The DNA here is from genome assembly GCA_024403185.1 of Clostridia bacterium. Taxonomy (GTDB): domain Bacteria; phylum Bacillota; class Clostridia; order Peptostreptococcales; family Anaerovoracaceae; genus Lentihominibacter. The sequence goes on from JAKSSG010000001.1 coordinate 24,924, forward strand.
TCGGCGTTTCGATTTATTCGGATATTGACATCATTCACTCCATGACATTCTTCATGGCACGTGGAGCTCTGATCAGTACTCTGGTGGTAATGTTCATTCTGCCAACAATGCTGGTACTGTTCGATAAGATAATAATTAAAACAACGAGGGGATTTGAGAATGTACCGGGTGCTTTTCACTACGGGCGCAAAGGCAAGGAGGCAAAGATAAATGAGTAAGAAGTTACTGGCAGTTATAACTGCACTGATGACAATGGTGGTGCTTTGCGGCGCACCTGCGGTTGCCTTTGCGGGTGACAGCGGAATCAAAAAGGATGAAACGGTTTACGTTGTCACCAATTCTGACGGCACTCAGGACGATGTGATTGTCAGCGACCATCTGGTAAACGGCAATGAAGCCAAGAAGATTTCCGATGAAACTACTCTTTCTGACATAGAAAATGTCAAGGGAGACGAGACCTTCAAGCAGAATGGCGATTCCATTGAATGGGCCGCAAAGGGCAAGGACATTTACTATCAGGGAAAAACAGACCAGGAAGTTCCGATTATCATGGACATCAACTACAGACTGGACGGTCAGGTAGTGAGCGGTAAGGAGCTTCAGGGCAAGAGCGGCGATGTTGAAATCCGCATCAATTACACAAACAACGGTAAGTTTGAAAATAAAACCATACCGTTTATCGTAATGACCGGTCTGGTTGTCACGGATGACAGCTTTACCAACGTAAAAGTTGATCACGGCAAGGTTATCGATGACGGTGACAAGCAGTTTGTTGTAGGCATGGCGGCACCGGGACTGGCACAGTCTCTTGATATTGGCGAGAATGAACTGGGCTTCGGCGATTCCGTAATGATTACGGGCAAGGCAAAGAAGTTCAATGTTGAAGACATGATGACAATAGTAACAAACTCAGTTTTCGAGGATATTGATACGGGAGATCTTGACCTTGATTTTGACAGCCAGATAAAGGAACTCAATAATGGTGCAAAGCAGCTGGTAAGCGGTTCGGATCTGCTTTACAGCAGCCTTGATGAACTGGCTGCCCAGGCTCCAAAGCTCAAGGAAGGAACGAAGAAGCTCAAGAAGGGAGCGTCCGATCTGAAAAAGGGTTCGGACAAGACCAAACAGGGCAGTATTGACATGAAGGATGGCATCGGGACTCTGGGTTCCAAGCTCAATGAGAGCATGACTCAGATGTGCCAGGCTCTTACTCAGATATCTGCAGGTGCAGGAAATCTGCAGAGCGGTCTGGAAACGCTAAAAGGCGAGATAACCAGAGAAAGCTCAGACCCTACAAAGTTCGGAATGAGGCAGGCAATTGAAAAGATAGCAGCGGCTACTGCAGGAGCTTCTACGGGTATCGAGACTGCAAGCGGATATCTGGGTTCTGCAGTAAACGACCTGACAAACTCAGATGATGGCGTTATTATGTATGATGCGAAGGCTCTGGCTGAGCTTGAGGGTCTGATGTCTGCCATAAACGAAGATAGCAGCATCGATGATTCTACCAAGGCTAACCTGGTGGGTCAGATAGAAGTGATTATGAACGATATAAATAAATCAAAGAACAAACTGAATGATTCTGAAAACGGCGTTGTTAAGAAGATAGGCACCGCCGATGCAGTACTCACGACGATAGATACGGAAGATAAGAAAAATGCGGATTTGCTTGCAAAGACAGCGAACCAGCTGGCAGTGGGAATGCTTCCGGAAATTGATAATCTCGTTGATAAGCTCGGTTCAGCAGACCAGAAGGGTGAAACTCTGATTTACGGTGCAGCTTCCATTAAGGCAGGCAGCGATCAGATAATCAGCATGATAGAGGAATCGACTACTACAGGCGACCTGGCTAAGGGCCTTAAGCAGCTTAACGAGGGTGCAGGCAAGCTGGCTGACGGAGAAAAGGAACTCAATGAAGGTGCAAAGAAGCTTGCGGCAGGAACTGCTGAGCTGGATGAAAAGGCCGAGGGCCTGGTTGATGGCTCAAGACAGCTGAGCGAAGGTTCAAAGAAACTGAATCAGGGCATGAAGAAGCTCTACAACAAGGGCATCAAGAAGATTGTTTATCTTTACAATAATGACCTGAAGGGACTGACAGACGGTCTCGATAACGTAATGGATGCGGGCAAGGGCTACAAGTCATTCACTAAACTGCCTTCAAACATGGACGGCAGCGTCAAGTTCATCTACAAGACAAAGATCTGCGATTAATCGATAAACAAGAAAAAACCGTTGAAGCGCCGCCGGAAAAGCGGCGCTTTTTCTTGCTTTTGCATTATTATGTCCTTGAATTAAGACAGCAAAAGTGTTAGCATAATGGGGTGTTTTTCGCACAAATTTGTACGAAACATATATAGGAGGAAACATGCAGGAAAACAAAATGGGCACAATGCCGGTTGGCAGACTTATATTATCCATGTCATGGCCGGCAATATTATCAATGCTGATTCAGGCCATGTATAATGTGGTTGACAGTTTTTTCGTGTCCAGACTGGGCGAGGATGCGCTGGCTGCAATTACATACATTTTCCCGGTTCAGATGCTGATAATTTCAGTTGCAATCGGAACAGGGGTTGGAATCAATTCCCTGATTGCCAGAAGATTGGGCGCAAAGAGGCTTGAGGAAGCTAACATGGCTGCAAGTCACGGATACAGACTGGCTTTCTTTAACTGGGCGTTTTTCTGCATCATGGGCATATTTGCCGCAGGACCGCTCATGAGGGTAATGACGGATACGCCTTACATCGTTGAAGAAGGCACAAAGTATCTGTCAATAATCATGATCGGCTCGCTGTTCATCTTCGTTCAGCTCATTTCAGAAAAGATTCTTCAGGCAACGGGCAACATGATTTTCCCGATGCTCTGCAGCATGACGGGAGCGGCCACTAACATTGTCTTTGACCCTCTGCTCATATTCGGAATAGGACCTTTCCCTGAAATGGGAGTTACGGGTGCTGCTGTGGCTACAGTATTCGGACAGCTTCTGTCAATGTGCCTGGGACAGTATCTGCTCTTCGGCAAGAAGCATCCGGTAAAGGTCAGACTCAGAGGCTGGAAATGGCAGTGGAGTATCTGCAGAGAGATATATGCGGTAGGATTCCCGGCAATACTCATGCAGTGCATAGCATCAGTCATGCAGTTCAGCATGAACATGATTCTCAGATCATTCTCCGAGACGGCCGTTGCGGTAATGGGTGTTTACGGAAGACTGCAGTCATTCATATTCATGCCTGTATTCGGACTGAATCAGGGTGTCATGCCGATACTGGGATTTAACTATGGAGCCAGAAACAAAAAGAGACTCTTCGAAGGATACAAAAAAGGATTCGCCATTGCATTTACGATCATGGCTGTGGGACTGCTTGTTTTCCAGCTGTTCCCGCATCAGCTTCTCAGCATTTTCAATGCCCAGGGAAGCCAGGAAATGTACGACATAGGAGTTCCGGCTCTGAGAGCCATAAGCTGGTGCTTCCTGCCTGCATCCTACGGAATCATGACTTCATCAGTATTCCAGGCAACCGGCCACGGATTCCTGAGTCTGTGGGGATCCCTTATCAGACAGCTCGTAGGCATTCTGCCTATAGCGTTCATATTTGCAAAACTCTTCGGCCTTGGCATGGTATGGTATTCATTCCCGCTGGCTGAAGTATTCGGAATTACTTATTCTATAATAGGATTCCTGTATCTCTACAAAAAGGATTTTAAGCATCTGGGTGAGTGATGAAATCAACAATCAGCAAGAGAACATACAGAGCAATATACAGACTGCTGGACCGGGTAAGTCCCATAGAAGGCGACTGCGGCTGCCTTTGCGGTGCTGCATGCTGCACATGTACCTTTGAACCTGAGGATATTGAATTTCAGGCCGAGGGCGACGAGAACGCCGACAGCTACATGGGCATTTATCTGCTGCCCGGGGAAGAGAAGGTCCACGAGCAAAAGCAGGACTCAGACTGGATTGACTGGGGCTTCATTAAAGCCGAGGATTACGAGTTTCCGGAAAGCTGGCACGGCAAGGTAAGCTTCATTCAGTGCAAGACCGCGCCGGAGTGCCCGAGGGAAAACAGGCCGATTCAGTGCAGAACATTTCCGCTTTCTCCATATTTTGACGAAAACGGTGTGTTTCATGTTATAATTAACGCTGACGATTTGCCTTATGTCTGTCCGCTGATTGAGGACGGAATGGAACTTACCGAAAGATTTGTTCAGGCAACGTATACGGCCTGGAAGCATCTCGTTCGCGATCCGCTCATTGCGGACCTGGTCGAGATGGATTCGGCGATTTTAGATGAAGAAGGTATCGAAGCAACGATATTGAAATAAAAGGTAAAAAAATGTTAAACGTTTATGACGAGTACAAGGAAAAACTGAGAACTCCCGAACAGGCCGTAAGAGCCGTAAGGAGCGGTGACTGGGTGGATTACATTGTTACCAATGCATTCCCGCCGCTGCTTGATGCCGCACTGGCAAAGAGAAGGGATGAGCTCACAGATGTTAAGATCCGCGGAAACAATCTGCTGGGACCTATCATGGTAGCGGAATGCGACCCGGAGAGAGACCACTTCACATATAACAGCTGGCACATGTCAGCCTATGAAAGAAAGCTCTTTGACAAGGGACTCTGCAGTTATACACCGATGATTTTCAGAAACATCATCGAATACTACAGATATTTCTGTCACGTTAACGTTGCAATGGTTGCAGTTACACCTATGGACAGACACGGATACTTCAATTTCTCATGTTCAATCGGAGTTGCCAAGGGCATTCTGGATACTGCTGACATGATTATCCTGGAAGTAAACGAAAAGCTGCCTAAGGTAAGCGGAAGCCACGATGACTGCATTCACATTTCAGAGGTTGACATGGTTGTTGAGGGCGAGCACGACGAACTGCCGCAGATTGCAACCCCTGAACCTACGGAAATAGACAAGCAGATAGCTTCACATATCATGCCGTACATCACAAACGGTGCAAACCTGCAGCTTGGAATAGGCGGACTTCCGTGCGTAATCGGAAGCCTTATCGCCGACTCTGACCTTAAGGATCTGGGCATGTACACCGAGCTGGCTTCAGATGCCTATTACGAAATCTTCAAGGCCGGAAAACTGACCAACAGGAATTCATACATAAACAAGGGCAAGGGCCTTGCCGGCGTATTCATCGGCACGAACAAGCTCTATGACTGGATTGACGAGAACCCTGGAATCATCGGATATCCTCTGGAAATCATCAATTCGCCTGCAGTTCAGAGAAACGTAAAGAAGCTCATTTCAATCAACAGCGGTCTGACTGCTGACCTCTACGGACAGGTGTGTTCCGAATCAGTAGGCACAAGGCAGATTTCCGGTACGGGCGGACAGCTTGACTTCCTGACCGGTGCGGCACTGTCGGAAGGCGGACGTGCATTCATCTGCATGCCTTCAACCAGAACAGACAAAAACGGCAATGTTTCATCGAATATCAAGCCGTTCTTCACCGGCGGTGAAATCATCACTTCACCTCGAAGCCAGTCCCATCTCTTCGCAACTGAGTACGGTGCAGTTAACCTGGCCGGCAAGAGTACATGGGAACGTGCTGAAATGCTGATTTCAATCGCACATCCGGATTTCCGCGAAGACCTGATAAAGGCTGCGGAAGAGCAGAAAATATGGCGCAAAAGCAATAAACATATATAAATATATGTTATCGAAAGGACAACAGAGGAACGTATGAGATTAGGAATCGATGTGGGATCAACAACTGTAAAGCTGGTGTTCCTGGACGACGACAACAACATTATCTATGACAGATATGAGAGACACATGTCCAATGCTTTTCTGAAGGTACAGGAACTTATCAGAGAAGCTCACGAGGAGTTTGGTGCACAGGAGATTCAGGCCGTAATTACCGGCTCGGGTGGACTCAGCATTGCCAAGCTTATTGACGTGCCTTTTGAGCAGGAGGTTATTTCCTGCAGCAAGGCTGTTGAAACTCTCATTCCCGAAACGGATACAGCAATCGAGCTGGGCGGCGAGGATGCCAAGATCACATTCTACGACCAGACCATCGAGCAGAGAATGAACGGCACATGTGCAGGGGGCACAGGTGCATTCATCGACCAGATGGCAGTTCTGCTCAATACTGACGCTGACGGACTGAATGAGGCTTCAAAGAAGCACACTCTCATTTATCCGATAGCTGCACGCTGCGGAGTTTTTGCAAAGACAGACATACAGCCGCTGATTAACGACGGTGCAAAGATCGAAAATCTTGCCGCTTCAATTTTCCAGGCTGTAGTTGACCAGACCATATCAGGTCTTGCCTGCGGACATCCGATCAGAGGCAAAGTTGCATATCTGGGCGGACCGCTTTCATTCCTGTCAGAACTTAGAGACAGATTCACCGAAACACTCAAGCTGGCTCCGGAAGATGTTATCTTCCCGGAAAACGGCAAGCTTTTTGTTGCCATGGGCGCAGCGTTCCTGGCAGGTGAAAAGGAAGCAACCAATCTGGAAGAAATCATGACAAAGCTCGAGAATGCGGACCAGACTGAGCTTTCGGATACAGCAAGAATCGAGCCTCTCTTCAGGGATGAAGAGGACTACAGGGAATTCAAGGAGCGTCACGACAGGGCAAAGGTTAACAGAAAGCCGTTTGAAGAAGCAAAGGGCAGACTGTTCCTGGGCATTGACGCAGGTTCAACTACTACAAAATCGGTTGTAATGGACGACGACAAGAACGTCCTTTACACCTTCTACAGATCCAATCGGGGCAAGCCTATAGCACCAATCATTGAAATGATTAAGGATGTTTACAGCAAGATGCCTGAAGGCTGCTACATCGGAGGGACAACCGTTACAGGATACGGTGAAAATCTTATCAAGGCCGCATTCAAGTGCGACATGGGCGTTATTGAAACCATGGCTCACTACAAGGCAGCGGAAGAGTTCCTGCCCGGCGTTGAGTTCATTCTGGACATTGGCGGTCAGGACATGAAGTGCATGGAAATAAAGAACAACGCAATCTACAACATCATGCTTAACGAGGCATGTTCATCCGGTTGCGGTTCATTCATAGAGACATATGCCAAGTCAGTGCAGATGGACGTGCCTGATTTTGCAAATGAAGCGCTGTTTGCAGAGGGCCCGGTAGACCTGGGAACCAGATGCACAGTATTCATGAACTCAAAGGTTAAGCAGGCTCAGAAGGAAGGCGCCACAATCGGTGACATTTCTGCAGGCCTGTCATATTCGGTTATCAAGAACGCCCTCTACAAAGTTATCAAGCTGAGAAATCCTGAGGATGCCGGCGAGAAGATCGTCGTTCAGGGCGGAACATTCCTGAATGAGGCCGTTCTCAGATCCATTGAGAGAATCCTGGGCAAGGACGTTGTAAGACCTGACATCGCAGGACTCATGGGCGCATTCGGCGCAGCACTCGTTGCCAGGGAGAACTATGTTGAAGGCACTGAATCCGGACTTCTGAAGATGGATGAGCTTGAGTCATTTGACGTTGAAACTTCAACCACCAGATGCAAGGGCTGCGAAAACAACTGCCTGCTTACAATCAACAAGTTCGCAGACGGAACAAGAATGATTACAGGAAACAGATGTGAAAAGGGCGAGGGCAAGACGGAAAAGACAAACGACATCCCGAACCTTTACGAATACAAGTACGACAGGCTCTTTGACTATGTTCCTCTCGAAGCGGACCAGGCGCCAAGAGGCTGTATCGGAATTCCGCGTGTGCTGAACATGTACGAGAACTACCCGTTCTGGTTTACTTTCTGGAACAGCCTGGGATTCAGAGTGGTACTGTCGCCGCAGAGCAGAAAATCCATTTATGAAATGGGAATGGATACTATTTCATCCGATACGGCATGCTATCCGGCCAAGCTGGTTCACGGACATGTGAAGTGGCTCATTGAGGACGGCCAGAAGTTCATATTCTACCCGAGCATCAACTATGAGCGCGTAGAGGACGAAAAGCAGCCTAATCACTACAACTGTCCGATCGTTGCAACCTACCCTGAGGTAATTGCCAACAACATGGACGAGGCAATCGATGAAAACGGTGTTGATTTCATGCACCCGTTCCTGCCGTATGACAACGACAAGCGCCTTATCAAGGAGCTTGCAAATCTGCTTGCCGGCAGAGGCATCAGCAGATCGGAAGTTGCAAAGGCAGTCACAGAGGCTCGTGCGGAGGACAGACGCTTCCACGAGGACATGAGAAAGGCGGGAGAGGACGCTCTGAAGTTTGCAGAGGAGCATGGTCTCAAGTCAATCGTTCTCGCGGGAAGACCATATCATGTTGACCCTGAAATCAACCACGGCATGGACAAGATGATCAACTCCTTCGGAATGATAGTTCTGACTGAGGATTCCATCGCTCACAAGGGTTTCTTCGAAAGACCTATCAGAGTTCTTGACCAGTGGATGTACCACACGAGAATGTACAGAGCAGCAGTATTCACGGGAACCCGTGATGACATTGAACTCATTCAGCTCAATTCATTCGGATGCGGTCTTGATGCCGTAACGACAGACGAGGTTGCGGAAATCTGCCACAAGAACAACAAGCTCTATACTGTACTGAAGATAGACGAAGGTTCAAACCTGGGCGCAGCCAAGATTAGAATCAGATCCCTGGCGGCAGCCATGGCTGAACGTGAAAAGAACAATGTCAAGGCCCAGCCTGACAGTTCCCCATATGAACGTGCATACTTCACTAAGGAAATGAGAGATGAGGGGTACACCATCCTCATGCCGCAGATGTCACCGATACACTGGAATCTGGTTGAGGCCATGATGCAGTCATGCGGTTACAATGTTGTACAGCTTCCTCCTGTAAGCGTTCACGCTGTAGATGAGGGCCTGAAGTATGTCAACAACGATGCATGCTATCCGACAATTGTAGCTTTGGGACAGACCATAGCAGCTCTGAAATCAGGAGAGTATGACCTGAACAAGTGCGCTATCTTCATGTCGCAGACAGGCGGACAGTGCAGGGCATCAAACTATGTTTCACTTCTGCGTAAGGCACTCGTTGACATGGAAATGCCTCAGATTCCGATCATTTCAGTCAATATGGCCGGCCTCGAAAAGAACCCGGGCTTCAAGCTTCTGGACTATAATCTGATCAAGAAAGGCATGATGGCAATAGCTTACGGCGACCTCTTCATGAGAGTGCTCTATGCAACAAGACCTTATGAGGTTGAGCCGGGAAGCGCAAACGCCCTCTACGAAAAGTGGAACAAGATCGCCATCAGGAACTGCCGGAACGGCAACTGGAGCGAATACAAGAAGAACTGCAAAGGTATTTGCACTGACTTCGACGAATTGCCTCTGCGTGACATAAAGAAGCCGAAGGTTGGCGTGGTTGGCGAGATACTGGTTAAGTATCATCCGACTGCCAACAATGATATCGTAGGCGTAATCGAGGATGAGGGCGGTGAAGCCGTTGTGCTCGATCTGATGGACTTCCTGCTTTACGGCATGGAAAACAAGAAGTTTAACTATCATCATCTGTCGGGCTCATGGACTCAGATGGTAGGCAACAATGCGGCTATCAGGATTCTGGAAATGATCAGAAAGCCGACCAGAGTTGCTCTTCGCGAGTCAATGAGGTTCAAGGAGCCGGCTAAGATTCATGATACCGCAATGTCGGCATCCCAGGTTATTTCACTGGGCAGCCAGTGCGGTGAGGGATGGCTTCTTACGGGTGAAATGGTTGAACTCATTGAGAACGGCGTTGAGAATATCGCATGTCTGCAGCCCTTCGCATGTCTGCCTAACCATGTAACCGGCAAGGGCATGATGAAGGCCATGCGCCGCTTCAGCCCGCAGGCAAATATCGTTGCCATTGACTTTGACCCGGGCGCTTCACATGTCAACCAGCTGAACAGAATCAAGCTGATGATGACCACGGCTCACAAAAATCTGGCAAAAAAGATGACAGAATAACCTCAGTTGTTGTATAATAACTGTCGGAATATTTTTAATTAAAGATAGGAGGTGTCTTAATGGGAAGACACGGTACAATTGCAGGCAGAAAGGCAGCGCAGGACTCTAAGCGTTCAGCGATGTTCACAAAGTATGCCAGACAGATCATAGTTGCTGCAAAGGCAGGCGGAGACCCTGAATACAATGCTACACTCAGAGTAGCCATTGCAAAGGCAAAGGGCATAGGCATGCCTAATGACAATATCAAGAAAGCCATCAAGAAGGGTACTGGAGAGCTGGAAGGCGAAACCTACTCAGAACTGAGCTTTGAAGGATATGGAATCGGCGGAGTTGCTGTTATCGTTGAAGCGCTGACTGACAACACAAACAGAACAACTGCTGCTGTAAGATCAACATTTGACAAGCATGGCGGGAACCTGGGCACACCGGGCTGCGTATCATACATGTTTAACAGAAAGGGCGTTCTCATTCTTGAAAAGACTGATGAAATCGATGAGGACGAACTCATGATGACTGCGCTTGATGCAGGTGCAGACGACATGGAAGTTAATGAGGACAGCTTTGTGATCTATACAGAGCCGGGAGCATTCAACGATGTTCACGGTGCGCTGACAGATGCAGGTTACGAATTCGTTGAATCCGAAGTTGAGTACGTTCCATCAATGGAAGCTGCTCCGAAGGATGAAAACGACCTTAAGAAACTGAAGAAGATGATTGACATTCTGGAAGATAACGATGACGTTCAGAAGGTACATCATAACTGCAGTGTTGACCTCGAAGAAGTAGAATAATAATTAACCATGAGCCCTTTTACTGTGCAGTAAAGGGGCTCTGCTGGTTAAGGGGACAGAGTCAGATATACAACGGAATATGATAATCACAATAAGCCAATTAAGGCTTACGGTTCAGCCATTTTAGTGGTAGAATAGATTCATATTCAATTTAGAAAATAATCCTGAGTTGTGCGATGGGTACTTTATAATTCAACCTACATCATCACATAGGGAGCCCGGGTCCGGATCTGAATATGTCAGGCCCGCTCTGATGGGAAGACAGAAAACAGAGGCAGGGCACCCACCTAACAATAGTTAGGGCGTGAATTATAAGCCTGACGGCAACCCGGGGTTATTGATTTTTTAGGGCAGATTATATTTAGAAACATTACAATTAAACGAATGACAGCATTATCACCTAAAGAAATAATGGAAAAGCAGTCCGATGCGTCCATCGGCAAGGCAGAGGGAGGAGTACTGAAGTTATTCATTCTCGGTATTCTTGCCGGAGCTTTTATTGCCTTTGGAGCATGCGGAAGTCTGATGGCATCCTTTAATCTGACTTCAGATTCTGCGACCTTCGGCATAGGCAAGGTAGTAATGGGAGCTGTATTCCCTGTAGGTCTGATGATGGTCGTAATGTGCGGAGCAGAGCTGTTTACAGGCAACTGCCTCATGGTCATAGGTGCCCTGGACAAAAAGATAAGATGGGGCCGTATCTGGAGAAACTGGGCGATAGTATACGTAGGTAACTTTGTCGGTTCCGTTCTCATAGCTCTCTGTGCCAAAGTCAGCGGCATGTGGGATTCAGGCGGCGGACTTCTGGGAGCCATGACAGTCAAGACGGCAATAGGTAAATGCGGTCTTGATTTCGGCCAGGCGGTAGTAATGGGCATATGCTGCAATGTGCTTGTATGCCTTGCCGTATGGATGGCTACCGGTTCGTCGGAAACCATCGGAAAAATCTTCGCAATCTGGTTCTGCATAGGTCTTTTCATAGTCTGCGGATTCGAGCACAGCGTGGCTAACATGTACTTTATACCGGCCGGAATGATGGCCGCCGGAAACGATGCATATATTAGTCTTCTGGGGCTTGACACAAGCGGTCTGACGGTGTTTAATTTCGTTGTAGGAAATCTTCTTCCTGTTACAATAGGCAATATTCTCGGGGGCTCACTGTTTGTAGGAGCTACCTACTGGCTGACGTACAGGAAGTTGAAATAAAAACATGACAGATTAACTGTCATAACAAAACTTTTTTCAATTTAATAAAGGAGAAACAAATGAAAGATCAGCTAACTGTTAGAGGTATGGTGATCGGCGCTCTGGGAGTAATTGTTATTACAACAAGCTCCATGTTCATTGCGCTGAAACTAAGCTCACTGCCGTGGCCAATTATTTTCGTAGCATTGGTATCAATGTTCTGCCTGAAAGCAATGGGTAACACCAACCTGAAGGAAATCAATGTTACACAGACGGCCATGTCAGCCGGTGCGATGGTAGCGGGCGGACTCGCGTTTACTATTCCGGGTATCTGGATGCTAAATCCCGATGCGGAGGTAAACTGGGTCATGCTGCTTATCCTGACCCTGGGCGGTACCGTGCTTGGTCTTATTTTTACGGCCTTATGCAGGAACCACTTCATTGAAAGAACCGAGCATTCTTTCCCTATGGGGCAGGCATGTGCTGAAACCCTTGAAGCAGGTGACGAGGGCGGTCATCAGGCAAGACTCCTGTTCATTACAATGGGAGCAGCTGCTGTATTCACTTTTATCAGAGACTGGTTCGGAAAGATTCCGGCTGTACTGATGAATCAGAAGATGGCTGCATACGGCTCATACTGCGGAGTCTACATCTGTCCGATGCTTGTTGGTATCGGATACCTTATAGGTGTAGTTCCGATCTTCGTATGGTTTGCAGGCACTCTCATTGCAGACTTCGGCATTCTCTTCGGAGGAACCGAACTGGGACTCTGGGATGTTGCCACAGCGGGAACCATCAAATCATCACTGGGCATCGGCCTCATGGTCGGCACAGGAATAGGCATCATATGCAAAAGTATTCTGCCTAAGGCAAAGAAAATATTCGGAAGCATGTTCATGAAGGAATATGCCGGAGACTCCATCGTTCCGATGAGATGGGCACCGATTCTTCTGGTGATTCTGGCATTCGTATTTACTCTCGTGCTTCACATGGGCGTAATTCCTTCAATCATCACGATTATAGGCGTATGGGTTACAACGGCCATGGCAGCCGAGTGCGTAGGCATGTCCGGCATCAACCCTATGGAAATCTTCGGAATTATCGTTCTCATAGCAGCCAAGGCATGCTGGTCAATGGGAACTACAGAGGCCTTCTTTGTTGCAGCTATCGTAGCTGTAGCCTGCGGCCTTTGCGGTGACGTAATGAACGACTTCAAGGCCGGACAGCATCTGGAGACCGATCCGAAGGCTCAGTGGATTGCTGAATGCATCGGCGGAATTATCGGCGCATTCGTATCCGTAGGCGTTCTCATGGTAATAATAACCGCATACGGCGGCGACTGCTTCGGCGGAGAAATGTTCCCGGCAGCACAGGCCGGTGCCGTATCGGCAATGGTTGGCGGAATATCACATCTGCCTGCATTCTTCATCGGAATGGGCGCGGCAATTCTGCTGTACTTCCTGAACTTCCCGGTAATGACTCTGGGCCTGGGCGTATATCTTCCGTTCTACATGTCAGCAACAGCTTTCGTAGGCGGACTGCTCAGATTCATCGTTGATAAATTCGCACCTAAATTCGAAGAAAACAAGACAGGAACAATCATCGCATCAGGACTTCTGGGCGGCGAAGGTATTACGGGTGTAGTAATCGCCCTGATAATTGCCGTTCAGGCGATAGTATGATGCAAAGGCAATAAATGCTGAAAGAGGAAAAGTCATGAAAGAGATAAACATCAGAGATATTGAAGGATTTCGCATAGGTAATGCCACAAATGCCGAAGGCGGCACAGGTACTACGGTAATAATCTGCGAGGAGGGGGCAATGACGGGACTGAGCGTTCTGGGTGCAGCTCCCGCTTCCAGAGAGACTGAACTGCTTAAGCCCCTCATGGCATGTGATGCCGTTCACGCTGTAACGCTGACAGGCGGAAGCGCATACGGACTGAATGCAACTGATGGCGTTCTGAAATACCTTGAGGAGAAGGGAATAGGCTTTGATGTAGGTCTCGGCGTAGTTCCGATTACACCTACATCGGCAATTTTTGACCTGGTTGTCGGCGATTTCAATGCCAGACCGACTGCTGACATGGGTTATGCGGCCGCAGCGGATTCCGAGACTGCAACCGATGTTCCTCACGGAAACATGGGCGTGGGAACAGGAGCAACTGCAGGTAAGTTCAAGGGCATGGAACAGTGCATGAAAACAGGCCTTGGTTCATATGCTGTTCAGATAGGAGATCTGAAGGTTGGTGCAATTGTAGCCGTAAATGCACTTGGTGACATATTCGATGCCGATACGGGAAAGCAGCTTGCAGGCATGACAAATGCTGAACAGACCGCATTTGATAATGTTCAGCAGACAATGTGGGAATCGGTTCAGCAGGACAAAAACGTTTTCACGGGCAATACCACAATAGGATGCGTGATTACAAACGCAAAGCTTCGCAAGGACCAGTGCTGCAAGCTGGCAGAAATGACTCATGACGGCTATGCCAGAGTCATCAGACCTGTTCATACAACTGCAGACGGAGATTCGATTTACTACATGGCTCACGGCGATGTTGAGGTTTACCAGGATGCCCTGGGCGACCTTTCGGCCTATGTCATGTCAAAAGCGATAAATGACGCTGTCAGAAGCGCAGAGAGTGCATACGGCTTCAAAGCTGCATGCGACCTGAACCTGTAAGGAGGTAATCAGATGCTCGGAATGGAAAAAAGAAAAGAGAAGAAAGAGGAAAAGAGACAGCAGGACAAATACGAAGAACTGTATTATGCTGCAGAGAACATAAGAAAGAATTCATATGCTCCATATTCCGATTTCAATGTAGGAGCGGCACTTCTCGTCAGGTACAATGAGGATTCTCCGCTTCCGCTTAACAAGAAGTATTACGGAGTAAATATTGAGAACGGCTCCTACGGTGCAACGCTCTGTGCCGAGAGGTCTGCCTTTGCGGCTGCCGTTTCCGCAGGTGTGCTGAATTATGACAGCGGAGAGAATCCGTTCATAGCCATTGCGGTTTCAGCTGGAGACCACGATGAGGCTGTTCCGTGCGGCATATGCAGACAGTTCATGTACGAGTTTAACCCTGACATTGACATCATCACAAAGGCAGATGGCGAGCTGAAGGTGAGAAAGCTCCGCGAACTCATGCCTGAGGGATTCGTACTGGAGGGTCCGGCACCTGTTGAAGAGGACGAAGCTGCGCCTGCTGAAGCTGAAGAGGAAGCCAGGGCAGAAGCAGAGACAGAAGAGGAGAAAGAAGAACCTGTAAATGAAGAGAATAGCGCTGATTGATGGAAACAGTTTAATTAACAGGGCTTATTATGCAATGAGGAACCCAATGATCACTAAGGATGGAACCTACACCCATGCGATCTTTGGGTTCATTAATATGCTCGATAAAATAATGAAGGACTATGAGCCAGAATACATGGCCATAGCCTTTGACCTGAAGGCGCCAACCTTCAGGCATGAACAGTACGACCAGTACAAGGCCGGCAGGAAGAAGATGCCGCCGGAGCTTGCAATGGAAATACCTATTATGAAGGACATCCTTGATGCCATGAAGATAAGGCGTCTGGAACTTGAGGGCTTTGAAGCCGATGACATCATAGGAACCATGGCCAGAAGGGGCGAGGAGGAGGGCCTTGAGCCTCTCGTTTTCACGGGAGACAAGGACCAGCTTCAGCTTGCAACCGATGTTACAAAGATCATTTACACCAAGAGAGGTGTATCGGATTTTGACCTTTACGACCAGGATGCCTTCGTTGAAGCTTACGGCTTCACACCGCTTCAGTTCATCGATTTTAAGGGCCTGGCGGGAGACAGCTCGGACAACATTCCGGGAATTCCTGGAGTAGGTGCCAAGACGGCTACAAAGCTGATACAGGATTACGGCAGCGTTGAAGCCATTATCGAGAATGTTGACGACATAAAGCCTGCAGGTCTTCAGACCAAGGTCAGAGACAACGCCCAGCAGGCAATGATGAGCAAGAGACTTGCCACCATAACCACTCAGGTTCCGCTGGACGTTGAAATCAGTCAGTGTCTCATTGAAGAGCCTGATTACGACAGACTCATTGAACTCTACACGAAGCTTGAATTCAATAAATTCCTGAGAAAATTAAAGGTTTCCGATGCAAAGGCAGACGAGACGGATGCATTGGCAGCAGCTCCTGCAGCCGATTCGGATCTGCACAGGGCATCTGATTTTGCAACTGAAATCATTTCCACAGAAGAAAGAATGAGAGAACTGAAGCTGAAGGGCGAAACGGCTCTGAAGGTTTTCGGTGACTATAACCATGTGGCGAAGCCGTCAGTTGAGGGCGTAGCCATGATAAACGGGAAGAATTATTACTATTTTGACCTGAACAGCATTCCTGCTTTTGCATCATGGTTTGCAGATGCGGCAGAAGAGCTGAGCTTCATCGGTCACGACCTTAAGGGAAGCTATTACATGCTAATGGTCCTGGGTGCGGAATGCGCATATAAGACTGTCTTCGATTCGGCAATTGCACAGTACGTTCTGGATTCGGCAAGAAGCAACTACAGCCTTTCCGGACTGAGCAACGAATACCTTCACGAATCGATTGAAGAGGAGAAGGTTTTCATGGAGTCACATGGCCAGATTGACATGTTCACGGGACAGTCTCAGGCCTACTCGGAATACGGGCTGGCACATCTGGTTACAGTGCTCAACCTGAAGCCTGTCCTGGAGGCTCAGATTGGTGCTGAGAGCCTTGAAAAGGTCTATTTCGATGTGGAACTCCCGCTTGTTGAAGTAATGGCTGCAATGGAAAAAGAGGGCTTCAGGGCAGACCGTGATTTCCTGGCGGAATTCGGCGAAAAGCTGGGCGGCGAAGTGGACAGACTTGCTGCTTCGATACATGAAATGGCAGGGGAGGAATTCAACATCAATTCACCTCAGCAGCTTGGAAACATCCTTTTTGAAAAGCTGGAGCTGAAGCACGGCAAAAAGACCAAAAAGGGCTATTCAACAAGTGCCGATGTCCTGGAAAAAATCAAAGGGGATCATCCGATTGTTCCCGCAATTCTCGAATACAGAACACTTGCGAAGCTTAAGAGCACATACATTGACGGACTTATCCCGCTGATTAATGCGGATGGCAGAATTCATGCCCATTTCCAGCAGACTGTAACCACTACTGGAAGAATAAGCTGCACGGAGCCTAACCTGCAGAACATTCCTATCAGACAGGAGCTGGGCAGGCAGCTGCGAAAGGCCTTTGTGCCTGAAGAAGGCTGTACTCTCGTAGGCGCCGACTATTCCCAGATAGAACTCAGAGTTCTTGCACACATGTCGGGCGACAGCGCTCTGATTGACGCTTTCAACAGAGGAGAGGACATTCACAGGGCTACGGCAGCAAATGTTCTCGGAATTCCTGAAGACCAGATTACACCGGGAGAAAGAAGCCGTGCAAAGGCAGTCAACTTCGGTGTGATTTACGGCATGAGCGCATTCGGGCTTTCTGACCAGATAGATATTTCAAGAAAGGAAGCCGAGGAATACATAAATGCCTATTTCGACAAGCATGAACAGGTCAGGAAATTCATGGATGATTCGGTTGCCTTTGCAAAGGATGAAGGATATGTAACCACTGTAATGGGCAGAAAGCGTTACATAAAGGAGATACATGCGTCTAATTTCATGGTGAGACAGATCGGTGAGAGACTTGCGATGAACACGCCTATACAGGGCAGTGCGGCAGACATAATAAAGCTTGCCATGATCAGGGTTTATAACGCGATAAGAGAGAAGAAGCTCAGGTCCAGGCTCATTCTGCAGATTCACGACGAGCTGGTCATCAACACTTATCCCGATGAACAGGAAATAGTTGAAAAGCTTCTGGTCGAGAACATGGAGTCGGCCTACAGGCTGGCTGTTGAACTGAAGGCCGAGCTGAACACGGGCGGCAGCTGGTATGATCTGAAATAGAGGATGATTAAAAGCTCATGAAAGTATTAGGCATTACAGGCGGAATAGGATCGGGAAAATCCACGGCGGCAGATTATCTTGTCAGCCTTGGTTTCGCATGCATTGATGCGGATCAGATCGGCCGTGATCTTACCGCTGACGGGAAACCTGTTCTGTCTGTTCTCAGAGATGAATTCGGCGGGGTTTCCTATGATGAAAATGCTCCGGGAAACGGCCTTGTACTTGACAGGAAGGCTCTGGCTTCAATAGTGTTTACCGACCCGGAGAAGCGCAGGCGTTTTGACAGCATCATTCATGCTGAAATAATAAGCGAAATAGACCGTCTCATCGCCGAATACAGGTCAGATGACGGCCTCAGGGGCGTGCTTCTTGATGCGCCGCTAATGTTTGAGGCGGGCATAGACAACAGATGCGATGCTGTCATTCTGGTTACAGCGGATACTGATATCAGGATAGCCCGTGTTGTTGAGCGGGACGGCACAACTGAGGAAGATGTGAAAAACAGAATAGCCAGTCAGATGAGCGATGAAGAGAAGAAAAAGCTGGCTGATTTTGTCGTTGACAATTCCGGTACGCAGACTCAGCTTTATGCTCAGCTTGATGGAATAATAAACATTCTCGACCTTCGAATTTGTTGTTGACAAAGGAGCCTTTATTCACTAAAATAAATGAGTGCCTGTCAGACAGGTAATTATCATGCGGCCTTGGCGGAATAGGCAGACGCGCACGTTTGAGGGGCGTGTGGGAGACCGTGCCGGTTCAAGTCCGGCAGGCCGCACCAGAACATCAGCAGAGGAATTGTTCCTCTGCTTTTTTTATTTGAAAATAAGGCCGGAATACTATATAATTTCGTCATGGGTATTACATTGATTTATTCATTCACTTCAATACTGATTGCAGCAGTTGATGTGATAATTGCTGTACTCTGCTTCAGCAAAAAGGAATGGCAGGGCAGATATTTGGGCATTGCCTGCATAGCGGCCGCTGTTGTTGACTGTGCATATCTTGTGACTGTCACCACGGAGAGTTATTTCATCAATTCACTGTTTGCAAGCATCTATTTCGCCGGAATCAGCTGTCTGCTGAATGCTCTGGGGATTTTCGTATTTCTTTTTACAAACACCCCGAGGAAAACACTGGCCAAAGATCTGATTAAGATCAGCTTCGTTTATCTTGCCTTTGAGATAATTGTATTTGCCATTAATCCGTTTAAGGAAATAGTAATCGGTTATGAGTACAGGGGTGGAGTTCTTTCGAGTTTTTCCTATGTAATGGAACCGCTCTACTGGATGCATCTGTGCTACTCATACATTCTTCTGGCAGCTGTCCTTTTTATGCTGGTATATGCGGCCATAAGAGTTGCCAGAGAATACAAGACACAGTACTTAATCTGTGCCATTGCACTGGTTGTGATAGTTTTAATAAATGCCATATTCCTGTATATTCCTGATATCGGAATAGTAAGTCGTCTGGATATTTCCGTACTGCTGTACAGTGTTGCGGCCATGTTCTTTTACTGGGCCTGCTTCCTGTATCCGAAACAGTGGATGGAGAATGTTCTCAAATCCAGCATTTTTGACAGTCTGGACCTGGGCATAATTCTTTTCGGATACAATGACAAGATGATTTTCTATAACGAAAAGATTAAGGGATTCATGCCTTCCCTCGATTTTGAAAAGGGCGGCAACCTTCAGGAATTCATGGAAAAGTGTGATATCGAACTGAACAAGGAGCTGGCTGAGGACAGCTATTCCTTCCAGTGGTACAGCGAAGGCACTCGGGGAACTCAGCATCCGTACTTTGTTGACTACAAGCGCCTGAAAAATGACAAGGGCAGAAATCTGGGAAGGATGCTCATTTTTGAGGATGCGATTCTTGAATCGGATCCGATGACGGGCTTCCACAATCTTGAGCCTTTCGCCGCACATTCGTCAATGAGCTATTTCGAGTATCCCGTTGTTGTCACATGCGTCGACATCAACAGTCTTTCCGTTATCAACAATACCTATGGAAGGTCGGCAGGAGACCAGCTTATCCTTGAACTTGCTGATAGGCTGAAGCATGAATTCCCTATAGGAACCTATTTCATCAGAGGAACCGATGCCAATCTTATTGCACTTTCCAATAACGGGGATGAGAACGAAGTAAACAGGATCATGTTCCATATCAGGGATCAGTTCAGCGGCACATTCCAGTATTCGGTCATTGTGGCAACAGAAGAGGAATCGGACATTGTAGATGCGATTGCAAAAGCAGAAAACAACGTTGCAGTATGGAAACTGATGGATAAGGAGTCCATACGTTCCGATACGCTGAATTCTCTTATCCGTGCCCTTAAGGAATGCGACGAGGATACGGAGGCTCATGTACAGAGAACCCAGAACATGGGCATTGAGCTCAGCCGCAGAATGGGCCTTGCTGACAGTGATGAAGTAAATCTGGCACTTCTTTGTGTGCTTCATGACATAGGCAAGATAGGCATCCCTCTTGAAATTCTTAACAAGCCAAGCAAGCTTACCGATGAAGAATGGGAACTCATGAAGTCTCACGTTCAGAAGGGCTATGACATTGCAATGAGTTCTACGGATTACATGCAGATTGCCGATGCAATCCTGCACCATCACGAACGCTGGGACGGAAAAGGATATCCGGACGGACTCAGCAAGGAGACGATACCTCTTCTCTCAAGATTCATTGCCGTAATAGACTCATATGACGCGATGGTCAGTGAAAGACCGTATAATAAGGCTCTTTCCGATGATGAAGCCATTGCTGAGCTTCTAAAAAATGCGGGTACTCAGTTTGACCCTGCAATCGTCAATGAATTTGTCCAGATGGTTGCAAAGGATAAAGTGTATCTTTCTGCTGATATTTTCAATGTCAATGCGGATTCAACTGAAGATGAACGACCTAATTCGGCAAGGTACAAAAATACAAAACGTCTTGAAAGTGAGGAAGTCCATCCTATTCCTTATGTTAAATACACTCTGGATAAGGATTTCCGCATAATTAAATGGGACGAGAAATTCATGGAGTTAACCGGCTATACGGATGTGGATCTGAAGGAAAAGTATGTAACGCAGAATGATCTTATTCCTGAACGTGACAGAACTCTCTATTTTGCCATGGTAGCCGAACAGATAGGCAGACATCAACTGGCATATTTCGAACATCCTCTGCTCAAGAAGGACGGAAGCGAAATATCCGTCATCTGCCTGGGCAGAAGCTATTTTGATTCCGCTGTAGGTCGGGAGAGGTCTGATATATATGTGTTTGACATTTCTCAGACCAATGCGGCAAACAGGCTGTATCACATTGAAAAGCAGAGAGCCGAGGAGAGACTGGAGGTATGGGAGCAGACATTCAGAAAGGATTCCCTTACAGGACTGTTCAATCACTCTGCATTTGTAAGTGAAGTTGAACTCATGCTTCTCGACAAGAGATACAAGACGGTATTCATCATGATTGATGTGGATAACTTCAAGGAATACAACGACACCTACGGTCACAGAAACGGTGACGAATTCCTTATAGTTCTTGCCGATGCCATCCATGAAAGTCTGCGTGATTCGGATATTTCAGGAAGACTGGGCGGGGATGAATTTGCTGCGGCAATGTTCTTCCCGGCAGGTGTTTCAGAAGATATTATCACAACAAGAGTACACGAGACGTTTGAGTCAATCAGACTGAGAATGGACAGTGTTGAAAACGGAACAACCTTCTCCATGGGTGTATCGGTTTCCGATGGAAGCAACAATACCTTCAAGGCTCTTTATGATTCTGCGGACAAGGCCATGTACGATTCAAAGAATGCCGGACGAAACAGGCTTTCGATATATGAAAACAGATAAATCAGCAAGAAACAAGACCATAGAAACAACCCTGGAAGAGGGCGGAAAGTACCTTGCAAGATGCTTTCTGACACCTGATGGAAGCAATCATTCCGACGGCATTTTCAACGGTGACTGTCTGAAGATTGCAAAGGGATTGCCACCGGGATGTGCAAATCTGATCATTGCAGATCCGCCTTACAACATGTACAAGAATTTCAATGGTTCAAGCTTCTCAAAGACTGATTCCGTTAGGTACGAAGAATATACGAGAAACTGGATTGAAGCCGTCAGACACACACTGCGTGATGACGGCTCAATATATGTCTGCTGTGACTGGCAGTGCAGTTCAATAATAGGCAGTGTTTTGGGTGAATATTTCACCATAAGGAACAGAATAACCTGGCAGCGGGAAAAGGGCAGAGGAGCAAAGGCAAACTGGAAGAACAGCATGGAGGATATCTGGTTCGCAACCGCTTCCGACAACTACACCTTCAACCTTGAGGATGTAAAAATCAGAAGAAGGGTAATTGCCCCTTATCGCCAGGATGGAATTCCGAAGGACTGGGAGGAAAGCAGCGAAGGAAACTTCAGGGATACCTGTCCATCAAATTTCTGGGACGACATTACTGTGCCGTTCTGGTCCATGGCTGAGAATACCGCCCATCCCACACAGAAGCCGGAAAAACTCATGGCAAAGCTTATACTGGCCAGTTCAAACCCCGGCGATCTGGTGCTTGATCCATTTGCAGGTTCGGGAACCAGCTGTGTAACGGCAAAGAAGCTGGGCAGACATTTTACCGGAATTGAAAAAGATTCGCAGTACTGCATCTGGGCTCAGCAGCGTCTTGAGATGGCAGATGAAGACAGAACTGTTCAGGGTTACAAGGACGGAGTGTTTTGGGAAAGAAACGCAAAAAAGAAATAAATACGTGGATTCTGCTTATCGTGGCAATAATAGCGGGCACCATTCTGTTTTTCGGCGGAAGATATGCCTTCTTTTTTGTGACTGAAGCCGGATATGATCCTGACAATCCTTATCCCGTTAAGGGAATTGATGTTTCTCTTTACCAGAAGGATATCAACTGGGAAGGGCTAAAGGATGATGATATTGCCTTTGCATTCATAAAGGCTACAGAAGGCAGCAACTATGTAGATGAGAACTTCAGGGAAAACTGGGAAGGCGCGAGAAAGGCCGGAGTGCCTGCCGGGGCCTATCACTTCATGAGCTTTGAAACCGATGCGGAAGATCAGGCGGAGAATTTCATCAATACGGTACCGAAGAAGCACGGAAGTCTGCCACCGGTTGTCGACGTGGAATTCTATGGCGATTACGCTGATGATCCGCCGGACAGGTCTCAGGTCTGTGACAGACTTGACATCATTCTGGAAATGCTTGAAAAGAGATACCACAGGAAACCGATAATCTACACAAACAACCACTGCTACAATCTCTATCTGCATAATGGCTATGATGATTATCCAATCTGGATAAGCGACCCTTCAATTCCGGACAGCCTTCCTGACGGGAGAGAGTGGACCTTCTGCCAGTATACCTTCAAGGGGCTTTCTGAAAATGTGGCCGGCGGCGAGAAATACGTGGACTTTAATGTGTTTAACGGGTCAAAATGGGACTTCAGAAAGTTCAGATAACAAGTGCATTTTACATGTGATTGTGATAAACTAACGCTATGTTTTCTAAATTAAGCATTAAAAAACCATTTACCATATTCGTTGCAGTAGTAATAGTTGCAGTTTTTGGATTTGTAGCCGTCTACAAGATGACTCCGGATCTGCTGCCGAGCATTGACACACCTTATGCCGTTGTTGCTACTACATATCCGGGAGCAAGTGCTGAAGAGGTTGAGGTTCAGATAACCAAGCCTGTGGAAAAGCAGCTTGCCACTTTGAGCAATATCAAAAACGTCACATCCATGTCAGCGGACAATTATTCTGTTGTTTCGCTCGAATTCACTGACGATGTCAATATGGACGGCGTATCCGTCGACATACGGGACAAGCTTGACCAGATCAAGAGCCAGATGCCTGAGATGGCTTCTACGCCTCTGGTTCTCAAGATTAATCTGGACATGATGCCCGTAACAATTTCTGCAGTAGGCATTAAGGACAAAACGCCTGCACAGGTTTCCACATTTGTTAAAGAAAATCTTGAAAGCCCGCTTGAAGGCACCGAGGGTGTGGCTTCTGTTTCCTATGTGGGAATGATTGATGAAGGTGTTCAGATTGTTCTGGAGCAGGATAAGATCAATGCTGTAAATGACAGGGTAAAGTCAGCCATTGCAGGTCAGTTCAACAAGGGCGAGAAACAGATCAAAAGCGGAATAAATAAGGCCAAGAACGGCAAGAAACAGATAGATAACTACAAGGATCAGATTAGCGACCAGTCACCTCAGCTTGGAAAGCTGGAGCAGACTCTGGAAGGCCTTAAGGCCCTGAAGAAAGACGGTCCTGCACTCTGGCAGGCATATGAGAATGCGCCGGAAGAACAGAAGCCTTTCATTGAAGAACAGATGAAACAGATGGGTTTCAAGAGCGCCAAGGACTTCAAAAATAAACTTGATAACGTGGATACACTGATTGAAACAGTTTATGACGCAATGGATGCTATTACGGATGTGTCATTCGGCTATTCGGATCTCAGTGCTTCAGGAAGTACACTTGATGCTGTCGTATCTCAGCTGCAGGGAACTTTATCACAGATTGAATCCCAGAAACAGGCTGCCATAGACAGTGCCGACATGACAGGCGTTATTACCCAGGCCAATGTTTCGGCCATTCTTGGAGCGCAGAATTTCCAGATGCCTGCCGGTTATGTTACAGACGGCAGGGCCAGCATTCTTGTAAGTGTCGGAGACAAGATAAAGGACGTTGACGAAATGGAAGACCTGGTTCTCTTTGACATGGGAATAGACGGTCTGGATCCGATTAAGCTGAAGGACGTTGCAACTGTTTCATATCTTGCCGATGATTCGGAAACCTATGCCAAGGTTGACGGTGACAATGGCGTTCTGCTCATGTTCAACAAGCAGTCGACATATGCAACAGCAACTGTTGCAGACAATGTTAACGATACTTTTGCAAAGCTTGAAAAGGAGTACGAGGGACTTAAATTCACAAATCTGGTTGACCAGGGAAAATACATCCATACGGTAATCAATTCGGTATTCAAGGATCTGCTCATGGGAGCGCTCTTTGCCATACTCATTCTGCTGTTCTTCCTGAGAGACATAAGACCTACTGTGATAACGGCAATAAGCATACCTGTCAGCGTAATTTTTGCTCTGGCAGCCATGTATTTCACCGGCATTACTCTTAATCTGATTTCCATGTCCGGACTGGCCATCGGTGTCGGCATGCTGGTTGACAATTCCATTGTAGTAATCGAGAACACCTATAGGCTAAGGTCCATGGGATACAGCGCAATTCAGGCGGCTCTTTCGGGTGCATCACAGGTTGCAGGCGCAATTACCGCTTCAACCCTGACGACAATATGCGTATTCGTGCCTATTATCTTTGTAGACGGCATGACCAGAGACCTGTTTACAGATCTGGCTCTCACGGTAACATATTCACTGCTTGCCAGCCTGCTCATAGCGGTAACATTTGTTCCGGCAGTATCCAAGGGACTTCTCATCAAGGATACAAAGAAGACGGTTCTGGGACCAAACAGCAGAATAATTGCCAAATACAAAAATATGGCCGCATGGTGTCTTACACACAAGATGGTATGCGTTTCAATCGCTCTGGTACTGCTCCTTGCTTCAACCGGATTACTGCTGATCAGAGGATTTGAATTCATGCCTGACATGTCTTCGAACCAGATCAGTGCAGCAATAAAGACTGCTGATGACAGTACACTTAAGGAAACGGCTGAAATCAATGATGCGATTTCCGATGAAATCAGAAAAATAGACGGTGTTGAATCTGTAGGCGTAATGCTGGCGACAAATCTTGCCGATACTGTGGGCATGGGTTCGGGAGAGGCCGATACTGAGAATACCACCATGTACATAGTGCTCGATGACAAAAAGCTGGAGCAGGGCAAGGTTGTTGCCAAAAAACTTGACAAGCTTGCTGAAAAATACAACTGCGAAATAACATCATCGGCAAGCATGGATCTTTCATCCCTTACAGGCAGCGGAATTTCCATCAGCCTGACAGGGGAAGACCTCGACAGGCTCAGAATAACGGGCCAGAACATCGAAGATGCTCTGCGTGACATGAAGGGCATTGAAGACGTATCCGACATAACTGAAAATGCCACGGAAGAGCTTAAAATAACCGTTCACAAGAACGATGCAATGAAGCACGGTCTTACCGTTGCACAGATTTATCAGCAGGTATCCGCAAGACTTTCAAAGCACAATACTGCTACGACAATGACCGATGACGGTGGAGCTTCTGTAGATGTTAACATAGCAAGTTCAGACAAGAAGGGTGTTTCCAGAGATGAACTTGTTAACATGACTCTCGTTGCCGACAAGAGCGACGGAACAAAGGACAAGGTTAAGCTGTCCGAGATTTCAACCATAAGCAAGGATGCGTCATTAAGCGTTATAAATCATGACAACCAGAAGAGAAACGTATCTGTAACTGCCACTGTCAAGGATGGTTACAACGTTACAAAGATGACGTCAAAGGTCAAGAAGATGATAGCGGAAAAGGGCCTTCTTGCAGACGGTGTTGACATTTCATACGGCGGAGAGAACAAGGAAATCATGCATTCAATGAAGCAGCTGCTGCTCATGATGATTGTCGGTATGATATTGGTATATCTGATAATGGTTGCTCAGTTCCAGTCACTCAGATCACCGTTCATAATCATATTCACTCTGCCGCTGGCATTTACCGGCGGAATGCTTGCACTGCTCATTTCAAACAATGTTCTCAGTGTAATTGCCATGTTCGGCTTCGTAATGCTTGTCGGAATTGTTGTTAATAACGGAATTGTGCTTGTTGACTGCATTAACAGATTCAGACTGGAAGGCATGGAAACCGACATTGCCATCGTACAGGCCGGAGCTGTCAGAATGAGACCTGTTCTAATGACTGCAGCGACTACGGTTTTAGGCCTTATTCCACTTGCTCTTGGCATTGGACAGGGTGCTGAAATGGTACAGCCTGTGGCTATTGTAACGGTCGGCGGACTGCTTTATGCTACTGTCACAACACTGTTTATCGTGCCTATCATGTACAAGTGGCTGTCACGTAAACACATGGAAAAAATCGACGAGGAAGAACTTGAAATAGTAAACGTGTGATGTTAAAATAATCACGTTACGCCGGCTTGATGGAATTGGCAGACGTGCGGGATTCAAAATCCCGTGGTGGCGACACCGTGTGGGTTCGACCCCCACAGCCGGCACCATACAATTCAAGTCGGAAAATATAAAGACAGGCATTTAATAGGAGGATTTAAAATGGGCGGATCAATGTTTTCAATTCTGATTCTGGTATTACTGTTTGCAGTAATGTATTTCCTGATGATCAGACCTCAGAAGAAGAGAGAAAAAGAAACTAATGCCATGAGAGCAGGCGTTCAGGTTGGAGATGAAATCGTTACAATCGGCGGCATTTGCGCCAAGGTTGTTAAGACCAAGGAAGAATCAATCATCGTTCAGGTTGGCGCAGACAAGGTTAAGATTGAAATGATGAGATGGGCTGTTTCCAAGGTTGTAAAGGAAGGCTCAGGTCACGTTGCAAAGGATATCGATGCCTATGATGAGGTTGAAGAATCAGCAGCAAATGAAGCAAAGAAGTCAAAGCCAAGAAGAATGAAGAAGGCTGCAGTCGTTGAAGAAGCCGAAGACAAGGTTGAAGAAGTAAAGGAAGCTGTAGACAAAGCAGACGAATAATTCTTCTGACATACATAAGAAAGAAACATGGCGTGGTATTATCGTGATACCACGCTTTTTTTGTTGAAAAATCAAGGGTTTTTCCCTTG
Organism: Clostridia bacterium; assembly: GCA_024403185.1. GTDB lineage: Bacteria > Bacillota > Clostridia > Peptostreptococcales > Anaerovoracaceae > Lentihominibacter. The sequence continues at coordinate 52,598 of JAKSSG010000001.1, forward strand.
TTTGAACTGGTAAAAAGTAGTAGAATGATTTTGTATGATTTAATGGATACTTGTATTTTAAAATATAAGTCCATTTTCTCAAAAAATACATCAATTACCGGAGGAAACAATGAATTACACAGCAAGAAAAATCCTGGCAGTTTTTATCGTTCTATGCGTAATATTCGGATGGCTCGTAACGGTTACGGGTGTAGGTCCGATTACACCGCTTAAGGACAGAATGAGTCTTGGCCTGGATATCAAGGGCGGCGTTTACGTTGTCATGGAAGCCAACAAGAAAGACATCAAGGGAATGACCGATGAAGAATTGAGACAGGCAATGGAACAGACTCAGACGGTTATTGAAAACCGTATCAATGCTAACGGTTTGGGGGAACCGACAGTAACCATTGAAGGAGACAACAGAATCAGAGTAGAAATACCTGAAGTTGAAGATCCTGAAGAGGCAATCGAACTCATAGGCAAAACCGCCAAACTCCAGTTCATTCTGGCAGACGGAAGCCTTGTTCTGGAAGGTGACAATGTCAAGAAGGCTGAATTCGGTCGTGATGACCAGTCAACCGGATGGGCTGTAAATCTTCAGTTTGACAGACAGGGTGCTGATCTCTTCGGAGATGCCACAACGAGAGCATTTAACGGGGAAATCACATCGGGAATTGAAGGCGTAGGCGATGGAGCCATTGCAATCGTTCTTGACGGACAGATTATTTCGGCACCGAATGTTAACGAACCTATTCTCGGAGGCAACTGCTCGATAACAGGCCACTTCACTCAGGATGAGGCCAAGCAGCTGGCAGCACAGATTAACGGTGGTGCGCTTCCTATCGGACTTACCGAAATCACATCATCAGTTCAGTCCGCAAGCATAGGCTACAACGCACTGGAAATGAGCATCATAGCCGGTCTTATCGGTCTGGCTCTCATATTCCTGCTCATGATCTTCGCATACAGAGCTCTGGGCCTTTGCGCTGACATCGCACTGCTGCTCTACGTAGTGCTGGTACTGAACATAATGTCATCAATGGGTACAGTGCTTACACTGCCTGGCATTGCAGGTATCATCATTTCGATTGGTATGGCGGTAGACGCCAACGTAGTAATATTCTCACGTATCAGAGAAGAAATCATGCTCGGCAGAACAGTTCGCGTTGCCACGGAAACAGGTTCCAAGCGAGCAATGACCACAGTAATAGACTCACAGGTTACAACACTTATCGCTGCTGTAATCCTCTATGAAATCGGTACAAGCGCAGTTAAGGGCTTCGCCTACACATTCATGGTTGGTATTATCGTCAGCATTTTCACAGCAGTATTCATTACTCAGCTGTATGTAAAGCTTCTCGCACAGAGCGACAAGTTTGCAAAGAAGTCACTGTTTGGTGTAAAGGCAGACAATACTGCTACATTCCACATCAAGAACACCATCGGCTTCATGGACAAGAGAAAGATATTCTACTGCATTTCAGCAGGAATACTCATTATCGGTCTGGCATTCGGATGCATCAGAGGCCTGAATTACGGTATTGACTTCACAGGCGGTACCATGATGCAGCTGGACATGGGCAAGCAGGTTAAAATCAGTGAAGTTGAAAAGGCAATCAGTTCTTACAAGCTGGATCCTGAAATCATTTACTCCGGAGAAGATAATTCAGAACTTGTAATAAGAACAACAGAATCACTTACCAAGAAGGAAAGAGCCGAAGTCATGGATTCAATCAACGAAGCCTTCGGAATCGAGGAGGACAACATCATTGCGGAAGAGTTCTTCGGACCTTCGGTGGGTAAGGAACTGAGAAATAATGCAATACTTGCCGTAATCATAGCGGCAATATGCATGCTCATTTACATCAGAATCCGATTCAGACAGTGGAAGTTCGGCGGATCGGCAATGCTTGGTGTATTCCATGACGTGCTCATCGTAATCTCGTTCTACGCCATATTCGGTGTTACGGTTAACAACCCGTTCATCGCAGGCATTCTGACTGTAGTAGGTTACTCAATCAACGACACTATCGTAATCTTCGACAGAATACGTGAAAACATCAGACACATGAAACGAGGCACTCTCAAGGAGACTATCGACCAGAGTATTACTCAGACCCTGGGACGTTCCCTCATGACTTCAATCACAACCATCATCGTAATGGTTCCAATGGTTATCATTGCAGGCGAAGCCATCAGAGAATTCGTATTCCCGCTCATGGTCGGTGTAATCGCCGGTGCTTACTCATCAATCTGCGTATGCTCACCGCTGTACTTTGAATTCAGCAGAAGCAGCAGAACTTCCGAATATCAGAAGAAGATCAGAGAAGCCGAAAAGAAGGCAAAGAAAAAGGCCAAGAAGGAAGGCAAGTCATACGTGCCTAAAAAGCCTGCAGATCCTGAAGAAACAGCTAAGGAAGAAGCAAAGGCAGTAGAAGAGGCAATGGCAGAAGCTGAAGCAGAAGCCGAGGCGGAAGAAATTGCTGAAGCACCTGCTGAAAAGCCTAAGGATAATGTTAACAAGAAGCGTTCAAAGCGTTACGTTAAGGGCAATCAGAAGAAAACAGAAGTTAAAGAAGACGAGGATACATTCAGACTGTAATGAAGAAGAGCGAATTCCTGAAAAAAATGGAGGAATACAATCCGGCATACGACCTTGACCTTATCGGCAGAGCGTACGACGTTGCTGCCGATATGCACAAGGACCAGATCAGAAAATCAGGTGAACCGTACCTGATTCATCCTGTTGCCGTTGCCGAGATTCTCGCAGAGCTTGGCATGGATGAGCAGACCATCGCAGCCGGGCTTCTTCATGATGTCATTGAAGACACAAAGTACACCAAGAAACAGATGAAAGCGGATTTCGGTCCGGAGATTATGGCCCTGGTTGACGGGGTTACAAAGCTGGGTGCACTGAAATTTGACAGCAAGGAGGAACGTCAGGCGGAAAACCTGAGAAAGATGTTCCTGGCAATGTCAAAGGATATCAGAGTGCTTATAATCAAGCTCTCTGACCGTCTTCACAATCTCAGAACAATAAACTACATGACCCACGAGAAAATCGTGGAAAAGTGCCAGGAGACGCTGGACATTTACGCTCCGCTGGCTGCAAGACTGGGTATCTACGCAATGAAGATGGAACTTGAGGACATCGCCCTCAAATTCCTTGAGCCTGAAGCATATTATGACCTTGCAGAGCAGGTCAGCGAGCGAAAGGGCGAGCGTGAGGACGCAATCAATCACGTTCTAGATGAAATCAGAACCGCCCTTGATGAAATCGGAATTAAGCACGAGATATATGGAAGATCCAAGCATTTCTACAGCATTTACAAAAAAATGAACTTCCAGCACAAGAATATCGATGAGATATTTGACCTGATGGCTGTAAGAATCATCGTTGAAACGGTAAGAGACTGCTATGCTGTTCTGGGTCTGGTTCACACGATGTGGAAGCCTATTCCGGGGCGTTTCAAGGACTACATTGCAATGCCTAAGCAGAACCTGTATCAGTCCCTGCACACAACGGTAATCGGAGATTCGGGAAAGCCTTTTGAGATTCAGATCAGAACCTATGAAATGCACAGAATCGCCGAGTACGGTATCGCCGCTCACTGGAAGTACAAGGAAGGCGTGGAGAACGACAAGGAAGAGGTTAAGCTCAGCTGGCTGAGACAGGCTCTCGAGTGGCAGAAGGATGTAAATGACCCTAAGGAGTTCATGGAGTCCCTGAAGATGGATCTCTTCTCAAACGAGGTATTCGTATTTACTCCACAGGGTGATGTAATCGAGCTTCCTGCCGGAGCCACACCTCTTGATTTTGCATTCAAAATCCATACGGATGTAGGCTGCAAGTGCGTGGGAGCCAAGGTTAACGGCAAGATGGTTACCATAGACCATGAACTGGAAAACGGGAACATCATTGAAATCGTAACATCTCCAAACGCTGCAGGACCGAGCATTGACTGGCTCAAGATAGCAAAGAGCAGCTCAGCCAGAAACAAGATCAGACAGTGGCTGAAGAAGGAAAACAGAAACGACACCGTAGACAAGGGTAAGGATCTGTTCAACCAGTATCTGAGAAAGAAGGGTTTTGATCCTAAGGTTCTCATGACCAACTCCTATATCAGCAGAGCTGTCAGGGAAATGAATTTCAAGGATTCGGACGACCTGTTCACCCAGCTCAGCTACGGCGGAAACATTCAGACCAAGGTTGCCAATCTGCTGCAGAGCTTTGAGGATGAAAAGCAGAAGGCCAGCAATGAGGAAAAGAACAAGTCACTGCTGGACAATCTGAATGAAATCAGCGAAAAGACCAGCAAGCGCCTTGAAAAGTCACACGTGGACAAGGAAACAGGCGTTGTCGTTGAAGGTGTAGACAATCTGATGATCAGGCTGGCAAGATGCTGCACTCCGGTTCCGGGGGATGAAATCATCGGATACATTACAAAGGGCAGAGGAATTACGGTTCACAGAAAGGACTGTGACAATCTGAAATCCCTGCCGCCTGAAGAGAAGAAAAGGTTCATAGAGGTAAACTGGGATCCTGAACTGCTCAACAAGGCCTTTGAAGGTGAAATCTGCATCATCGCAAGCGACCAGAAGGGCATGCTTTCAAGCATTTCCAAGGTTTGCGAGGATAATGACGTCAACATTATCGGACTCAACGCCAGAGCAAACAAGGACGAGACATTCAGAATCGATATCATGCTCAGCATCAATGACAGGTCACAGATAGAAAAGATCTGCCGAACATTCAAGAGCATACCGGGAATAATCGAGGCATACAGAAGCAAAGGATAAAAATGAGAGCAGTTGTACAGAGAGTTAAAAAAAGCGCTGTAACCGTTGATGAGAAGGTTACAGGCAGCATTGGGCAGGGACTTATGGTCCTTATCGGTGTTGAAGATGGAGATACGGAAAAGGACGCGGAATACATTGCCAAGAAGGTATCGGCGCTTAGAGTGTTTGACGACGAAGAAGGTGTCATGAATCTGAGCGTTAAGGATATTGGCGGTGAAATACTTGCTGTTTCACAGTTCACACTTCTCGGGGACGTGCGCAAAGGCAACAGACCGAGCTATTTCTCGGCAGCAGGCCCGGAAGAGGCCAACGCCCTGTACAGAAAGACCGTTGAACTGATACAGGCCAATGGGATTCATGTTGAAGAGGGCATTTTCCAGGCTGAAATGATGGTAGCTATAGCAAATGACGGTCCCGTGACCATACTTCTTGAAAGTCACAAGCTGTTTTAGGAGAAAGACATGCAGGTTTACAACATTCCAACAGGTGCAATAGGCACCAATACATATCTTGTTTACGACAATGAAGAGTCCAGGACAGGTTTTCTGGTTGACCCGGGTGCTTACAATCCGGCAGTAACTGATAAAATCAGAGAACTTGGAATAGACATTAAATATATTATGTTAACACATGGCCATGGTGATCACATCATGGGAGTTGAAGACTTCAAGGCTGATTTCCCTGAATCAAAAATCGTGGCACACAGCAAAGAGCGTGAAATGCTTACCGATAAGAACTTTAACATGAGCATTTCCTTCGGTCATCCGACCGAATTTGAAGCTGACATTTACGTTGAAGACGGTGATGAGATGAAAGTCGGAGACCTTGATCTGAAGTTTCTCTTCACACCGGGTCATTCACCGGGAGGAATGTGCATATACATTCCTGAAGAAAACACTCTCTTCAGCGGCGATACGCTATTCCAGTGCTCCATAGGCAGAACGGATTTCCCGGGATGCTCATTCGACGCACTGAAGAATGCAATTCACGAAAAACTCTGGCCGCTTCCCGATGAAACCAGCGTATTTCCGGGTCACATGGGGCCAACCAGCATAGGATTCGAGAGAGAGAACAACCCATTTGTATAAATTCAGGTTTAACAACATAGAAAATGCCAGCCAGTACGAAGAACTGATAAAAGAGTTCCTTCAGCCCTCACAGTATGAGATTGTCAGAGAAGGAGATTCCGACTTTACTTATGACTTCCAGGGCGACAGGGAGGAAATCAAGCGCAGGCTCTTTACTGATCTGGCTAAAATAACGGGCAAAAGGCCCAGATGGGGCATTCTGACAGGTATCAGACCTGTAAAGCTGGCAGGTGAGCTGGCAGACAGAGGCCATGATCCGAAGGAATATCTGAAAGATAATTATCTGGTTGAAGAGAGCAAGGCAGCGCTCGCCACTGAAATACTGGATTATCAGAGAAAAATCATAGGAAGGCCCGCAAGAAACAGCCTCTCCATGTATCTGGGAATTCCGTTCTGCCCAACCAGATGCCTGTACTGCTCATTCACAAGCAATCAGGTGCCTGATTCGGAGATTGAACGCTATCTGGAGGCGCTTCACCGGGAAATTGATTTTGCGGCTTCCGGCGTTGCTGATTCGGATTTCGTTCTCGAGTCGGTATATTTCGGGGGCGGAACTCCAACGACACTTAACGCTTCTCAGCTTGACAGACTACTGAGCAGAATCGGCAAGAGCTTTGATCTGTCCGGGCTTAAGGAATTTACCGTAGAGGCGGGCAGGCCGGACACCATTGACGAGGAAAAGTTGAGAGTGCTCAAGGCCCACGGCGTTGACAGAATCAGCATCAATCCTCAGACAATGAAGGAGAAAACCCTTGAGCTCATAGGCAGAAGACACACGGTTGAAGATGTTTACAGAGCTTTCGAAGCTGCTCATAAGACAGGATTCGAGATAATCAATACGGACCTGATTGCAGGTCTTCCGGAAGAGTCATTTCCTGATTTTGCGCGAAGCCTTGAAGAGATTGTATCTCTGGGGGCTTCTAATATCACGCTGCACACTCTGGCAGTGAAACGGGCTTCAAAGCTCAAGGAAATGGACGAAAATTTCAATTACAGAGATGAGGAACTGAGGGAACAGATGCTTGATTTTGCACATGAAACCCTCAGAGGCAAAGGCTTCAGACCTTATTATCTTTACCGGCAGAAGCACACCTCCGGAAATACGGAAAACACCGGTTTCTGCCTGGATGACAGGGTATCAGCATATAATATCCGCATAATGGAGGAGGCACAGTCGATTCTGGCACTTGGCGCAGGAGGAATAAGCAAGATTTATTTCCCTGATGAAAACAGGCTCGAAAGAGTGGCCAACGTATCCAATTATGAGATATACATTGAAAGATTAGATGAGATGTTAGATAGAAAACGTAAAGGATTTTTTATTGAAAGAGAGGAAAAGACATGTTAACAAATGCACCTAAAGGAACAAAGGACATGCTGCCTGCAGAGGCGTACAAATGGCACTATATGGAGGAGAAATTCGCTGAGATCTGCAGAAGATACGGATTTGAGGAAGTGAGAACACCTACCTTCGAGCATACAGAGCTGTTCCAGAGAGGCGTTGGAGATACTACAGACATCGTTAAGAAGGAAATGTACACCTTTAAGGATATGGGTAACAGAAGCATTACACTGAGACCTGAAGGAACATCGCCGGTTGTTAGAGCCTTTTGCGAACACAAGGTATATGCTGATCCGCAGCCAACAAAGGTATACTACAACATTCCATGTTTCAGATATGAGAAGCCTCAGTCAGGAAGACTCAGAGAATTCCACCAGTTTGGTGTTGAGACTTTCGGAACTTCAAATATGATGGCTGATGCTGAAGTAATCGCCATAGGTTACGACTTCATAAATGAAGTGGGAATTACCGATGTTGAACTTCAGATCAACAGTGTTGGATGTCCTGAATGCAGAGGCAAGCACAGAGAAGCCCTGAAGAAGTTCCTGGAGCCTAAGTACGATGAACTGTGCCCAACATGTCAGGAAAGATTCCACACTAATCCGATGAGAATTCTGGACTGCAAGTCACCGATTGACCAGGAGCTGGTTAAGGATGCACCAATGATGCTGGATTACCTTTGCGATGACTGCAGAGAGGCATTTGAGGAACTTAAGAAGAATCTGGATTCATTTGGAATCAAGTATGTTGTCAACCCTAAGATTGTAAGAGGTCTTGACTATTATACAAAGACAGCCTTCGAATTCATTACCACCAAGATCGGTGCACAGGGCACTGTATGCGGCGGCGGACGTTACGACGGCCTTATCGAAGAGGTTGGCGGACCATCAACTCCGGGCGTTGGCTGGGGAATGGGTAAGGAAAGAATACTCATGACTTCAGAAGCATGCGGATTTGAAATTCCGAAGCCATCAGGAACTGAAGTATTCATCGCCTGCATGGGCGATGAGGCTCAGCAGTTTGCACTGAAGCTGATGCACGATCTGCGTCTGGCAGGCGTTGCCGTTCAGATGGACGTTGCAGGACGTAATTTCAAGAACCAGTTCAAGTATGCCAACAGATGCGGTGCCGCAAGGACCGTCATTATCGGCGAATCAGAGCTTGAATCAGGAAAGCTGCAGGTTAAGGACATGGAAAGCGGCGAGCAGACTGAAGTCGCAATTGATGACATAATTAAAGAACTGACAAAATAAGGAGAGATAGATGATTTACAAGAGAACTCACATGTGTGGGGATTTAAGAAGTGAGAATATTGGTGAAGATGTTGTTCTGAACGGCTGGATTCAGAAGAGAAGAAACCTTGGCGGACTTATTTTCTGCGACGTAAGAGACAAGACAGGAATAAGCCAGGTTGTATTCAATGATGAAATTCCCGCTGAACTCTTTGAAAAGGCAGATACACTCAGAAGTGAATACGTTGTCGGAGTCAAGGGAAAGGTTGTGGAAAGAGAATCAAAAAACCCTGACATGCCTACAGGCGATGTTGAGATCATTGCCGATGACCTGATTATCTATTCAACTTCGGATACTCCGCCTATTTACATCAAGGACGATGACAATGTTGATGATAATCTTCGTCTGAAGTACAGATATCTTGACCTGCGCAAGAAAAAGATGCAGGACAACCTTACATTCAGAGCAAAGCTGACAACTCTGGCAAGAAACTACTATGCGGAGTGCGGATTCACCGAAGTTGAAACTCCTATGCTCATTAAATCAACTCCCGAAGGCGCCCGTGATTACCTGGTGCCAAGCAGAGTAAATCTGGGACATTTCTATGCACTGCCTCAGTCACCGCAGACCTTCAAGCAGCTGCTCATGGTCGGTGGCACGGACAGATACTTCCAGATAGTTAAATGCTTCAGAGACGAGGACCTGAGAGCTGACAGACAGCCTGAATTCACCCAGATAGACCTGGAAATGTCCTTCGTTGAAGTTGACGATGTCATTGAAGTTCAGGAAGGCTTCCTCAAGAGAGTCATGAAGGAAATGAAGGGCATCGACATTGAAACTCCATTCCCTAGAATGACATGGGAAGAGGCCATGACAAGATACGGCAGCGACAAGCCTGATACAAGATTCGGCTTCGAACTGCAGGATATTACAGACAAGGTAAAAGACTGCGAATTCAAGGTGTTCACTGACGCCATCGCAGCCGGCGGAAGCGTACGCGCAATCTGTGTTGACGGTGCTGCTGAAGCCTATACAAGAAAAAAGATAGACAAACTGACAGAAACTGTTAAGAGCTACGGCGCAAAGGGCATGGTATGGATGAAGGTTGCCGAAGACGGCGTTTCCTCATCAGTAAACAAGTTCTTCTCACCTGAACAGCTTGCTGACATTGCAGACGGTCTTGGTGCAAAGGCAGGAGACCTTATTCTGATCATCTCAGACAGCAACAAGGTTGTATTTGACAGCCTGGGCTTCCTGAGAAGACACATTGCCGGTGAACTTGGACTTCTTGATGACAATAAGTTCAATTTCCTCTGGGTTGTTGACTTCCCGCTCTTCGAGTACGACGAGAAGGAAGACAGATGGTCAGCAATGCATCATCCGTTCACATCACCGAAGGCAGAGCATGCTGAACTGCTGAAGACTGATCCGCATTCATGTCTGGCCAACGCTTATGACATCGTTCTCAACGGTGTTGAGCTTGGCGGCGGAAGCATCAGAATCCACGATCAGGAAATGCAGGAGGATATGTTTAAGGCACTGAACATGAAGCAGGAAGAAATAGACGAGAAGTTCGGATTCCTGGTTGAAGCATTCAAGTACGGTGCACCACCTCACGGCGGACTGGCATACGGCCTTGACAGACTGGTAATGCTTCTGACCGGAGAGAAGTCGATCAGGGAAGTAATCGCATTCCCTAAGAATCAGAATGCACAGTGCATGGTAAGTGAGGCTCCGGGAATCGTTGATGAACAGCAGCTTGAAGAGCTTGGAATCGCATTGAAATAATGAAAATCGGAATTTTCGGTGGAACATTTGATCCGGTTCATAACGGACATATAGGGCTTGCTGAAGACTGCGTGGAACAGGCCGGTCTCGATGAGGTCATCATGATCCCCGCATACATTCAGCCATTCAAGCAGGACAGGCATACGGCTTCGGGGGAAGACAGGTTTCAGATGCTTGCTCTTGTTGCGTCACAGAATGACAGAATCACTGTTTCCCGCAATGAACTGGATAATGAAGGCGTATCATACACCTATCTGACCATGAGAAGAATTCAGGAAATGAATCCCGAGGCACGACTCTACTTCATCTGCGGAACTGACAGCTTCCTGAAGGTGGATACCTGGATGAACGCCGAGGAGCTCCTTGAAAAGTATTCCTTCATTGTCGGCTGTGACCGTCCCGGGTACAGACATGATGAGCTGGAAGAGGCAATCAGTCGAATCAGGGATCATTTCGGCACTGAAATCATCGTGGTTCACAACAGACAGTTCGATGTTTCATCGACCGAAGTAAGAGACAGAATTGCAGCGGGAAAGTCCGTTGAAGGACTGATTCCTGAAGCTGTTGAAAGGTACATTAAAGAGCATGGACTCTACAGAATTTGAACAACTGAAGGCTCAGATCAACGAATATCTCGAGAGCAATCTGAAACCGACCAGACTGGCTCACACCAGAAGCGTTGCTGAACTGGCCGTTAAAATGGCCCGTCAGTACGGGGTGGATGAACAGAAGGCGGAACTGGCGGCACTGCTTCATGACATGGTGAGAAACATCAGCATTCCGGTCATGAACATTTACGTTGAGCGCCTGGGACTGCCGGACAGATATCTGGATAACATGAATCTGGCCCACGGCAAGATAGGCGCATCCCTTGCCCGCACAGGATTCGGAATAGAGGATGAGGAAATACTGAATGCCATTTCCTATCACACCACGGGCCGTGCTGACATGAGCCTGCTTGAGAAGATTATATTCCTGGCCGACGCCATAGAGCCGCTGCGTAACTACCAAGGCGTAGACCGCATCCGCGCAAAGGCAGACGAGAGTCTTGATGCAGGATGCATGGAATCCCTGGGCAGGACAATAGAATTCCTGAAGAAAAAAGGGGTATACATCGACGAAGATACAGTTGAGGCGTATGAATTTCTGGTTAATGAAGCAAAAGTGTAGCTTGTTTTTGCAGATTCTATAGAAATGTGTGCTGAAAGCATTAATTGAAGGCAATTATAGAATTTTTGAGGCAAATTGTTATTTTGTTCTATAATACTGATAAATAACACCTGTTTTATTCTTGTTGTATAGAATTAAAGAAAGCAATTCTATGTTTGCAGGGTATTTTGTTAAATATCAGACGTTAGTATAGAACGGTTTTTCATAAAAGCCAAAAATTCTATAAAACGTCAAAATCGTAAAGCAATAATCCGATTAATATAGAATTATAGTAAAAGGAGAATGGAGAATGAACGAACAGAGAGAAAAAGCGGAAATGATAGCAAAGGTTCTCAGCGATAAGAAGGGAATCGACGTTGCTGTTATTGATATTTCACCTAAGGCCAGCTTTGCCGACTTCTTTGTGCTGGCTTCCGGAGGAAGCGACAGACAGGTTGCGGCGCTGGTTGAAAGTGTTGAGGATCTCATGGAACCGAAGGGTGTTTTCCCGAACAGCGTTGAGGGAAGAAAGACATCCGGCTGGATTCTCATGGATTACGGTGATGTGGTTGTGAATGTTATGACTCTGGAAACGAGAGAGAAATATAACATAGAAAAGATCTGGGGCGACTGCGAGCTCACAGAAGTTGAATAGATGGAGGAAAAAATGCAGGACAGATATAATTTCAGTGAAATCGAAAAGAAAGGGCAGAAGAAATGGGATGAAACAAAGGCTTTCAAGGTGGTTGAGGATCCTTCAAAGGACAAGTACTACGTTCTTGAAATGTTTCCTTATCCTTCAGGAAAGCTGCACATGGGACATGTCAGAAACTACTCAATCGGCGATGTAGTTGCAAGATTCAAGAAGATGAACGGCTTTAACGTCATTCATCCTATGGGATTTGACGGATTCGGACTTCCGGCAGAAAACGCTGCGATCAAGAACGGAACTCCGCCGGCAGAATGGACATGGTCAAACATTCATGAAATGGAAGTTCAGCTGAAGGAACTGGGACTTTCATATGACTGGGACAGAGAATGTGCAACCTGCCATCCTGATTACTACAAGTGGATGCAGTGGATTTTCATCCAGTTCTACAAGGCCGGACTGGCTTACAAGAAGGAAAACCCTGTTAACTGGTGTCCAAGTTGCCAGACTGTACTTGCAAACGAGCAGGTTGTTGACGGCTGCTGCGAAAGATGCGGTTCACCTGTAGGCAAGAAGAATCTGTCACAGTGGTACTTCAAGATTACCGATTACGCTGAACATCTTCTGGAAAACCTGGATAACGGCAAGCTGGACGGCTGGCCTGACAAGGTTAAGATCATGCAGAAAAACTGGATCGGCAAGTCACATGGTGCCGAAGTTGATTTCAAGGTTAAGGATTACGATGAAACACTGACCGTATTCACAACCCGTGTAGATACAATCTACGGTACAACTTTCATGGTTCTTGCACCTGAATATCCGTCAGTACTTGACATGGTAAAGGGAACTGAATACGAAGCTCCTGCTAAGGAATACATTGATAAATGCGCTCACATGAGCGAAATTGACCGTACTTCAACAACAAACGAGAAGACAGGTCAGTTCATTGGAAAATATGCGATCAATCCTTTCACCGGAAAGGAAATGCCTATATTCATTGCCGACTACGTACTCATGGGTTACGGTACCGGAGCTGTAATGGGCGTACCTGCTCATGACCAGCGTGACTTTGACTTTGCGACAAAGTTCAATCTTGAGATTATTCCTGTTATCGACCCGCATGATCCTGAAGTTGACCTGAACAATCTGAAGGAAGCATGTGCCGCAGAGGGTACTGTTATCAACTCCGGCGAGTTCACGGGAATGAACAACAAGGATGCAATCCAGAAGATTGCCGAAGTTGCAGACGAAAGAGGAATCGGAAGAAAGACTATAAACTACAGACTCCGTGACTGGCTCATTTCACGTCAGAGATACTGGGGAACTCCTATTCCTATGATTTACTGTGACCACTGCGGCTGGGTTCCTGAAAAGGAAGAAAATCTGCCGGTAATGCTGCCAACTGACGTTGAATTCACAGGAAAGGGCGAATCACCGATCGTAACAAGCAAAACCTTCGTAGATACAGTTTGTCCTGTATGCGGACAGCCTGCAAAGAGGGAAGTTGACACCATGGACACATTCCTCGATTCATCATGGTACTTCCTCAGATACTGCGACGCAAGAAACGAGAATGAAGTGTTCTCAAAGGAAAAGGCAGACTACTGGATGAATGTTGACCAGTACATCGGCGGTGTTGAACATGCAATCATGCACCTGATGTATGCGAGATTCTTCCAGATGGCTCTCCATGACCTGGGCTTTGTAAAGGACGATGAACCGTTCAAGAACCTGCTCACACAGGGAATGGTTATCAAGGGATATAAAGATGCCGAGGGCAATTACGTTAAGGCCAAGATGAGTAAATCACTCGGAAACGTTGTAAGTCCTGCTGAAATCATAGACAAGTACGGCGCAGATACTGCAAGACTGTTCATTCTTTTCGCCGCACCACCGGAAAGAGAACTTGACTGGTCTGATCAGGGCGTTGAAGGCTGCTTCAGATTCCTGAACAGAATCTGGAGACTGGTTTATGAATTCACCGACAAGTATGAAAACTGTCCTGGTGAATATGAAGTGAAGAACAAGGCAGACAAGGATCTGAACCGCGTATTCAATGACACGATCAGAAGAGTGTCAAACGATATCGATGAAAGATTCAATTTCAATACTGCCATCAGTGCTGTCATGGAACTTGTTAACGAGCTTTACAAGTACAAGGAAGGCGATGTAAACGAGGCACTTTTCAGCACAATAATAAGAACAATAATCATTCTCATGGCACCGTTTGTACCGCATGTCACAGAAGAGCTGTGGGCAGATCTGGGCTATGAGGGCTCAGTTCACGAACAGAGGTGGCCGTCATATGACGAAAGCGCTCTGGTAAAGGACGAAGTTGAAATCGTTGTACAGATCAACGGCAAAAACAAGGAAAAAATCAACATTCCAGGCGAAGCTTCAAGGGATGAAATGCTGAAGATCGCTGAAGAAAATGAAACAATAAAGGAACTTACCGCAGACATGAATGTTGTCAAGGTAATTGCCGTTCCGGGCAGACTGATTAACATTGTTGTCAAGGGTTAAGGTTTCGGAAAGGAATTGAATGGGAGAAAAAGAGAAAAAGAAAAAAAGAAATACAAACAATAATGCAAAAGCAGACACGCGCAAGTCAAAATCCGCGCCTAAAAAGCAGCCCAAAAAGACAAAGCAGGCTGTAAAGAAACCGATTCCGGAGGTTAAGGTTATACCTCTGGGCGGCCTTGGCGAAATAGGAAAGAACATGACCGCGATCGAATATGACAATGAGATTCTTCTCATTGACTGCGGTCTGTCATTCCCGGATGATGACATGTTCGGAATAGACAAGGTCATTCCTGATTTTGATTATCTTGTAAACAGCGACAAGAAAATCAAGGGACTGATCATCACACACGGTCACGAGGATCATATCGGTGCAATCCCGTATCTTCTCAAGGAGCTTAATGTTCCGATTTACGGACTCAGATTTCCTCTTGGACTGATTGATAACAAGCTTAAGGAACACGGTCTTAAAGCCGATTTTCACGTCATTCAGGCAGGCAAGGAGTTCAGAGTGGGCAGGCATTTCACAATTGAACCTGTCAGAATCACACACTCGATTGCGGACTCCGTATGCTACAGCATAAAGACTCCAGCGGGAAAAATATTCCACACGGGAGACTTCAAGATCGACTATACGCCTGTAGACGGAAATCCGATTGACTTTGCACGTCTGGCACAGATAGGATCAGAGGGCGTCATGCTCATGATGGCCGACAGCACCAACGTTGTAAGACCGGGCTATACCCAGTCCGAAATGGTCGTAGGTGAAACCCTGGACGGAATATTCAGAAGATCAAAGAAGAGAATTATCATCGCAACATTCTCTTCAAACGTTCACAGAATACAGAAGATCATCGACATTGCGCTGCAGTGCAACCGCAAGGTTGCCATTTCCGGCAGAAGCATGATAAACGTTGTTGAACTTGCAAGGGAACTGGGTTACATAAAGATTCCGGACAGCAAGCTCATCGATCTGAACAAGGCCGGCAACATTCCGGACAAGGAACTTGTTGTAATCACTACGGGAAGCCAGGGAGAGCCAATGTCGGCACTTGCAAGAATGGCTTCAAATGACCACAAGGCTGTTAACATCAGGGAAAACGACATGGTCATCCTGTCGTCAACACCTGTACCGGGAAACGAACTTACAGTTGCCAATGTTGTAAACCAGCTGGTTGAGAAGGGCGCTGAAGTAATATATTCGGACATTGCCGAAACTCATGTATCCGGTCACGCCTGCCAGGAGGAACTGAAGCTCATGCATTCACTTATCAGGCCGAAGTACTTCATGCCTGTTCACGGTGAAGCAAGGCACCTGCAGACTCATGCGGATCTGGCATGCGAACTGGGAATGCCTAAGGAGAACATCTTCATTCTCAATAACGGCGACCAGCTTACACTGTCAGCCAAGGGCGCCGGCAAACAGGAAAATGTTGCTGAAGCAGAAGGCATTTTTGTTGACGGACTTGGCGTCGGAGACGTTGGAAACATTGTACTCAGAGACAGAAGACTTCTGTCCGAGTCCGGACTGATTATCGTTGTGGCTTCAATCGACAAGGAGGCCGGAATGATAGTATCCGGTCCTGACATCATTTCCAGAGGCTTTGTATATGTCAGAGAAAACGAAGATCTTATCGACGCCGCATGCGAGAGAGCCGAATCAATCATCATCGAATGTCTGGCAAAGGACATGAGAGACTGGAACGGCATAAAGACAGCGGTAAGAGAAGGTTTGAGAAAATATATTTACGGCAAGACGGAGAGAAGTCCGATAATCCTGCCGATATTCATGGAGGTATAGAATGAACGTATATGATCAGGCACATCAGCTTGCAACAGCAATCAAGGAATCAGAGGAATGCAAGCAGTTCAACGATGTAAAGGCAAAGGTTGAAGCAAATCCTGAGCTGGATGCTGCAATCAAGGATTTCATGAAAAAGCAGTTTGAATTCCAGGCAAAGCAGATGATGGGTCAGGAACTTGACCAGGAGGAATTTATACAGCTGCAGCAGCTCAGCGCTGTTCTCATGCAGGATCCTCTCACCGGACAGTATCTGCAGAACCAGATGATTTTCAGCCAGATGATGTCCGATGTTTACAAGATTATCGGTGACGCTGCCGACTTCGGTATCGGACCTATGGGCGATGTTGGAGACATGCAGTAATGGGTGAGAATCTTAACCGAAACAACATGATAAAAAAGCCCGAGGAAATACTCAGCATTCTCAAGGCGGAAGCCCTGGGTGACAAGTGCTTTGAGCATATCCTTGGATATATCAGAGCAGGCATGACAGAAAAGCAGGTAGCCGAAGAAATAGAGCGCACGCTGTATTCACTGGGTGCCGAAGGTCTTGCTTTTGAAACAATATGCGTTTCGGGAGTAAACACCAATCAGCCTCACGGCGTTCCGTCAGACAAGATAATTGAGGAGGGAGACCTTCTGACCATGGATTTCGGAGCCGTTTACGAAGGCTTTTGCGGTGACATGACAAGAACTGTGGGAATCGGCAGACTCTCCGAGGAGCAAAAGCAGGTCTACGATATAGTTCTCAAAGCTCAGCTGGCCGGACTTGAAGCCTGCAGAGCAGGGGTAAGCTGTGCCGATGCGGACAGTGCCGCAAGAGACATCATAGATGCAGCCGGATATGGTGAATATTTCATCCATACGACAGGCCATGGCGTAGGCCGTGAGGTACATGAAGCTCCGCGTCTTGCCAAAAACAGCGACGACGTTCTGCAGACCAACATGGCTGTAACCGTAGAGCCCGGAATATATATTCCAGAGCGCTTCGGAGTGCGCATTGAGGACTTGGCAATCATTACCGACTTTGGTATAATAAACGCGACTAAATCAGTTAAAGAATTAATAATTATATAAAAAAAGAAAGGCAGTATATTTATGATTTATGCAGGTGATTTCAGAAAAGGCATTACATTTGAAATTGATGGCGATCCACATGTTGTAATTGACTTCCAGCATGTAAAGCCGGGCAAGGGTGCAGCGTTCGTAAGAACAAAGCATAAGAACATCCTGACAGGAGCAATCAAGGAAGAATCATTCAACCCTGATTCAAAGTTCCCTAAGGCTCACATCGAAACAAAGACAATGCAGTATCTGTATTCAGATGGTGAACTCTATTACTTCATGGACCCTGAAAGCTATGACCAGATTCCTCTGTCAGCTGACCAGGTTGAAGAAGCAATGAAGTATCTGAGAGAAAATGATGAAGCTACAATCAAGTTCTACAAGGGAAATGCATTCCTGGTAGAAGCTCCTAACTTCGTTGACCTGACTGTTATCGAAACAGAACCGGGAGTTAAGGGCGATACAGCTACTAACGTTACAAAGGATGCCACAGTTGAAACTGGTGCAGTTATCCGTGTTCCTATCTTCATTGAAGAAGGCGAAAAAATCCAGATCGATACTAGAACTGGTGAGTATCTTGGAAGATCCAAATAATGAATTTGCATGAAAGGGACGCCAGGCGTCCCTTTTTTCGGAGGAAAAAATGAAGAAAATACTTGTAGTTCTTATCATACTCGTTGCCGCAATGACCGGTGGGATAGTTTATTATCTCAACGGTATAGGTGCTGTGGATTCTCATGACATGGTTGATGTTACGGTTGAGATACCTAACGGAAGCGGTGCATCATCCATCGTTGCCATTCTGGACGATAACGGTCTCATCAAAAACAGGACATGTGCCAAGATAAATGCCAGAATCGGCGGATACAACAGTCTTCAGGCAAACAACTACATTTTCAACAAGGCGATGACTGTGCCTGAAATGATGAAGGCAATCAATACGGGTGATTTCAATTACATATCAAAAACATCGTTCCAGCTTAGCGAGGGATACAGGCTCACTCAGTGCGCACAGGCGCTTTCAGAGGTTTCACCGTTCTCAGCCAAGGAAATTATGAACAAATGGGATGACAAATCCTACGTCAGTGAGCTTATAGCCAAGTACTGGTTCCTTACAGACGATGTTCTGAAGGATGATGTAATGCATCCGCTTGAAGGATATCTCTTCCCGGATACATATTTCATTACGGATTCCGATCCGTCCCTTGAAAGCCTGACGGAAATGGCTCTGGACAGAATGGATGAAGCTCTTTCCGAGAGAAGATCAGAGATCGAATCATCCGATTTCTCTGTACATGAATTCCTGACACTTGCATCTATCGTAACCAAGGAAGGTTGCGCAACAGAAAAGGATGCCACACACATTTCAGGTGTCTTCGTAAACAGACTCAAGAAGGACATGTCCCTCGGAAGTGACGTTACTGTATGCTACATCTTCGATGAGGACAGGGTAGACCTGAAGGTTTCACAGCTCGATTCCGATTCACCGTATAATGCCAGAAAGGTACAGGGACTGATTCCGGGACCTATCTGCACGGTTCCAACCATTGCAATGGACGGTCTTCTGAATTACGACAAGACGGACGACCTGTTCTTCTATGCAGGACCTGACGGAACGATATATTATGCAAAGACAAACGAAGAGCATGATAAAAACGTCGCTGCTCATCCATGGTCTGAAGAGGATCTGGAGCAGTAAATACTGTTAATATGAACATTACAAATAATATTGTTGCTGCGTACATCGACAGTCTGTACAAAAGCAGCAATGCGGACCTTCAAAACTTAAGAGAGATGTCTGTGCAGAATCACGTTCCAATAATACAGAAGGATGCGGAGAATCTGCTTAAAGTCATCATGAAACTGAAAAAGCCTGCAAGAGTTCTGGAAATAGGAACTGCTGTGGGCTATTCGTCGTGTGTATTTACTGAATGCTGCGGCTGTCAGGTCACTACCATTGAACTGGATGATGCCACTGCCGATATTGCAGAGTCAAACATCAGGAACATGGGCTTCAGCGACAGGATAAACGTGCTGCGCGGTGATGGCCGTGAAGTTCTGAAAGAGCTTCAGAAAGGCGATTTCAGCAGCGAGTCGGACAAATATGACATCTTGTTTGTAGATGCCGCAAAAAGCCATTACAGAGAGTTCTGGGACCTGTCAATGCCTATGCTGAAGGAGGATTGCATCATCATATGCGACAATGTTCTCCAGAAGGGCATGACTGCTTCAGATGAGTTTGACACCCGCGGCAGGTATAAGACTTCAATCAGACACATGCGTAATTTTATCGATTACATCACTTCACTTGACAATTTTGATACTGTCGTTTCACCTACAGGCGACGGTTTATCCATAAGCATAAGGAAACATAATGAATAAAGTAGAACTGCTGGCCCCGGCCGGCGATCTTGAAAAACTTAAAATAGCAGTGGAATACGGTGCAGATGCCGTTTACTTCGGAGGGGAGATGTTCTCTCTCAGATCCGGCGCAGGCAACATGTCCATTGATGAAATCAGAGAAGGGGTTGCCTTTGCACATGAGAGAGGCGTGCGCTGCCACATGGCCGTTAACGTATATGCTCATAATGAGGACATTGAACCGCTTCGCAACTACATTGAAAAGATTAAGGACATTCCGGTAGATGCCTTCATCGTATCCGATCCGGCTGTGATTTCGATTATCAGAGAGATTATTCCGGATGCGGAATTCCACCTGTCAACCCAGGCCAACATGACAAACTATGTTACGGCCAATTTCTGGCATGACATGGGCATTAAGCGACTGGTCATGGCAAGAGAGCTTACTCTTGATGAAATCAGGGAAATAAGGGCAAAGACCCCTGAGGATCTGGAACTTGAAGGCTTCGTGCACGGTGCCATGTGCATTTCCTATTCGGGAAGATGCCTGCTCAGCAATTTCATGACCGACCGGGACGCCAACAGGGGAGCCTGCGCACATCCGTGCAGATACAAGTACCGTCTTGAGGAGGAAAAACGTCCGGGAGAATACTGGCCTGTTGATGAGGATGACAGGGGGACCTACATTTTCAACAGCAAGGACCTGTGTCTTCTGGAGCACATTCCTGAGCTGATAGATGCGGGAATAATGTCCTTCAAAATTGAGGGCAGAATGAAGAGCATTTTCTACATTGCCCACGTTGTCGGTGCTTACCGCAGGGCAATAGATGCATATTATGCGGATCCTGAAAACTATGAATTCAATTCTGAGTGGTTTGATGAAATGTGCAAGGCAAGCCACCGCGAATTCACTACAGGCTTCTACTTCAGAAAGCCTACAAACGAGGATCAGAACTATCTGACCAGTGCGTACACGAGAGATTACAGCTTTGTAGGTCTGGTTAAAAGCTATGACCCGGAAACCGGATATGCCGTTGTTGAACAGCGAAACAAGATGGATATCGGGGACGAAATCGAGGTATTCGGACCGGGTACGGATTATTTCAGACAGAAGCTGGAAGTAATGCTTGATGAGGAGGGTGAGCCTGTACAGTCGGCGCCACATCCTCAGCAGATTCTTAAGATAAAAGTGGAAAAGCCCGTTGAGGCTGACTTCATGTTGCGAAAGGAGAAATGAAGAACATGACAGTTGACCCTTTACCCTTATGGGGAACGTTAATTTTATTACTGATAATTGCAATAAACGCATATTTCAGTGCGGCGAGAAAGGCAATTTCCGAATCAAACAAGGTTGCAATAAGAGAGCTTGCTGAAGACGGAGATTCAAGAGCGAAGGCAGCCCTGGACATTTTTGAAAGAGCGCCTGAATTCAAGCTGGCAATAAGATCCCTGAACATTCTGCTCTACATGCTGTTCTGCATAGGATCCATGCTGGCATATCTTATTCCGCTTTCGTGCGTCTTTGGAGAACTCTTTGAATCATTTGATGTTGTCTACACAATATCTTTCATCATAGCTTTCTTCATTCCGGCTGCATTCCTCATGGCACTTGGGGAAATGCTTCCGAGAAGAATAGCGCTTCAGCACGCGGAAGGGATTGTCATGAGCACCTCCGGCCCTGTAAAGGCCGTGAGAGTTATCATGAAGCCAATGACCGTCTGCACCTCTGCTCTTGCCTTTGTATTCCTTAAGCTGTTCAGACAGAGAACCGATGTTAACGATAACGAGTATTCCGAAGAGGACATCGTAGAAATGCTTGAAGCAGGTCAGGAAAGCGGTGAACTTAAGGAAGAGGGTAAGAAGATGATTACCGGAGTATTTGCCTTTGATGACATTCTGGCATATGAAATCATGACTCCGAGAACAGACGTCTTCGCAATAGACATAAATGATCCGGCCGAAGAGTACATTGACGAGCTCATGGAACTCAGATATTCCAGAATTCCGGTCTATGAGGATGACAGCGATAACATCATAGGTATCCTTTACATCAAGGATTACCTGATCAAGGCAAGAAGCGACGGCTTTGACAATGTGGATATCAGATCCATCCTTAGAACGCCATATTTCGTGCCTGAAACAAAGAATATCGACTCACTGTTCTTCGAACTGCAGAAGACCAAGCAGCACATCGCAATTCTCATAGACGAATACGGCGGCTTCTGTGGAATCGTTACCATGGAGGACATTATCGAAGAGGTAATGGGCGACATTGACGACGAATATGACGAAGAGGAAGAGGAAGTAAAGAACATAGGCGAGGGCCTGTATATCATAGACGGCGGAATGAACCTTGATGACCTTAACGAGGAACTTGGAATCAATCTCAAATCGGAGGATTCCGAAACAATCGGAGGCTTCATTCTGGACATGTTCGGTGAGATACCGGATGAAGACGACATAGGCAAGGAAGTTTTCTTTGAAAACTATGTATTCACCATAAAATCCGTTAAGGACAGACGTATTGAGGAACTTACACTTAAGATAAACGAGAAGGAAGAGCAGGTAAGCGAAGATGACTGATGAAAAGGAAATAATAGAAGTTTCTGATGAAGTCATAGCCGTTCTGGCTGTCAACGCAACCCTCAAGACCGAGGGCGTTGCATGCATGGCCGGCGGCATTTACAATGCCCTGTCCAAAAACATTCTAGGCAAGGAGCTTGTGGGGAAGGGCATCAAGGTTGACCAGTACGATGGTAAAGTCGAAATCGATGTAAACATAAACGTTAAATACGGTTACAAGATTCCATCAGTCGCCTGGGACATTCAGGAAAATGTAAAAAAAGAAATTAATTCCATGACGGGACTGAAAGTTTCAGCCGTAAATATTCATGTACAGGGAGTGGAAAGCGATGACGAGAAATGAAGCACGTGAAATAATGATGCAGATTCTTTTCGAACTGGATGCATCAAAAGCAATAGAAAATGACAAAACAGCAGATAAGGCCGATGCCAAAGCAAAGGCAGCCGCGCTTACGTCGGAGAGACTCCCGGGAGCTCACGCTGACAGAGGTCTGGCTCTCATCAACTCCATCCTGGACAATCTGGGTGAAGTTGATGCTGAAATCAACAGCTGCAGCACCAAGTGGAAGACCAGCAGAATGCCTAAGGTGGATCTGGCCATCATGAGGCTCGCCTATGGAGAAATCAGATACTGTGACGATATTCCTGCAGCAGTAAGCGTTAACGAGGCCGTAAACCTGGCCAAGAAATTCAGCACCGATAATTCGGGAAGATTTGTTCACGGAGTTCTTGGCGCTTTAACAAAAAAGCAGGTATAAAGCATGAACCGCAGCGAATACGTGCTTGGGATTGATACAAGCAATTACAAGACATCTGTCGCTGTGACTAACGGTGACGACATAATATTTGACCTGAGAGAATTTCTTCAGGTAAAGAAAGGGGAGCGCGGACTGAGACAGTCTGAAGCCCTCTTTCAGCATGTAAAGAATCTTCCGGTTCTGTTTGACCGGCTGGGAAATGATTTTACAGGTGAAATATCCGCCATTGCTTATTCCTCAAGGCCGAGACCGGTGGAAGGCTCCTACATGCCGTGCTTTCTTGCCGGCGAAAGTTTCGCGCGATCACTTGGGGCAATGATGAATGTTCCTGTAATGGCTTTTTCTCATCAGGAAGGCCACATTGAAGCAGTCAGGAGATACAGCTGCATAGATAAAGACAGAGATTTTCTCGCCTGCCATTTTTCCGGAGGGACCTGTGAGGTTCTGAAGGTAAGGCAGAATGACGAATACAGCGATTCAGCATTCGACATTGAAATAGTAGGCGGAACTAAGGATATTTCCTTCGGACAGGTTCTGGACAGGGCCGGTGTAGCCATGGGAATGAATTTTCCATGCGGCGAGGAAATGGACGGCATTGCGCTGGCCGGCAGTTCAGAAAGCGGTCTGCTGACACGCATTAAGGTTGATAAGGCTGAGCTCAATCTTTCGGGAATCGATACACAGATTAAAAACATTGCGGGAAGTGTACCCGATGAGGAACTGATTGTTGAAATATTTGATAAGCTTGCAGATGCCATGTGCCGAATGCTTAATCAGGCCTGCGAAAAGACCGGATTAAACGACGTAATAATGGCCGGCGGCGTTTCTTCCAGCCGTTACATGAGAAATATAATCAAATCTGAATTAAAGAACCATAACATATATTTTGATGACCGCAATCTGTCATCTGACAATGCAGTGGGCATTGCACTTCTTGGAGGAAGGTATTCATGGGATTAAAGCCGGTCCGCGTAGGACAGCTTAACAACTACATAGGCAGGGTTCTCCGCACCGATCCCATTCTGGGTAATGTCTCGGTTATCGGTGAAGTCAGCAACCTGAAATTTCACGGTTCCGGCCACGTTTATTTCTCGCTGAAGGACGACGACAGCAAGATAAACTGTTTTCTTGCTGCGAGCAAGCTTGAGAAAATAACCTGTCCTCTGGAAGAGGGAACCGAGATAATAGCCTACGGATACATTTCAGTCTATGAGCGTGGCGGATATTATTCTCTCAACATCAGAGACATTGAGGTAAACGGTGAGGGACAGCTGGCTGTTCAGTTTGAGAAGCTTAAGGAAAAACTGGCGAAAGAGGGGCTCTTTGACGAGGTTCACAAGAAGGAAATTCCTGCTTTTGCATCAACTGTTGCCGTGGTTACCTCGGAAACAGGTGCTGCGGTCAGGGACATTATCAGAACCATAAAGAACAAGAACAGTTACACGGATATTCTGGTTTATCCGGTTCTGGTGCAGGGGCCCGCGGCTGCAGCGGATATTGCAAAGGCAATAGACAGTCTCAATGAAAACTACCCACAGGTCGATGTGATCATCACTGGACGTGGAGGCGGCTCCATGGAGGAGTTGTGGGCGTTCAATGAGGAAAAGGTTGCCAGAAGCATTTACGCCTCAGGAATTCCCGTAATTTCGGCAGTCGGGCATGAAACGGACTTCACAATAGCCGATTTCGTTGCTGACGCCAGGGCGGCAACGCCAACAGCTGCGGCGGAAATGGCCGCCTTTGACACGGGTGAAATGAGAGAATATCTGGATGACATGAAGCAGTCTCTTGGTGAAGATCTTCTCAGAAATGTCGAACAGAGGAAAAACAGGCTGGAGACTCTTAATCCGACGGCTTTCGCTCAGAACATTCAGTCCAGGATAGCCTATGAGCAGGTAAATGCGGAACGCATCATGGAAGCCATGACAGAAAACATTGAAATGAGGCTCGCTTCCGGAAGAGAAAAGATAGAAATGCTGAAGGATTTCATAGAATCTTCAAATCCAAAGGCTATACTCGCAAGAGGATATTCGGTAGTAACCGATGATAAGGGTAAGATAATAAACAGCACCAAAGCCCTGAAAAAGGGACAGATGGTTAACATTGAAACCGGCTCAGGTTCCGCGGAAGCTGAGATTACCGATGTGAAATAAGGAGGAAGACCTTATGGCAGAAAAGAAAACAACATTTGAGGAATCGCTGAAAAAGCTTGAAACGGCGTCGGAGAAGCTGAAATCTCAGGATACTTCTCTGGAGGATGCCATTAAAAATTACGAGGAAGGTCTGAAGCATTATAAGGAATGCAGCAGAATTCTGGAGGAAGCACAGCAGAAAGTGGAGGTTCTTACGAAATGAATGATCTGACTTTTGAAGATTACAAGATAATGGTGGAAGAGCACATTACGGACTTCATGCCTGACGTGGATCAGAAGAGCATAACTCTCTACGAGGCAATGAAATACAGCGTTCAGGCCGGAGGAAAGAGAATCAGACCGGTTCTGCTCATGGCTGCATGCGATTTCTGCGGCGGCCGTGCTGCCGAGGCGCTTCCGTACGCATGTGCAATAGAATACATACACACATATTCTCTCATACACGACGATCTGCCTTGCATGGATGATGACGACATGAGAAGAGGAATGCCTACAAATCACAAGGTTTTCGGTGAGGCAGTTGCAACCCTTGCAGGTGACGGACTCCAGTCGGTTGCATATGAGGTCATGCAGAAGGACATGCTTCTCTATTTTGACGACCCTGAAGCCCTGAAGAGAAGGGTAAAGGCAGCTCTGGAAATTGTAAAGGGTTCCGGCGTAAAGGGCATGGTTGCAGGCCAGATAGCCGACATGGAAGCTGAAAACAAGAGCGTTTCAAAGGAACTGCTCGACTACATACATCTGACAAAGACCGCTGATCTTATCGTTGCTGCAATCCGTGCCGGCGCAAGGCTTGGCGGCTGCAACGAACACGATCTTGAAAATCTGACAGTTTTCGCAGAGAACCTGGGGCTGGCATTCCAGGTATGCGACGACATCCTGGACGTTGAAGGCGATGCTGAAATCATGGGAAAACAGACAGGAATGGACGCTGAGAAGATGAAGGCCACTTATCCTGCAATCTACGGTCTTGATGAATCAAAGGAAAAGCTGAAGCAGCTGACTGAAAACGCTGTAAATGCTCTTGCCGAATACTACGACAACGCTGAGCTTTTCGTTAAACTCGCACAGGATCTGGCTACAAGAATCAGTTAAGAGGAATATTTCATGAGCAATTATCTATCGGAACACAATTTCCCTGAAGATCTCAGGACAATGGATTATGACGAACTTGAACTGCTCAGTTATGAACTGAGGGATTTTCTGGTGGATTCAGTTTCAAAGACCGGAGGTCACCTGGCGTCAAATCTGGGAATTGTCGAACTGGCAATAGCGCTGCACAGGAGCTTCAATACTCCTGAAGACAAGATAATATGGGATGTTGGACATCAGACCTATGTTCACAAGATTCTCACAGGCAGAATCGACGGCTTTGAAAACCTTAGAAAGCTTGGGGGAATGAGCGGTTTTCCTAAAGCGGCAGACAGTGAATACGATGTTTTTGATACGGGACACAGCAGTACATCCATTTCCCTTGGACTGGGCCTTGCTGCTGCAAGAGACCTGAAAAAGGAAGAATACAAGGTCGTATCTGTCATCGGCGACGGTGCAATGACAGGCGGGCTTGCCTATGAGGCTCTGAACAATGCAGGAAG
Source organism: Clostridia bacterium (assembly GCA_024403185.1). GTDB lineage: Bacteria > Bacillota > Clostridia > Peptostreptococcales > Anaerovoracaceae > Lentihominibacter. Next base: position 79,465 of record JAKSSG010000001.1, read on the forward strand.
CATGAATACCAACTTAATCGTTGTTCTGAACGACAACGGCATGTCCATTTCTCCTAACACGGGCGGACTTTCAAGCTCTCTTGGCCGCATTACCAGTACTGACAAGTACATGCACATGAAAACCCAGGTAAAGAAGGGCTTTTCAAAGGTTCCGATGATAGGTGAAAGCGTAATTTCCGGCATTCACAATGCCAAGGAAAACATAAAATACGCCGTAATCGACGGAATTCTTTTCGAAGAGCTTGGATTCAAGTATATCGGTCCCGTTGACGGACATGACATTAAGGAAATGTGCCAGACTCTTGAGCGTGCAAAGGCAATAAAGGGTCCGGTTCTCATACATGCGGTAACCAAGAAGGGCAAGGGCTATTCAAAGGCCGAAGAAAACCCGGATGTATTTCACGGCATCGGACCGTTTGATGTTGAAACGGGAAAGGCACTGAAGAAATCCTCAGCGCCGTCCTGGTCATCCGTATTCGGCTGCAGGCTTACAGAAATGGCAGCAGAGGACAGCAGAATAGTTGCGGTAAGTGCTGCGATGATAGACGGCGTAGGCCTTGAAAAATTCCAGTCCAGATACCCGAAGAGGCTCTTTGACGTGGGAATTGCAGAGGAACATGCGGTATCGTTCTCGGCAGGTCTCGCAAAGGCAGGACTCAGACCTTTCGTAGCAATCTATTCCTCGTTCCTGCAGAGAGCATACGATCAGATTGCGGAGGATGTCTGTCTGCAGAACCTTCCTGTGGTATTCTGCATTGACCGTGCCGGAGTGGTAGGCGCAGACGGGGAAACACATCACGGAAACTTCGACATTTCCTACCTGAAATCCCTGCCTAACATGACTGTTTTTGCACCTAAGGACGGTGAGGAGCTTGAGAGAATGATGGAATGCGCACTTGCACTCGACGGACCTTGTGCAATCCGTTACCCTCGGGGAACCGCACCTGATCTCAAAAAGCCAAATGATATTGCACCGGGCAGGTCATTCCAGCTCAAACGCGGATCGGATGCTGAAATATGGGCCGCAGGCGCAATGGTTTCACAGGCACTGAAGGCCGCTGACATTCTCAAAAGAGAAGGCATTTCGGCAAGCGTAATCAACATGGCCTCGCTCAAACCTCTCGACGAGAAGAAGCTTGCAGCATCAGGCACCAGATATCCGCTTGTTCTCACTGTGGAGGACGGTGCTGTCAGCGGGGGAATAGGCGAGACAGTAAAGGCATTTCTGGCCGATAGCCCTGCAAAGGTAATCAACCTTGGCTGGCCTGACAAATTCATTGAACACGGAACGCAGGAGGAGCTCTACGCAAAGTATCATCTGGATGCAGACTCTATTGCAAATACAGTCGCAGCAAATGTACACCGCTGAACGCCTGATAGATATATGAAAAAAAGATTAGATATTTTAACAACTGAAAAAGGCCTGTTTGAGTCGCGGGAGAAGGCCAAGGCCAGCATCATGGCCGGCGTTGTGCTCGTTGACGGACAGGTTGTGGACAAACCGGGCACAAGTATTGATGAGATGGCTGAAATCACTCTTAAAGAGGTTTTATGTCCATATGTTAGCAGAGGTGGACTGAAGCTTGAAAAAGCCCTTAAAACGTGGGATTTTTCCCTTGAGGGTGCAAAGGCTGTCGACATCGGTGCATCTACGGGAGGATTTACCGACTGCATGCTTCAGAACGGGGCAAAGCAGGTGTTCTGCATCGATGTGGGATACGGACAGCTTGACTGGAAGCTGAGAAATGATGAACGCGTTGTTAACATGGAAAAGTGCAACGTAAGATATCTGGATGTGGATGAAATCGGCAGGGATGTGGATTTCATAAGCATTGATGTTTCGTTCATTTCACTCAGGCTTGTTTTCCCAGTGGCAAGTCAGCTTTTGCATGAAGACGGCTGCCTTGTATGTCTCGTAAAGCCTCAGTTTGAGGCCGGAAGAGAGCAGGTGGGAAAGAAGGGCATAGTTCGTGATCCGGATGTTCACAGGCAGGTAATCGAGAACGTAATAGGCTACGGTGAAGAGAACGGTCTCTATCCATGGGGCCTGACATATTCTCCGGTTACGGGAACCAAGGGAAATATTGAATATTTGCTTTTCATGAAGAAGAAAAAGTGCGATAATGAAATGGATGTGAAGGAAGTTGTTTCCGAATCACATAACTCACTGACATAAAAGCCTGTGCTTTTATATAAATTAACCAAATAATATTAAAAATAATACTAAAAAAGGAGACTAAGGAAATGGAAGTATCGAAGAGAGTTGCCGGCATGCAGTTTTCACCAATCAGAAGATTCAACAAGTACGGTTTCGAAGCAGAAGCCAACGGCAAGACTGTTTATCGTCTGAACATCGGACAGCCTGACATTGAAACACCTGCTGTATTCAAGGAAGCAATCGACAACTTTGACAACAAGGTTATCGCATACGCTGAATCAGGCGGAGTTACAGAACTGCTGGACGCAATGATTGATTACATGAAGATGTACGGAATGAACTATTCCAGAGAAAACATCAACATCACAAACGGCGGATCAGAAGCTCTGACTCTTATCTTCACAGCTCTGCTGAACCCAGGTGAAGAGGCACTCATAGCTGAACCGTTCTACACTAACTACAATACTTTCTGCAACCAGGTTAACGGCGTGCTCGTTCCACTGACTACAAGTGCAGAAGACGGATATGCATGGGCAAAGAAGGACCTTATTGAAGCAGCAATCACTCCTAAGACAAGAGCAATCTGCTGCATCAGCCCCGGTAACCCTACAGGAAGAGTTCTTACTCTCGACGAAATGAAGATGATCGGCGAAATCGCCAAGGAACACGACCTGTGGATCATCTCCGACGAAGTATACAGAGAATTCGCATATGATGACAGAGAAGTGACATCATTCGGAATGCTGGAAGACCTTGCTGACAGAGTAATCCTCGTTGACTCGGTATCAAAGAGATATTCAGCATGCGGAGCAAGAGTAGGCGCTGTAATTTCAAAGAACATGGATCTGATGAATTCAATTCTGAAGCTGGCTCAGGGAAGACTCTGCTGTCCAACACTGGAACAGGTTGGTGCTGCAGCACTTTACAGACTGGACAAGAGCTACTATGACGAAGCAAAGGCAGAATACTGTGCAAGAAGAGATGCTGCATACGAAGAAATCTCAAAGATTCCTGGAGTTACATGCCAGCTTCCTGGCGGCGCTTTCTACATGACTGCAAAGCTTCCGGTTGATGACGTTGAAGACTTCCTCATGTTCATGCTGACAGAGTTCGATGACAACGGTGAAACAGTAATGTTCACACCTGCAGGCGGATTCTATGCAACTCCTGGCCTCGGCAAGGACGAAATGAGAATCGCATACGTTCTGGCACCTGAAAAGATGAGAAGAGGCGCTGAACTCATTAAGCTGGGTATTGAAGCTTATAACAAAAAGCTGGGAAAGTAAGAGGAGATTAAAGTGGCAAAATCAAAGCTGTCGCCCATGATGCAGCAGTATCTTGAAATAAAGGACGAACATCAGGATTGTATCCTGTTCTTTAGGCTGGGCGATTTCTATGAGATGTTCTTTGATGATGCCAAAACAGCTTCAAGAGAACTGGAGCTGACACTTACAGGTAAACAATGCGGTCTGGAAGAAAGGGCTCCCATGTGCGGAGTCCCTTTCCATGCCGCCGAAACCTATATCAGCAGGCTCATTGAAAAGGGCTACAAGGTTGCAATCTGCGAGCAGACAGAGGATCCCGCCACTGCAAAGGGAATTGTAAAGAGGGAAGTAATACAGATTGTGACACCGGGTACTGTAGTGAGCAGTACCATGCTGAAAGAAAACGAAAACAACTATATAGCATCGGTATTCATGGACGAAAGCAGTGTGGGATTGTCATACTGTGATGTTTCTACAGGGGAAATAAGACTGACTTCCATAGAAGGCTACGGAAGAAGGGAATCCATGGTAAATGAACTGGTCAAAATCAACGCCCGTGAAGTTGTTCTTGATCAGAATACAGCTGATGCCATTGACATTGAAGACATCAGGCCCATTACGGAGGCCTGTTTTAATATTGCAGACGAAAGCTTCTACAGACGCGATGCTGCCAGGGATTCAATAAAGCGACAGTTCAGAGTCGGAGCACTCCACGGCATCGGAGTAGAGGATGATTCCGCAGGCGAAATGGCTCTGGGAGCCTTGCTTTTGTACCTGCACGATACTCAGAAGAATGACCTTTCTCATATAAGAAATCTGAGCGTATACGTCATGGGACAGCACATGTCCCTTGATAAATCCACCATTAAGAATCTCGAGCTCACTGAAACCCTATTTGAGAAAAAGCTTCAGGGATCGCTTCTGGGTGTTCTGGATAAAACCCATACGGCCATGGGCTCCAGAAAGATGAAACAGTGGCTGAGAGAGCCTCTCAACAACGTTAACATGATACAGCTCAGACTTGATGGAGTTGACACTCTTCTGGAGAATGTTATCATCCGCAACAACATCAAGGAACATCTCAAGAGAGTATACGATTTTGAGCGTCTTGCCGGAAGAATTGCAACGGGAAAGGCCAACGGCCGCGACCTGATTGCACTTTCGGGCTCATGCCGCGTGCTTCCGGAGATCAGAATGGAGCTGGAGTCAGTGGATTCAGTCATTCTGAGCGACATTCATGACAGAATTTATCCTCTAGCCGAGGTATTTGAAACCATTGATGCGGGAATAGTTGACGAACCGCCGTTTACCGTTAAGGAAGGCGGTCTTATCAGAGCCGGATATTCGGAGGAACTGGATAATCTGAAGGCTTCGATTGCCGATGCCCAGCACTGGATTGCATCTCTGGAGGCTTCTGAAAGGGAACGTACGGGAATTAAGAATCTGAAGGTCGGATTCAACAAGGTATTCGGCTATTATCTTGAAGTTACCAAGTCCTATTACGACCTCATTCCTGAGGATTACATAAGAAAGCAGACACTTGTAAACTGTGAAAGATTCGTTACTCCGCAGCTTAAGGATACGGAAAGGCTGGTTCTTAACGCCGAAGCTGAAATCAACAGGATGGAATACGAGCTTTTCACTGAAATGAGAGAATATCTGCAGGGATATATCAGTGAAATACAGAGCACTTCCGCGGCAATAGCCGAGCTCGATGTACTCACATCCTTTGCTCAGGTTTCCGAGAGAAACAACTATGTTAAGCCGTCCGTTGACAGCGGTGATGTCATTTCAATCGAAAAGGGAAGGCATCCCGTAATCGAGCAGACAATAAGAGACGGCATATTCGTAAACAACGATACCTATCTTGACAGGGAAGGATCAAATCTGCTTGTGATTACGGGTCCGAACATGTCAGGTAAATCCACATACATGAGACAGACGGCACTCATAGTGCTCATGGCCCAGGCCGGATGTTTCGTTCCCGCAGAAAATGCCCGCATAGGCATATGCGACAGGATATTTACCAGAATCGGAGCTTCCGACAACCTGGCCCAGGGACAGAGCACATTCTTCGTGGAAATGAGCGAACTGGCTTATATTCTGAACACTGCAACAGCCAAATCACTTATAATTCTCGATGAAATAGGCAGGGGAACAAGTACATATGACGGTCTTTCTATTGCCTGGTCCGCGGCGGAATTCATCTGCAAGCCGGAACGTAAAATGAGAACGCTTTTCGCAACTCATTATCATGAAATGACCGTGCTTGAGGATACTCTGAAGGGCGTAAAAAACCTTAATGTTGACGTATCCGAAGACAAGGGCGACATTGTGTTCCTGCACAAGATCGTTGAAGGAAGCGCCAGCAGATCCTACGGAATACACGTTGCCAAGCTTGCCGGAGCGCCGGCCGAACTGCTTGAAAATGCTCAGATTCATCTGGATTCCCTGAATGAGGAAAAGGAGCACAATCTGAGAACCTTCAGCGAAGCAGATGCAAAGGCAGACCAGAGCGTAGAGCCGGCTCAGACCGAAATGCAGCTTTCACTCTTTGATTCTGCACCGAATGCGGTGCTTGTAAAACTCAGGGAGCTTGACCTTATGAATACTACTCCGTCGGAGGCCTTAAAGCTTCTCGAGGAGCTTAAATCCATTATTTAAGAGAAATGATCAGATTACTTGACAAGAAAACTGCAGACAAAATCGCAGCAGGAGAGGTAATTGACAGACCGGTATCCATAGTAAAGGAACTGGTTGAAAATTCCCTCGATGCAGGAGCAACCGCCATCACGATAGAGATTAGAGATGGCGGAATTTCATATATCCGGATTACCGATAACGGCTGCGGCATACCTGCCGATCAGGCCGAACTGGCCTTCAGGCGCCACGCTACAAGCAAGATCACAAGTGAAAAGGACCTGGACTGCATAGGAACCCTGGGATTTCGAGGAGAAGCGCTGGCCAGCATATGTGCAGTTGCCAGAGTGGAACTCATAACCAAAACGGCAGATGCAAAGGCAGGCTGCAGGGTTATTACGGAAGGAAGCGAAATCCTGGAGAATTCACAGACCGGCTGTCCGGACGGAACTACAATTACGGTAAGAGACCTGTTTTTCAATGTGCCTGCACGACATAAGTTTCTCAATTCAGCAGCATCGGAAAGCCGCAGAATCATCGATTTCGCGTCAAGAATCGCATTATCCTATCCGGATGTCCGTTTCAACGTGATAAACGGCTCAAATACGGTGTTTACCACCTCAGGAAGGGGCAATATACTGGCAAACATCATGAGCATTTACGGTTCTGATATCGGCAAGGGCCTGATCCCTGTGGAAAAGACGGAAAACGGATTCATGCTCAGGGGCTTTGTATCCGATCCGGGAACAACTCTGCCGTCAAGAAACAGGCAGATATTCTGTGTAAACGGCAGAATCATAGCAAGTTCGGTTATGGAAAGGGCACTTGATAAAGCCTATAAAGAAAGAATGTTCCAGGGCAGATTTCCTATAGCTTTCCTCTTTCTTGCCATGCCACCCGAAAAGCTGGATGTTAACATTCATCCAACAAAGAGGGAAGTAAGATTTGACGACAACGCCGAGGTTGAAGACTTTGTTCAAAGGGCTGTAAGCCAGTCATTGCAAGTGGAAGAGGCGATTCCATCAGCTGTTAAAACTCCTGAAATGAATGAAAAACCATTCGTTTATGAGCCTGCAGGGAAGAGTGAGCCTCTGGTAAAACCTGTGGAAAAAACAGAGGACAAGTCGGAGCAAGTGGACATAAAATCGTTATTGACTACTTTAAGAGACGAATCCGATAAATCATTAAATCGTGAAAGCAAAATTGAAGAAATCAGACCGGCTGAAATGAGGCCATTTGAATTTGATGATCTCAACGTAATAGGTTCGGTTTTCAATACATACATAGCCTGTCAGAGTGAAGATACATTCTATCTGATTGACCAGCACGCGGCCCATGAGAGAATATTCTACGAGAGGCTGCTGAAGCAGTACAATTCGGAAGAAAAAGCACAACAGCAGCTTATGCTGCCCTTGAATTTCAACGTTTCGGCTGATGTCTCCGCCACTGAGGACAGCTGGATTTCAGCAGTCAGAAACATGGGATATGACATTGAATTCTTTGGAAACAACACTTATATAGTACGTGAAATCCCGGCTTTCATGGAAATGTCTGAAGCCGAGAACTTCCTGAATGACCTGTTTAACGAATTCAGCCTGAAACCTGACCTTGGAAAGAGCAGTGTTCTCGATAAAATCATAATGAGATCCTGCAAATCAGCCGTAAAGGCAGGGGAGCTGCTTGCAGATGATGAAATCAGTGCACTGTTTGATCAGCTTAAACAGTGCAGCAATCCGTTTTCCTGTCCTCACGGAAGACCGACCTTCGTTAAAATCACAAAACACGAAATGGAAAGGATGTTCAAGAGAGTCTGATATCATGACAAAACCTCGAATCCTTGTAATTGCAGGGCCTACGGCCGTAGGTAAAACTGAATATGCGATTAAGGCGGCACAGGAATTTGACGGTGAAATCGTCTCATGCGACTCCATGCAGCTATATAAATACATGGATATAGGCAGTGCCAAGCCGACAGAAGAAGAAAGAAACCAGGCTGTACATCACCTGGTTGATTTTGTTGACCCGAGAGATGAATTTTCTGTGGCAAGGTATCAGGAGCTTGCACTTGAAGCCATTGATGACATAATCTCCAGAGGAAAGCTTCCGGTCATTTCAGGAGGAACCGGTCTTTATCTCAATTCCATACTCTATGACATGGATTTCGGAGAATCACCAAAGAATGAGGAATTCAGATCCGAACTTGAAAGGATAGCGGAAGACAGGGGCTGTCTGGTTTTGCATGAAATGCTTGCCGAAAGAGATCCCGATGCAGCAGAGGCAATACACCCGAACAACACGAAGAAGATTATCCGTGCTCTCGAACGTCTTCAGGACGGCGAGGAATTCATTCGTCCATTCAGCGGCATTTCCGATGAAAACTGCAGGTATGATGCGGTTCTTGTGTGCCTTACAAGGGACAGAAACGAGCTGTACGAGCGAATTAACGAGAGAGTCGATAAATTAGTCGATTCAGGCCTTTTTGACGAGGTTAATGGGCTCATGGACATGGGTCTGACAGCCGATGACATATCCATGAAGGGCATAGGTTACAAGGAAATCATAGATTTTCTCAACGGACAGGGGACAATTGAGGAAACCGTGGACCTGATTAAAAAAAATACGAGACATTATGCCAAAAGACAGTTAACCTGGTTTAGAAGATATGATAAAATGAATTGGATAAATTTATCGGAATACTTGAATGACAGGGATGTAATGGAGGAGATTGCCAGGTGGGTGAGAGCAAAAGCATAAAGCTCAACAACAGAAGTGATAAGCCCGACAATATTGTCCTCAGGGAACACGAAATCGTGTCCCGCTGCGAGGATATCCAGAATCAGCTCCCAGGTTTCATGCGGGGCTTTTTTGCTTATTTGAAAGGAAATGTGCTGCCTATGACAAGGCTGGCATATCTTTCTGACATACGGTTTTTCTGTAATTATCTGATAAACGAGACAGATCTGACCGTTGCGGAGGAACCGCGAGATATTAAGCTCAGGGAATTCAACAGGATAAAGGCTGTGGATATCAACCTGTTCATTGATTACTGCCGCAACTACAGAGTCGAAAAGGAAGATGAAATCGTCGTTTACGAGAATTCCAGCAAGACTCTGGCACGAAAGAAATCCTCCGTATCAGTGCTCTTCAAGCAGCTTTACCGCGACGAACTCATTGAAAAGAACATTACCGACGGCTTTGACCCGATAAGGGTTCCAAAGGCAGGCGAACGTGAAATCAAGGCGCTGCAGGACGACGAGGTCATGATAATGCTGGATGCGGTTACCACAGGGGCAAATCTGACGCCTAAGGAGCACCAGTACTGGGAAAAGACCAGGAAGAGAGACAAGGCAATACTGATTCTTTTTCTGACTTATGGCCTGAGACTGTTCGAGCTTCAGGGGCTTAACGTTTCGTCCTTCAACTTCAACAGAGGGGAGTTCAAGATTTACAGAAAGCGTGATAAAGAGGCAATAATGCCTATGAACAAGTCTGTTACACAGGTTCTTCTTGATTATCTTGAAAATGAGCGTCTCGATGAAGAGAAAATTCAGGAAGGGCATGAAGACGCGCTGTTCTTGTCTTTGCAGGGGCGCAGAATGACTGAAAGAGCAATCAGGGAACTGGTTAAGAAATATACATCAATAGGACTTGCCACTTCAAGAAAGGCAGGTTACAGCCCTCACAAGCTCAGGGCCACAGCTGCAACAAGCCTTATAGGCCGCGGAAATTCCATATTTGATGTGCAGGCACTGCTGGATCACGAGCAGGTTACCACCACACAGCTCTACGCCAGCCACAAAATGAACGTAAAACGGGATCTCGTCCGAGACATGGAATGGGAGCTCGAGAGAAAGGAAACTATAAAAGGTGAAGACTAATACTTACAAACTGTTAAATGAAAATCTCGGAATATCCGGAAAAATACTTGAATTAATTGATGAATGCGAAAAAGATGTCATGGGCTGCTTTGAGGATCTTGATGACATCATGACATACAACCAGTACAAGGTTCTGGATGCTTTTCAGAAAAACGGAATCTGCGACAGACACTTTTCCTGGAATACGGGCTACGGCTATGACGATGCGGGCCGCGAAGCCACGGAAAAGGTTTTCGCTGACATTTTTCACGCTGAAGCCGCTCTGGTAAGACCTATCATAGTAAACGGAACACACGCGCTCAGCCTTACTCTCATGGGCATTCTGCGCCCGGGCGACCAGCTGATTTACTGTACCGGAGCACCTTACGATACTCTTGAAGAGACAATAGGAATCCGAGGCGAAGGCAAAGGCTCTCTCAGGGATTACGGGGTTACATATGACCAGGTAGAACTTACGGCAGACGGCCGCATAGACCTTGACGCTCTCGCAAAGGCAATAACACCTGCCACTAAAATGGTTACTGTTCAGAGAGCTACGGGCTACGGCTGGAGAAAGGCCATCACAATTGAGGAAATCGAGGAGTGGGTTGCCTTTGTAAAAGACATTAACCCTGAAATCATCTGCATGGTTGACAACTGTTACGGCGAATTTCTGCACGTAAAGGAACCTACCGATGTGGGCGCTGACATTATGGCAGGATCTCTTATAAAGAATCCGGGCGGCGGTCTTGCTCTCACAGGCGGATATGTTGCAGGTCGTGCCGATCTGGTTGAAAAAATAAGCTACAGACTGACTACTCCCGGAATCGGAGGCGAATGCGGGCTCACTTTTGGTCAGACCAGAACAATGCTTCAGGGCCTGTTTATTGCGCCGAAAACCGTAAACGGTGCTGTCAAGGGTGCTGTTCTCTGTGCAAAGGCCTTTGAAAAACTCGGATATGAAGTATGTCCGGCCCCTGAAGACAGGCGCAGTGACATAATTCAGGCTGTCAAACTGGGTTCGCCTGAAGCTGTAATCGCTTTCTGCAAAGGCATACAGGCTGCGGCCCCTATAGATTCACAGGTTTCACCTGAACCATGGGCCATGCCGGGATACGAGGATCCTGTAATCATGGCTGCAGGAGCTTTCGTTCAGGGTTCATCCATTGAACTTTCTGCCGACGCTCCGATACGCGAGCCTTACGTTGTATATTTCCAGGGCGGACTCACATATGAACATTCAAAGTTCGGCGTAATCAAGGCTCTGCAGGAACTGGAAGACAGAAATCTGATTTAATCTGATATTAAAGGAGATAGAAATGGCAAGAAGATTAGCTAATGTAAAGACAAGAGAACAGACCGGTTTTGAATATGTTGTAAACAGCATCAATCCGTGGACTCCATTCGGGAAAAAGCAGCTGAAGGAAAGAGCTCCATATTTCCCGGGACAGGAAGATGAACTGAGAACCGCTCTTGACAAGCTTGAAATCATGCAGGGCATTATTCAGGATAATCCCGGGATCAATGACAGACTCGTTGAGATTCTTCACTGCATGAAGGACAATTCGTTCTCAATCGAAAGGTGTGAGGAAAACACTCTTTCCATGGTTGAACTGTTTGAAATCAAGGCTTTTCTGCTCCAGTGCGAACAGATTCTTGCTGAAATCGAAAAGGTTAAGGACGTAATACCTTCGGATTTTGTCATTGCAAGCACTTCCGGGCTGCTTGACATTCTGGATCCGAGAAAAGACAGAGTAAACACATTCTACATTTATGAGGAATTCTCTGAAATTCTCGGAAACCTGCGCAAGGACAAGCGTGACCTGGAAATCAGACTCCGAAAAGAACAGAAAAACATCAGAACCCGCATTCATGAAAAGCACGGAATAACACTTACTCCGAAATTCGATTATGTGGTTTCAAAGGCAGATGCTGAAGAACTTGAAAAAATCAGCTCAATAGAAGAACTTGAAATTACAGATCAGGATTACATGTCCATCACCTTCGGTCTTAAAGCGACAGATGAAACCTATGAAATCAGCGGCAGAATGACTGAAATCGACAATGAAATAGAAGAAGAGGAAGCGGTAGTCAGAGAAAGACTCTCCAGAGACATATGGAAATGGCACGAAACTCTTGAAAAAAACTGTGAAATCCTTGGTGCTCTTGACCTGGCAATGGCCAAGGCTTCATATGCCATGGCTCACAACTGTGTAAAGCCGGTAATAGTTGAAGACCACATCATAAACATCAAAGAGGGCAGACAGCTTCAGGCGGAAGATGTTCTTAAATCCAAAGGCAAGAAGTATACTCCTATAGACATTCAGCTTTCAGAGGGAGTTACATGCATTACAGGAGCCAACATGGGCGGTAAAACCGTATCACTCAAGATGGTTGGCCTGGTTCAGCTTCTCGCACAGTACGGATTCTTCGTTCCTTGTACTGAAGCTGAAATAGGTCTGGCAAATCACATGCAGATTCTTATCGGAGACAGCCAGTCTCTTGAAAGAGGTCTTTCAAGCTTCGGTTCTGAAATGGAAGAATTAAAGGAAATAATGGATAACTGCATGGAAAGATCATTTGTTCTTGTCGATGAAATAGCCAGCGGAACAAATCCTCGTGAAGGCCTTGCTCTTACAAAGAGTCTCGTTCATTATCTTCTGGAAAAGCCGTACATGTGCCTGATTACCACACATTACGACGTAATGGAAAATGAAAAACGCATTAAGAACATGCAGGTTTCAGGACTCAGAAATGCCGATTTTTCACTGATCAAGAAAGAACTGGTCTACGCAAACAGGAAGGAAAGAATAGAAATCATAGGCAAATACATGGATTATCGCCTTATTGAGATAAAAGAAGGGGCTGCAGTACCTCATGACGCTCTTCATATTGCTGAAATGCTCGGTATTGATAAGGAAATAATCGGAATGGCAAATGATATTATAAATAAAGAATAAATTATATCGGGTATTGGTTTAGGTAACATAATTTGGTTATGGAAAACAAGAAGACACATAGCGAAAAATACAGAAAAGTGATGGCTGTTCTTAAGCTGTCACTTTTTCTGGTAATAATTATAGGAATACCGCTGTATGTTTACTTTTTTCACCACGATTTTATCGAGGAACTTAAAAATTACAGGGAAGTTGTTGCTCTTCTAAGGTCATACAGAACACAGGGATTTCTCGTATACCTTGGGGTAATGGTCCTCCAGATAGTAATCAGCATCATTCCGGGCCAGGTTCTGCAACTGGCAGCCGGTTATCTGTACGGTTTCTGGTTCGGTCTGATATTTTCGCTGATCGGCGCAGTAATAGGAAGCTTCATTACATACTATCTGGCTAAAATCATAGGCAAGGATGCAATGCACGTTCTGTTCGGTGAAAAAAAGATAAATGAAGTACTTGAACACATGAACAGCAGGCGTGCCGTTGCCATTGTATTTCTGATTTACCTAATACCCGGACTGCCAAAGGACATCTGTAACTATGTGGCCGGCCTTTCAGAACTTAAATTCAGGCCCTTCATAATAATATCAACCCTGGGCAGAACACCTGGAATCATGGGATCGCTTCTAATAGGGCACCAGATCATGCAGGGCAATTATACTTCCGCAATAATAATTGGTGTAGTAGCAGTAATTCTATTTATTCTGGGCATTATATTCAGGAACAGGGTAATAGAAGCATTCAATAAGTTCTACGATAAAATAATGCGAACAAATGTTTAAATAAGTGTTGACAACGAACAAACATTCTGTTATATTCATATTACGAACAAACGTTCATAGGGCAGGAAAGAGAGGTGTCATATGAAAAAGAGTAATAAGAAGTACAGAATCAAGTCACCATTCAGATTTATCACATTTCTGGTAATAGTAGCCGGACTGATAGTTGGCGTTTTCGGATATGTTACAGGATTCAATGTATCAACAGCACTTGCAAATCCATCGGATCAGATTACAGTTGAAATCGTTCCCGGAGACACATTATGGGATATTGCATATCAGTACAAGAGCAGCGATAAGGATGTAAGAAAAGCTGTATATGAAATCTGCCAGGCAAACGATATAGAAGATGGCCATATTGAGGCGGGAATGATCATTGAAATACCGAAAAGCCTGTGATCGTGCATGAGCCGAAATTCAATTAAAAAAAACAAGGATACAGATATCAAAGGGGTATAAAATAAACGCTTAAATCGAAAAATAGAAGGTCGTTTTTTAAGCAAATATACGATAAAACCGTTGCAATCACTGGAATAGGCCGATTCGTACCGTTTCGGGCCTATTCCTTATTTTTAGGCTATACCTATTCCGAAAATTATGATTATCGGAATAGTTAAATTTCAAAAATTAAGGACCTGAAGCCAGATGACTCTCTTCTGCCTCAGGTCTTCTGTGTCTATATTTTAGCAGTGACTTGTCGAATCCAGATAACTCTGCAGTATTATTACAGCTGCCTGTTTATCGATTACCGTTTTTCTTTTGGCTCTGGATAAATCCGCTTCTATTAATACTCTCTCGGCCATGACTGTCGTCAGTCTTTCATCCTGGAATTCTATTTTAATATCACCCATTCTCTCGGCCCGCAGTTTATTTTCAAGCTTGGTTCTGAATTCACGGACTTTTTCCGTCTGAATGCTGTCGGTGCCGTCAAGCTTCAATGGCAGGCCTATTACAACAGTGTCGCACATGTGTTCTTTTATGAGCTCTATCACCTTGTTCGTATCTTTCTTGATTCCGATACGCTCAATGGTCATAATACCCTGCGCAGTAATATTTAAGGCGTCACTAACAGCGACGCCTATTGTTTTATCTCCTACATCTA
>JAKSSG010000010.1 GCA_024403185.1 Clostridia bacterium
AGATTATCGGTGACAACACTGATAAGTATGCACAGGCTTACTTCCAGTATGACTCCAAAAAGTCAGGCGGCGTTACAATTTCCCACCTGAGATTCGGAGATGAGCCAATCAGATCAACTTACTATGTAAAACAGGCTGACTTCGTAGCATGCCACAAGGCTGCTTACCTGAACAGATACTACATGGTAGAAGACGTTAAGAAGGGCGGAACATTCCTCCTCAACTGTCCATGGAGCGACGATGAGCTGGATGAAAAGCTCCCTGGAAACGTTAAGAAGTTCATCGCTCAGAACGATGTACAGTTCTACACATGTGACGCCGTAACAATCGCTAAGGAACTGGGACTTGGAAGCAGAACAAACTCAGTTCTTCAGGCAGCATTCTTCAAACTGGCTAACATCCTTCCAATCGACGAAGCCGTTGGTTACATGAAGGAAGCCATCAAGAAGACTTACGGACGTAAGGGTCAGAACATCGTAGACATGAACTGTGCAGCAGTTGATGCCGGTGTTAACCGCGTTCACAAGGTTGAAGTTCCGGCTTCATGGGCAGACGCTGAAGGCGACATTACAAAGACAGTAGCAGAAGGCCGTGACAAGCTCCACACTGACTACATCAACAACATCCTCAAGCCTACAAACGGCATGTACGGAGATGACGTTCCTGTATCAGCATTCGACGGACTTGCAAACGGAATGGTTCCATCAGGAACAGCTGCTTTTGAAAAGAGAGGAATCGCAATTGATATTCCTAAGTGGGACGCAAGCAAGTGCATGCAGTGTAACTGGTGCTCATATGTATGTCCTCATGCAGTAATCAGACCGTTCGTAATGGACGCTGAAGAAGCTGCAGGCTTCGAAGGAATCAAGGTTCCGTTCAAGGATGATAAGGAAAAGTTCTTCTCAATCGGAATCAGTGCTTATGACTGCACAGGCTGCGGATCATGCGCAGACGTATGTCCTGCAAGAGTCAAGGCTCTGGAAATGGTTGACGGAGAAACAAATCAGGATGCAGCTCAGGCTGACTTCGATTACCTCTTCAGGGAAATCGGAACAAAGAAGGAACTGGGAAGTGACGAAAGCGTTAAGAAGTCACAGTTCCTGCAGCCGCTTCTCGAGTTCTCGGGAGCCTGCCCTGGTTGCGGAGAAACTCCATACGCCAAGCTGGTTACACAGCTCTTCGGTGATAGAATGTTCATTGCCAACGCAACCGGATGTTCATCGATCTGGGGACTTTCAGCACCGGCTTCACCTTACACTGTAAATGCAGAAGGTAAGGGACCTGCATGGGGTAACTCACTCTTTGAAGACAATGCTGAATTCGGATACGGCATGGCCGTAGCCATGAAGGCAAGAAGACTTGAAATGCAGCACGTTGTTGAGAGACTTGCTGAGAAGGCTGAATTTGCAGATGCTGCAAAGGCATGGCTCGACAACATGAACTGCGCTGAATGTGCCGGCGAAAAGGGTGACGCTCTGGTAGCCGCATGTGAAGGAAGTGCAGATGAAGACGCTGTATACGTAGTAGAAAACAAGGACATGCTGCCTAAGCCATCAATGTGGATCTTCGGTGGTGACGGATGGGCTTACGATATCGGTTACGGCGGACTCGACCACGTACTGGCATCAGGCGAAAACGTAAACGTTCTCGTATTCGATACAGAAGTTTACTCCAACACAGGCGGACAGTCCTCAAAGTCAACTCCAATAGGAGCTGTTGCACAGTTTGCTGCAGCAGGTAAGGCTGTAACAAAGAAGAACCTGGCACAGATTGCCATCGCATACGGATATGTATACGTTGCACAGATTGCCATGGGAGCTAACCCGGCACAGACTCTGAAGGCTCTGAGAGAAGCTGAAGCATATGATGGTCCATCACTCATCATCTGCTACGCTCCATGCATCAACCACGGTGTAAAGAAGGGCATGAGCAAGGCTATGCTGGAAATGAAGGAAGCTGTAAGAGCCGGATACTGGAACCTGCTCAGATACAACCCTGCAGCAGTTGCAGAGAAGAAGAATCCGCTTTCAGTTGACAGTGCACCTCCAACTGAAGATTATGAAGACTTCCTCATGGGCGAAGTAAGATACAACTCACTGAAGCTGAAGGATCCTGAAAGAGCTGAAAAGCTGTTCAGCGAAGCAGAATCATTCGCTATGGAAAGATATAAGAAGCTTCTCAATCAGAAGAAGAGTCTTGAGCAGAACTAAGAGAAAGGAGTAGATACAATGTTCAAAGTAGTTAAAAGAAGACAATTAAACGACAACATGTTTTGGCTTGTAATTGAAGCTCCTCTCGTAGCTCGCAAAGCCAAGCCTGGACAGTTTGTAATTCTGATTACAGACGAATTCGGTGAAAGAATTCCTCTCACCATGGCAGGACACGATTCAGAAGCAGGCACAATCGACCTGATCTTTGCAGCAGTAGGCAGAACAACAATGCTCATGTCACAGCTGCAGGAAGGCGATGCTCTGCTGGACGTAGTAGGACCTCTCGGCAAGCCGACTGAAATGGACGGTCTGAAGAGAGTATGCGTTGTTGGCGGCGGTACAGGTAACGCACTGGCATACCCACTCGCCTGCGGAATGCATGATCACGGCGTAGAAGTTGACATGATCTGCGGATACAAGAGCAAGGATCTGGTTATTCTGGAAGACGAATTCAGAGCCGGCGTAGACAACCTTTACATGATGACAGACGACGGAACATACGGCGAAAAGGGATTCACTACAGACAAGCTCAAGGAGCTGATCGAATCAGGAAGAGAATATGATGAAATCGTTGCAGTAGGACCTCCGATGATGATGAAGTTCACATGCAAGATGGCATCAGATTACGGCATCCACTCAATCGCATCACTGACAGCTTACATGATTGACGGTACAGGAATGTGCGGCGGCTGCAGATGCAAGATCGGTGGAGAAGACAAGTTCGTATGCGTTGACGGCCCTGAATTTGACGGAGCACTCGTAGACTGGGATGACCTCATCAAGAGATCAAACTACTACAAGGAGCAGGAAGCTGAAGACAGAGCTCACGTATGCAGATTAACAGGAGGTGTTCGTTACAATGATTAATTTAGTAAAGAATCAGAACCCGATGCCTGAACAGGCACCAGACGTTCGTAATAAGAACTTCCTGGAAGTAGCAGAAGGTTACACAGAACAGATGGCAATCAACGAAGCAATGAGATGTCTCAACTGCAGAAAAAAGCCTTGCGTAGCTGGTTGCCCTGTAAACATCAAAATTCCTGACTTCATTGCACAGGTTGCAATCGGAGAATTTGAAGAAGCATATCAGATTATTTCCGAAGACTCATCACTTCCGGCAATCTGCGGAAGAGTATGTCCTCAGGAAAACCAGTGCCAGGGCAGATGTGTTCGCTGCGAAAAGGGCGAATCAGTAGCTATCGGCAGACTGGAAAGATTCGTAGCTGACTGGCACGCAGCAAACTACGGCGATGAGGAAATCAAGCCTGTAGATACTAACGGCCACAAGGTTGCAGTAATCGGTGCAGGTCCTGCAGGACTGGCATGTGCCGGAGATCTGGTTAACAAGGGATATGAAGTTACTGTTTATGAAGCACTTCACAAGACTGGCGGCGTACTGGTTTACGGTATTCCACAGTTCAGACTTCCTAAGGAAATCGTTGCTGCAGAAGTTGCAAAGCTGGAAGCAAAGGGCGTTAAGTTCGTAACTGACGCTGTTGTAGGCAGAGCAATCACTGTAGATGAACTCATGCAGGAAGAAGGATTTGAATCAGTATTCATCGGAACAGGAGCAGGCCTGCCGTCATTCATGAGCATCCCTGGCGAAAACTACATCGGCGTATGCTCAGCAAACGAATATCTGACAAGAATCAACCTGATGAAGGCTTATCTGCCTGAATATGATACTCCAATCATGAAGGGCGACAGAATCGCAGTAGTAGGCGGCGGAAACGTTGCAATGGACGCTGCAAGATGTGCCAAGAGAATGGGCGCTTCAGAAGTATACGTTATCTATCGTCGTAGCATGGAAGAACTTCCTGCAAGAGCAGAAGAAGTACACCACGCTATCGAAGAAGGCATCATCTTCAAGCTCCTGAACAATCCTGTTCAGATTCTGGATGATGGCGACGGAAACGTTAGAGCAATCGAATGCGTTCAGATGGAACTGGGCGAACCTGATGCATCAGGAAGACGTCGTCCAATCGAAATCAAGGGTTCAAACTTCGAAATTCCTGTAGACATGGTAATCATGTCAATCGGAACAAAGCTGAACACTCTGATTCTTGACACTACTGATAAGCTTGAAGCCAACCAGAAGGGTGGTATCGGCACTGACGATGGCGCAGCAACAAACCGTGAAGGAATCTTCGCAGGCGGCGATGCTGTAACAGGCGCAGCAACAGTAATCAAGGCAATGGGAGCAGGCAAGGTTGCCGCAGCTTCAATTGACGAATATCTGAAATAATATTAAGGGCTAAACAGGGGGCGCGGCATTAGCGCCCCCTGTTGTCATTTTTGTGATATAATAATAGGCATGAAAGAATTAATATGGAAAAAGTTCGTTAAGGACTACGAGAACATCAAAGACCCCGAAGTAAGGGGCAGATACACCAAGCTCACGGGAACTCTGGGTATTCTTGTAAACAGTGTTCTCTGCGTCATCAAAATAGTGCTTGGTCTGGCAATCAATTCAATAGCAGTCGTGGCTGACGGAGCTCACGACCTCGCTGACTCAATGGCCGCCTGTATAACTCTCGTAGGGGCAAGAATCGCCCGAAAACCTGCAGACAAGAATCACCCGTACGGACATGCCAGAGTGGAATATCTCTGCAGTCTTGTTGTGTCTGCAATCGTGCTGATTGTTGGTTTTGAACTGATGAAGACATCAATAGGCAAGTGCATTAACCCGGTTGAAACGGATTTCTCATGGCTCATGGTAGGCTTCATGGTGCTGGCAATTGTAATGAAGGGCTCATCGGCTCTCTTCACAATCGCAACCGGCAAGCATATCAGTTCGTTTCCTGTAATAGCAGCAGGAACAGATAACAGGAACGATGTAATATCCAGTATCATCATTGTAATAGGAATGCTTATTCATCATTTCGCCGGTCTGGAACTGGACGGTTACATGGGATGTCTGGTTTCCCTGTTCATTCTCTATTCCGGAGTTGAGTTGATCAAGGAAACGGTCAGTCCGCTGCTGGGAGAACCGCCTGAACAGGAAACTGTTGATGCCATGCATGAAATAATCATGTCACATCCGGAAATCATCGGTGTGCATGATATGGTTGTATATAATTATGGACCGGGCAAGGAATTTGCATCATTCCATGCAGAAGTTGATTCCCGCGGAGACATCATGGAACTTCACGACGTCATAGATAATATCGAGAAGGAAATTCACGATGCACTTAAAATGACAGTAACCTGCCACATGGACCCAATCGAGGTCAATAATCCTATCCGCATCAGCATGCAGAGCGTTATTGCAAAGGCAATAATGAATCTGGACGGTGTGCAGAGCTATCACGACCTGAGAGTGGTTCCCGGCAGAACACATACAAACATCATATTTGACCTGATTCTTGAACCGGGATGCAAAACCAGCCGCGACTTGATTTATGAAACTCTGGCTGATGCAATCAAGAAAGAAAACGACAGCTACGAAACCGTAATCAATTTCGATAATGCTTATATCTAAACTATCATTTTTCGGAGGCAGGCTTAATGAGCATTGACAAGAATGAAATACTGAGTGTTCTTGCGGAAGACTTCCATTACGTTGACTACATAAATGTAAATCCTGACAAGGGCGACGATGAAATCGAAAACATAAGAAGGAACGATTTCATTGAATCATACGTTCCGGAACTCAGAACGGAACTTAAATTCACAAAGAGGCTGGATGCCTTCATGGAGGGCATTGTCTACGGTCCTGACAGGAAGCATTTCTATGCGGCAACAAGAAGATTTGTGATACTTGAACATCTGAAGGCTGATGGTCTGTATTATGTCGGCTTTAGAATCAAGACCGATGAAGGAATCTTCAGATGTGAGATGAAATTCATCTCCTTCAATGAAGGCTTTGTTGTAGGAGGACACAGAATAGAGTCCGGTGCCAAGAAGGAAGTGGATCATTCCAGAATACTGGAGGGCCTTTTGGGAGACTATGATGCTGTATTCAGTATAGATGCAGATAATGACACCATTTCCACAATCAGAATCAGTTACCAGTACGGTAAACAGTTTGTGCGCATTCCTGAAAACAGCAGTTACTCCGAACGTATAAATGACGGTGTACTACGCAATGTGGCTCCAAAGGACAGGAAGCATGTACACAATCATTTTGATACGGAACATGTTCTGGAAATGCTCAAATACAAGGCCGCCTATGCCGTTCAGTATAAAGTTCTGAACAATGCAGGCGAGGAGCTGTACTATGAAGCAAAGTTTGCCAGAATTCAGATTGAAGAGGGCAATCACTTTGTTCTGGGAATAAGAAACGTTGACTGGTCCCTCAGGGAAAGCCTGAAGAACGAAATAATCGTCAAATGCATAGCAAATGACTTTGACTGTGTAATATACATGGACCTGGAGAATGATTTCAAGGAGACATTCTACAGGAACAGTCCGCTCTTTGAAGAACTCATGCCGGGATGGACCGAGCTTTCGAATTTTCATGACAGGGCGGAATTGTTCTTTGACAGACTTGTATATCCTGAAGACAGGGAACGAGTGAAATTCGAAGCAGGCAAGGATTATGTTATTGAACAGCTTAGAAATAAACTGGCATATTTCTGCAATTTCCGCATTATCATAAATGAGGAAATTCGTTTCTATCAGATGAAATTTACAGCTGACATTGTTGATGGCAAGGCAGTTGGAATAATTGTCGGATTCCACGATGTGGATGACGAAATCAGACAGGAGCTGGAACGGGAAACACAGTTAACCGAAGCCAAGCAGAAGGCTGAAGAAATCATCATGAAGAGGACGGCGGAGCTCCGTGAAAGAAACAGGGAGCTGGCCAGGACTAACGACGAAATCGTAGAACTTCTGGGCGATGTTGTTGAAATGCGTGACAGTGAAAGCGGCCAGCACATCGTCAGAGTCAAGGCCTTTACATACATTCTGGCTGACTGCGTGAGAAACACACTGCCGGAATACGAGCTTACGGAAGAGGATGTTGAACTTATTACTTCGGCCAGTGCACTTCATGACGTGGGTAAAATACTCATTTCCGATGCCATTCTCCTCAAGCCGGGAAAGCTTACCGATGAAGAATTTGAAATCATGAAGGGCCACAGCTCCAAGGGCTGCGACATACTGAGAAAAGCATCAAGAAACTGGGGCGCAAAGTATCTGAACATCGCGCTGGACATCTGCCATTACCATCATGAGAAGTGGGACGGAAGGGGATATCCCGAAGGTCTCAAGGGCGACCAGATACCGATTTCGGCACAGATAGTGTCCGTAGCCGACTGTTTCGATGCCCTGACAACAAAGCGTGTCTATAAGGAGGTATACGAAGCCGAGACGGCCTTTGAGATGATAATTGAGGGCAAATGCGGCAAGTTCTCAGATAAACTCCTGTGCTGCCTTAAAGCATGCAGAGATGCCTTCCTTGAAGCGACGGCTAACCCGGAGACATTCATTCGCGGATATCTTGGACAGGCGCATGAAATAGAAATACTTAAAGACCTGTCAATTCTTCTTGTCGACGATGATGCCATAAGCCGCAAAGTCAACAGGGAAATCCTGGAGGCACGCGGTGCGGTTGTCAGAGAAGCGTCAAGTTACAGAGAGACCCTTGATCTGTTCAGGGAAATGCAAACCCTGGATGCCATTATAATGGATGTTTATATGCCGGGCATGGATGGAATCGAACTGACAAGAAGAATCAGGGATATGGAGCATAATTATGCGGACAGAGTTCCAATCGTTGCATTTACAGCTGATACCAATGATTCCGCAATTCACAGAATGGTTGATGCAGGAGCAGACGGAGGAATCACAAAGCCTCTGGTTGTTTCGGAGCTGACAAAGATTCTTCTCTCAAGCATCAGAAGCCGTTCAGAAACCATGGAGCGAAAGCTGGCAGCCACCATAAGGGCGGCAAATACCGATGCACTGACAAAGGTTAAGAGCATTACCGCATATACTGACATGGTTGCAGATCTTACAGATGAAATGAAGAGCGCATTTCCTCATGACTTTGCAATTGTAATGAGTGACATTAACGGTCTGAAAAATGTAAACGACACCTACGGTCATGATGTGGGTGATGTTTACATCAAGAACTGTTGCAGAATCATCTGCGAGGTATTTAACCACAGCCCGGTATTCAGAATCGGCGGAGATGAATTTGTTGCTATTCTTCAGGGCTCTGATTACGAGAAACGCGAAGAGAAGATAAAGAGGCTCGAAGAAAAAGTGAAGGCCGCCGAAAAAATAGAAGATGTAATTTCCGGCAAGGCATCATTTGCCTTCGGCTTGGCAGAGTATGAGCGCGAAGAGGATATTTCAGTCAGCGACGTAGTAAAACGCGCAGATGAGAGAATGTATGAAAATAAGCACAAATAAAATGCTTGTTTTGGTATAACAATTCAATTTGACAGGCTAGTACAAAAAAATAAATGATTTGAGGTGAAATAATGAGTAAAAAGGGTGGCATCGGCACTGACGATGGCGCAGCAACAGTAATCAAGGCAATGGGAGCAGGCAAGGTTGCCGCAGCTTCAATTGACGAATTCCTCGGCAAATAAGCCGGATACATTCAAGCAAAAGCAGGTCACATGATCTGATAGACCCCGGGAATTAAATTTCCTGGGGTTTTTTGTATCTTAAATCCAGGATTTGATGTAAAATAAAAAGGAAGAAAAGGAATTAATCATGGCAAAAATCATCGACGAAAGGGAAATACTAGTTCGACAGCCCCGACTGGTGTTAGAGTCGGGAGATTTTAACCACTCAGAGTCAGGAGATATTAACCAATCTGAGTCAATATAAAAGAACCAATCATCCAGACTCTTTATTCTATGTATTTACTTAACTGACTGTTCGGAAACTGTTGATGCAGTTACTCTTGCTGTTTGAAGAGTAATGTTCTCTAAGCGTTTCCCTCTAAAACTGTCCCCACGAATATTAAAGACTGTTGCATCGTCAAATATTCTGTCAAGTGCGCACAGAAGATCATCGTCATCGTTGAAATTTTGCTTCCACTGGGATGGATTCTTGTTGCTCGTGAAGATAATGTTATTGCAGCCTTGCCTGTTGTATCTTCTGTCCACCATATCGAAGAACAGTCTCGTATTATCCCTGTCAAACTCACAATGGCCCACTTCATCGATGATGAGGCAAGCCGGTCTTACAAGTCCGTTAAGACAGGATGCTTCTTTGCCGTTTCTTCTGGCATTAGTGAACTTATCTCTCAGCTCAGACATCTTAATAAAATACGTTTTTAATCCTTTCTGACAGCATTCGTATCCATATGCCTGAGCAAGATGTGTTTTTCCTGTGCCTGGCGGACCGATGAAAGCAATATTTTTGGGTTGAAACTTCGGTTTTGCTGCGGTTGATATTTATGGCGAGTGATAATAGAATATATGAGACAGAATAAATGACAGGAGAAAGTAAATTGAAAGAGCTTATTTGGAAAACATTTGTCAAAGATCATGAAAACATCAAAGACCCGGAAGTACGAAACAGGTACACAAAGCTGACGGGAACACTGGGTATCATAGTAAACACACTGCTGTGTGTAATTAAAATTGTAATGGGTCTGCTCATAAACAGCATAGCTGTTATCGGCGACGGCCTTCATGACCTGGCAGACTCAATGGCAGCGGTAATAACTCTTATCGGAGCCCGCATAGCGAGAAAGCCGGCAAATAAGGAGCATCCTTACGGACACGCAAGAGTTGAATATCTTACAAGCCTTATCGTATCGGCAATTGTACTGATTGTTGCATATGAACTTATGACAAGCTCCATAGACAAAGTCATGCATCCCGGCGGAACAGAATTCTCATGGCTCACCGTAGGATTCCTGGCACTGGCAGTAATAATCAAAGGGTCATCAGCCCTGTTCATTATTGCAACGGGAAAGCACATAAATTCACTTCCTGTAGTTGCAGCCGGAACAGATAACAGAAACGATGTAATCTCAAGTATTATCATTATTATAGGAATGTTTATCCAGTACTTCACAGGATTTGAACTGGACGGATACCTGGGATGCCTCGTAGCACTGTTCATATTCTATTCAGGATTCGAACTCATAAAAGAAACAGTAAGTCCCCTGCTGGGTGAAAAGCCTGATCCGGAACTGGTCAGTGAAATGTACGGCATAATAATGGAAAACCCTGTTGTTAACGGAGTCCATGACCTGATGGTTTACGATTACGGCCCGGGAAAACTTTTTACCTCATTCCATGCTGAAGTTGATGCAGAAGGGGACATAATGGAAATCCACGATAACATTGACAATCTGGAAAAGGAAATCTATGACAGAATGGGCATGGTTGTAACATGTCACATGGACCCTATAGACTACAGCGATCCTATCAGAGACAAAATGATTGACGTTATTGCAAAGGCAATAGTGCCTATTGATGGAGTAGAAAGTTTCCATGATCTGCGTGTAGTTCCGGGAACAACCCACACAAACATAATCTTTGATCTTGTAATGACACCGGGCAGCAAGGCTGACCACGATAAGATAAAAGAAGAACTGCAGAAAAAAGTAACAGAAGCAGACGACAAATGCCTGATCGTAATCAATTTTGATGACGCATACGTATAAAAACAGAGAGACATGACAAAAAACTACATCGTAATAAACGGAAAAGTATATACACAGAACGAAGAACAGCCATGGGCTGAAGCCTTTGCAGTAAGAGACGGGAAATTTGCATGCATAGGCACAAACGAAGAAGTTGCTGCCTTTGCAAAAGAGGCGGGAATATCCTATGGAGATGCAAAGCCAATAGACGCCGGTGGTAAATTCATAATGCCGGCTCTTATTGACTCACACACACATGTGGGTCTGAGTGTAATGCTCAGCGGCGATGATGAAGAAGACGATTCATTTCCAATGTATGACTGCCAGTCAAAGGCGGAAGTGCTGCAGAAGCTGAAGGACATGGTCAAGGCACATCCTTTCCGACCTTACTATGCAATGTTCTTTGGAAAACTGGAAGGTCTTCAGGGAGAAAAACTGACAAGAGATGACCTGGACAAAATAGTAAGATTCAGGCCTGTAATACTCATGGAAGAGGAGTGCCACTGCGTGTGGCTGAATTCAGGTGCCTTGAAAATCATGAGAATAAAAGAAGACGTGGAAGACATTGCGCCGGGATATTCCTACTATGAGAGAGACGAAAACGGCAGACTCACAGGACACATGACCGAAATGACAATGATGCCGATCCTCAAAATGAGCGGCGATGTGTCAAAGAAAGAAATGAGAAAAGGCGTCCTCAAGATAATGAATTATCTTGTAGAACACGGCGTTACGACAATATATGACGCAGGAAACTACTTCAAGGAAGACTGGACCTACAGCATTTTCCACGAGATGGACAAGAATGGTGAGCTGCCTGTAAGAATAGAGGGAACTCACGTAATATGTCATCCGGACATGGTAGACGATGCTGTTGAGGAATTCAAAAAACTCAAGGCAAAATACGAAACAGAAAACATCAGATTCAAAACAATGAAAATGATGCTGGACGGAACTCAGAGAATACATACAGCATGCATGACGGAGCCTTATAATGACACGGGAACATGCGGCGGAACACTTATTCCGAAGGAAAGACTGAAGAGTTTTCTTGCAGAACTGAACGAGGAAGACATCGATTTCCACGTTCATACAGTAGGCGGCGGAGCCGTAAGAATGGTGCAGGATATTGTTGAAGAACTGAAGGCGAGACCTGAAGGTTTTGACATAATAGTAACATGTGCCCACAACGAAGTTGTTGAAGAAGCGGATCTGAATCGTTTCGCAGAACTTGGCATAGTTGCAAACTTCACTCCGAGCTGGAACGGAGGATGCTGCGAGGCCGAACTTCCGGAGAGAATAAGATTAATTGGCGAACCGAGAGTGTACGAGACGCTGAGAACAAGAACAGTGTGGGATACAGGAGCACTTATAACATTCAGCTCAGATGAAGTGGAAACAAACAAACTGAGGAACTGGAATCCGTTCATGGGCATGGAAATAGCCATGACAAGACAGGAGCCGATTCTAATATCAGACGATCTTGATCCGGAGGACGACAGAAACTTCAGCGGCAGAAATGCAGAAATATTCCCGGCAGCTGACGAAATAATGACACTGACAGAAATGCTTCAGGGTTATACAATAAACAATGCAAAAGCAAACAGGCTTGATGACAGACTTGGAACCATAGAAAAAGGCAAGGAGGCAGATTTTATTGTCCTTGCCGACAATCCGTTCGAAACCGACGTTTACGAGCTGCACAACATGGTTGTTGATGCAACTGTAAGAAAAGGCGATGTAATACACGGCAGCCTGGTATAAAACAGAGGCTTAGCATAAAACAGAGGCGGAGGAACAATCATGGCTGAAAACAGGATGAATATGGATGGTATTCCGTTAAGCCTGAAGATATTTTCAGTAGAGGAGATGCCGGTAAAAAAGAACAGACACGGCACCCTGGAAATAATCATGTGCCTGAAGGGCAGCGTGCAGTTTTCATATGCCTACGAACAGTTTACACTTAAAGCGGGAGAATATATTGCAGTAGATACAGATGCATATTTTTTCAGAAACGGAAGGGATAATCTGTGTGCTTCATTTCTGATTGACCTGCTGGAGTATCAGGATAAATATCCTTATATCGAGAATCAGTTTTTTGTGTGCGAGGGCGTTGCTGAAACAGATGTTGAATATTATCCGTCGGTCGCTCATGAAGTGCTGAGAGGACTGATGCTTCTCATTTTGAAAGCTGTATCTGAAAATGATTATTCCCGTATCAGAGAAATGACCGATAAAATAGTTGATATTTTCGTCCGGGACTTTGATCTGGCCGTGTATCACTACGGAAGTCAGGACATTCCACATGATACCTTGGTAAGAATGCAGCAGATCAACTCATATTTCCTTAATCATTTTCATGAGAAAATAACACTGCAGGATGTCGCAGAGAGTCTTAACATAACAACAGGATATCTGTCAGAATTCATGAGAAAGAATTCCATAGGCTTCAATAACATGCTGGGGTATGTGAGAGCAAATCATTCAGAAACGCTTCTTCTCAATACCAATAAGAACATAGTAGAAATATCTGAGGAATGTGGATTCTCAGATGTCAAATATTATTATTCGTCATTTAAGAAATGGTACAAATGTACACCGCGGCAGTTCAAGAGCAGATACAGTCAGGTTGAAGATCTTGTCATAGAATACAAATCAGCGGATGAGGTTTCTGTGTATCTGAATGAACTTATCAGTAAGCATTATGCGAAGATAGTAATGGAAGATTTTCGGGATAGCAAATAAGTGAAAAGACGAAACAGAACAGGCAATATTATATGATAAATACCGAACGCATGAGCACGATATTGACTAATTATTAGTCGATATCGTGTTTTGTTTTATATAAAATTCACAATTTCGCCATTTCAAAATAGTACAGAAATTAGTATAAATATATTGTATTTATTTGTAATTATATTCTGAAAATTGGAGGATGAAATGGAAAACAACAAAAGTAAAATAGGCTCCTATATAGCCTATGGTGTTGGACAGGCTCCAGACACCGTTCCGTATTGTATGTTCTACACATACTTTGTTTACTTCATTACAGACGTTGTAGGCCTTACTCCTATGATGGCAGGTGCGATTTCCCTTATCGCAATCATCTGGGATGGACTTTCATGTCCGGTTATAGGCGTGCTGAATGACAGATCAAAGAACCCTAAGGGCAGAAGACGTTCATGGATGCTGAAGGCAATTCCGCTTGAATTCCTGGCAGTAATTCTGCTGTTCCAGCCGTTCGAAATTTCAAGTCAGTGGCTTGCATGCGGATTCTACCTCATTATCACCATTGGACTGTGGACAACTTACAACTGCTATGTTATCCCATACGCTGGTCTGGGTGCTGACATCACAGAAGATGCAAACGGCAGAATGATCGTAAGAATGAGTAACATGATCTTCGGTGGTGTATACATGCTGCTCTGTACATCAGGACCACAGGTTGTAGCAGACTGGGCAACAACTAATGGAATGTCAGAAAGAACTGCATGGGGAATTTCAGGATTCATTTTCTCAACAATGGCTCTTATTATCGGATTCATCTGCGTTAGAGCAACAAGAGGATGTGAAAATCTTGAAGCAGAACCTGCAGACGACCAGATCAATGTATTTGTTCTTGTTAAAGAATCACTTTCAAGCAAGCCTTTCAGAAAGGTTTGTCTGGCAACATTCTTCTACTTTGTAGGAACTATCTGCGTAGGTGCAGGACAGGTTTACCTTGTTGAGTACAACTGCGGACTTGACTACGATGGAGAAGCATTCTTCTGGGTAATGTATTCAGTAACATATACTTTATGGGTACCAATCATTACATGGATGGCAAACAAGTGGGGCAGAAAGCTGACTCTCATGATAACTCAGGGAGTATCAATCATTCTTTCAATCATCTACTTCATAGTAGGCATGGATTCACTTGCTGATTCACTTATTTACATTACAATATTCAACTTCGGTAATGCATACTTCTACACTGTATACTATGCATGGGCATACGACTGTGCAGAACTTGACAGCTACAAGACAGGAATGAGAAGAGAAAGCTCATTCATTTCAGTTCTGTCATTTGCTCAGAAGCTGGGTGGTGCTATCGGAACTTACTCCATCGGATTCATCCTTACAATTGTAGGATACGATGCAGCAGCTGAAGTACAGACTCAGGGAGCACTGACAGGAATTCTGTTCATTAACACTATCATGCTGGCAATTGCATGCGCACTCGCTATGGTATTCATGGCTAAGTATCCTATCTCAGAAAAGGTAGTAGATGCTATCGCAAAGGCAAACGAAGACAAACTGGCAGGAAGACCTGTTGACGAGAGTGAGTTTAAGCATCTTTTATAGGTAAGGTCACCTGACGGTTCTAATTAGGAATTGGGTGATTACATTGAAAACAATTTTGATTAACGGAAAGATCTACACAGAGAATTCTGCAATGCCGTGGGCTGAAGCCCTTGTCATGGAAGGCAAAAAGCTTGTCTATGTAGGTGACAACAGAGGCGCAGAAGCTCTGTCAGATAATGATTCCGAAATCGTGGACCTTGAAGGAAAAATGATAATACCGGCACTGATAGACGGACATACACATCCGACTACAGTTGCCAAGACCTTCTGGCGTGTCAGAGCTCCTTTCACATATGATAAGGACGAGCTCATGGACAACATCAGAAAAATGGCTGAAAAGCATCCGAAGGAGGAGACACCGTTCTTCTTCTTCGAGAATTACTTCGCTGAGACCTTTGGAGAAAAAGGGCCGAACAGAAAAGATCTGGATGAGATAATCAGCGACAGACCTGCAAGAATACAGGAATTTGTTGAGCATTCATGCTGGTACAATACAGTTGCTCTGGACATGCTGAGAGATGAGGACGGAGTTCCGAGAATCTCAGGCCCAATGGGTGAGCCTGTATTTGTAAAGGATGAAAATGGCGAATACACAGGACTGTGTCTGCAACCGGGTCCGGACAGCGATGAGAAGATTTTCAAAGCTGTAAACTGGGAGCCGCCTATCGTTGTAGATGAGAAAATGCTCAAGCCTCTCATAGACTTTTTCCACCACTACGGTGTTACCGGAATGATGGACGGTTTTACTGAAGGCGATGAGAACATGAAGGCATTTTACGATCTGGACAAGGCAGGCAAACTGGGAATGTACTACGAGGCCACTTCAATTCTGGAGAGCGTTGACAAACTCGATGAAGCAATTGAGAGAGCACACAGATGGAGTGAGATGTATACCAGCGAGCATGTTCGCTGCAGAGTCGTGAAGTATTTCATGGACGGAACTAACGAAACTGGAGACAGTCTGCTGATTGGTCCTTTCTCAAACGATCCGACAGGCACGTACCACGGCAAAGCCAATGCTACTGCCGAGGAACTGAGAGATGTTATCGTCAGACTGAACAGCGAGAAACTGGATTTCCACATTCATGTAATAGGCGACGGTTCATTCAGACGCGTGTGTGATGCAGTTGAAGAAGCGCAGAAGATCTGCGGCGATGACTGGTGCATCAAGGTGACACTTGCTCACTGCGAGATAATAGATCCGGAAGACATGCCGCGTGTAGCAGAACTGGGAATGTACATTGACTGGTCAACCCACTGGACAGGCGGATACTTCGGAACACAGGCACAGACATATCTCGGCAAAGAACGCTGGGCTAGAATGTATGACTTTACAAAGGTTCTGGAAACAGGCGGTCAGGTAGGATTCTCAAGTGACGTGTTCAGCTACCAGGAAGTTGTCAGAGCAAATCCGTATTTCGGCATGCACAATGCCATGACAAGGATCGATGCAGATCCTATGTTTGTTCTGGATTCTGAAATTTATCCGGGAAGCGTCAGACCACCTGAAAGTGCCAGACTTTCACTGGAAACGCTGATTCACGGATATACAATGGTCAATGCTGAAAGAATGAGACTTGATGATATTGCCGGATCAATTGAAGCCGGAAAGATGGCCAATCTCATTGTTTTTGGGAATGATATTTTCAGCATTCCACCTGAAGATTTTCATAAGGTTCAGCCGCTGTACACATATTTCGAAGGTGAAAAGCGAAATGTTCCTACAGATCTTAAGGTAGAAAGATAATTAAAACAACTGGGGCGGCATTTCATGCTGCCCCTTTGTAATTTGGAGGCAACAGATATGATAACAAGCAGTAATTATGTCCTGACAAATGTAACAATTGCCGACGGTTCAGGAAATCCTTCTGTTCCTGACAGATGGATGCATGTCAAAAATGGCAAAATAGCCTGCATCGGAGATATGAGTACCCCGGATTATGACAGAGATGCTGATATATTCGATTTTTCAGGTAAATACATTATGCCGGGAATGGTTGAAGCACATGTTCACATGGCCGGCGGAAGAGGCGACGGCACATGGGGAGATACAGAAATACTCTGTGAACCGGACATTGTACGTGCAATGCGTTCAGTATATGAAGCACAGAAACTTCTCAAGTACGGATTTACAACTGTAAGAGACATATCAGTAAACAGTCTGTATCTGAAGAGAGTATTCAACGACAATACATTCCCGGGACCGAAAGTAATAGCATGCGGCAGAGGCCTTGCAAGAAGCGGCGGTCACTGTGACAGCCCTCAGTTCGACCTTGACTATGTGAAGAAGCATCACTTCTGGGCAGTAATTGCCGACGGCGAAGATGAATGCCGCAGAGCAGTAAGATCACAGCTCCGTGAAGGTGCTGACGAAATCAAGTTCTGGGCAACAGGCGGCGGAAACTGGGGGACTGACAGAATCACAGACACTCATTACACATTCAATGAAATGAAAGCCATATGCGAAGAAGCTCACATGATAAAAGGAACTCTCGTATGTGCCCACTGCGAAACAGAAGAAACCATCAGAATGGCAATAGAAGCCGGAGTTGATACTATCGAACACGGTGAAGAACTGACAGAAGAACTTGCTGAAATGATGGCCGAAAAAGGCATTGTACTCGTGCCGACACTTTTCCTCATTGCAAACTGGTACGACATTCTGGCAGACTGGTATGTTGACGGAGAAGTTCCGGTGCTCATGCGACCGGATCCGTTCCTTCAGAGAGACGTTGGTATCAAACTGAACGAAGAGGACGGAGTAATTTACAAGAAACGTGTTCTTGACAGCTTCAACATGGCTCGTGAAAAGGGAGTAACAATTGCCCTTGGTTCAGATACAGTTTATGAACCGGCTGTTGAATTCGGTGAAATGAGTCTTGAAGAATTCAAGCAGCTTGTAGACGCCGGAATGACAGTTCCTGAAGCAGTTAAGGCAGCAACAGCCAACGGAGCAGTTGCCTGTGCAATGGAACGTCGTGTCGGCATGATAAAAGAAGGTCTTGAAGCTGACTACCTAGTATTCGATCAGGATCCTAATTCCAGTGTTGACGTAATAGGAAGTCATGATAATCTTAAAGAAGTAGTTCTCAACGGAAAAACAGTAGTAGAGAACGGTAACCTCATATGGTAACAAGGAGACAGGAAATGACAGACAAAATATTCATTAACGGAAAAATCTACACAGAAAATCCTGAAATGCCATGGGCACAGGCAGTTGCAATTGATGGAAAGAAATTTGCAGCTGTAGGAACAAATGAAGAGGTTGAAGCTTTTGCAAAGGCTTCAGGCGCAGACTTTGAAACTGTTGACCTGGAAGGCAGGACAGTACTTCCGGGACTGATTGACGGACATACACATCCGGAAACAGTAGCAAAAACATTCTGGCGTGTAAGAATGCCGATGACAGAAGACAAAGACGAATTAATGGCAACAATTAAAGAGTACGCCGAAAAATATCCGAAAGAAGACAGACCTTATTTCTTCGGTGAAAACTATTTCACAGAAACATTCGGAACAGAAGGACCTAAGAAAGAAGATCTGGACGCAATAATAAACGACAGACCTGCAAGAATGCAGGACTTCGGAGATCATGCATGCTGGTACAACAGCATTGCCCTGGAAATGCTCAAGGACGAAAACGGCGTTCCTCATGCAGACAGTGCTCTCGGTTCAGCTGAATTCGTAAAAGACGAAAACGGTGAATATACAGGCTGGGCTCTTGAAGCTGCAGCAGAAAGTGACCAGGGAATATACGACGCAATCGGATGGGAACCGCCGACTGTTCTCGATGACGAAATGGCAATGCCTCTCATGAACTTCTTCAGACACTTCGGAATTACAGCTCTCATGGACGGCTTTACTGAAGGCGAAGAAAACATGAAGTATTTCTATAACCTTGACAAGGAAGACAGACTGAACTGCTACTATGATGCAAGTGTAGCTCTGGAACAGGCCGACAAGATTGAAGAAGCAATTGCAACAGTCAAGGACTGGAGAGAGAAGTACACTACTGAACATATCAGAATCAATATTGTGAAGTTCTTCCTGGACGGAACAAACGAACTGGGCGACTGCCTGAGCCTTTATCCTTTCGCAAACGACCCGACAGGAACACAGTACGGAAGCGCGAAGGCAACAGCTGAGGAAATGACAAAAGTAATAATCAGACTGAATGAAGAAGGAATAGACTTCCACGTTCATACAATCTGTGACGGTTCTTTCAGACTCATGTGCGACGCTGTTGAGGCAGCTCAGAAGGCATGCGGCGATGACTGGAAAATCAAAGTCACTCTGGCTCACTGTGAAGTAATCGACCCTGCAGACATGCCTAGAGTACATGAACTTGAAATATACATTGACTGGTCAACACACTGGTCCGGCGGATATTTCGGAGAAGAAGCCCAGACATTCATGGGAATGGAAAGATGGAACAGAATGTACGATTTCTCTGAGATTATCAAGGCAGGAGAACATCTGGGATTCTCAAGTGACATCTACAGCTATCAGGAAGCACATCGTTCCAATCCGTTCTTCGGCATGCAGACTGCAATGACGAAGGTGGATATTGAATATCCGCTGGATCCGGAAAAGTATCCGGGCAGCATGCGTCCGCCTGAAAGAGCCAAGTACACATTGGAGCAGCTCATTCACGGATATACAATGACAAATGCAATCAGAATGCGTCTCGATGATAAAATGGGATCAATCGAAACAGGCAAGCTGGCAAACTTTGTAGTTCTGGACAGAGACATCTTCACGACGCCTGTTTTCGAGGTCAAGGACGTTGACGCAGAATATACATACTTCGAAGGAAAAGAATACAGATTCCCTAGACCTGTATTTGATGGAAGAGACTAAAGGAGAACAAAGATGAGCAAAGCCAATTCAATCCTTGTAAACGGCAAGGTGTATTCAGTGCTGGCCGACAACAGTGAAGTACACGGTACAGCTGTTGCAATTGCCGATGGTAAGATACTGAAGGTCGGAACAGATGAGGAAATAAAGGCCCTTGCAGATGATAACACTGAAATAATAGACTGCAAAGGCAATACAATCCTGCCGGGCATGTGCGATGCTCACTGTCATCCGTCAATAGCATGTGCGTCAATTGACGGAGTAGATCTCTTCAGTGTTTACAGAAGAGAAGACCAGACGGCAGATGATGTAATTGATATATACAAAGAACGCATAAGGAAATATGTCGAGGCAAATCCGGATAAAACCTTCATAAGAGGTGCAGGATGGATTGTGTCAAATTTCAACGAGAAGAGATGGCCGAACAGACACGACCTTGATGAAATATGCGCAGACAGACCGATTGTTCTTGAATCATTCTGTCAGCACAATATCTGGGTAAACACAAAGGCACTTGAAATCGGAGGCCTCGACGCAGACACTCCTGATGTAGAGACCGGAGAAATCGTAAGAGAAGAAGATCACTACCCAAGCGGTCTTTTCAGAGATGCAGCTGCAATGTTTACAGCAAAAGCAAGTATTCCGGGATACAATCTTACAACAGAAGAATTCAAGCCTCTTCTTATTAAGTACATGGATGAATATGCAAGCAGATACGGAGTAACAATGATTTCCGACTG
Organism: Clostridia bacterium; assembly: GCA_024403185.1. Lineage (GTDB taxonomy): Bacteria > Bacillota > Clostridia > Peptostreptococcales > Anaerovoracaceae > Lentihominibacter. The sequence goes on from JAKSSG010000010.1 coordinate 20,715, forward strand.
CATGTGCTGTGATGAAGCCCGACAGGCATATAAGGAACTGGCTGAAGAAGGAAAACTCAATGTAAGACTTCGTACAGTTAATCTCATGACACCGGAAGACTGCATTGAGCAGATTCCTGAATTCATTAAGAACAAGGGCAAAGACAATGTAGGCGAAGATTTCAGAATCGATACAGTAAAGGTCTTTGCTGAAGGTGCTTTTGCCATGACCGAGCCTTACAGAGATGATTACTGCATAGAAAACAATCTGCCTTTAGGCTCTAATGGAGAATTGTATTATGATGATGAAACATTCATAAACTGCGCTTCAGAAGCAATGAAGGCAGGCTTCAGTGTTCATGTTCACGCCATGGGAGATGCTTCAATAAACCAGTCGGCAAAATGTCTTGCCGAGGCACAGAAGAAGGCTGGAATAGAAAACACAAGAAGTGTAATAACACACTTGATGCTCGTTTCTGACGAAGTTGCCGAGCTCATGGGTAAATCCCACATAATTGCCAATGTTCAGCCGAGATGGATGCTTCGCGAAGATGACGTTCAGGCTGTTGTTAACATGATAGGCGAAAAGGGCGAAGAATCTTATCCGTTCAGAAAACTTGTTGACGCCGGCTGCGTATGGGCCGCCTCAACAGATTTCCCTGTAACGCCTCCGCCGGCACCTATGTACGGTATTCACTGCTGGATGAACAGAACATGCTTCCCGACAGGATTTGAGTGGGAAAAATATCAGGGCAGAGTGCTTGGAAATGAAGAACCTGCAACTCTGGCAGAAGCAATCAAGGGTCTGACATGGGGCGGCGCTTATCAGATGCGCATGGAAGACTACGCCGGAACAATTGAAGAAGGCAAATCTGCAGACCTTGTAATTATGGACAGGGACATGGAAAACACTCCGAAGGAAGAAATGTACAGTGTAGATGTTGCAAATACATTTTTTAAGGGTAAAATGGTTTACGAAAAACAGTAGATTGATTTTGCATTAAAAAGGAGAAGAAAATGTCTGCCGATAAAGTACTGATAAACGGAAAAATCTATACAGAAAACCCTGAAATGCCATGGGCTGAGGCAATGGTTATTGAAGGAAAGAATCTCGTCTATGTGGGTGAAAACGAAGGCGCTGAAGCTTTTGCAGATGAGAAGACCGAGATAGTGGATCTGGCAGGAAAGACAGTAATCCCGGGACTTCTTGACGGGCATACACATCCTGCTTCAGTATCAAAAACATACTGGTTTATTCGTGCACCTTTTGAAAAAGATAAGGATAAACTTTTTAAGAATGTAGCTGAGTATGCGAAGAAGTATCCGAAGGAGCAAAGGCCTTATTTCTATTACGAAAGCTACTTTACAGAAACTTTCGGGGAGGAAGGTCCCAACAGGAAGGACATTGATGCGATTATCAGCGACAGACCTGCAAGACTTCAGGATTTCGGAGACCATGCGTGCTGCTATAATACTGTAGCACTGGAAATGCTTATGGATGAGAATGGTGTTCCTCACAGCGAAAGCCCTATAGGTAAGTCTGAATTCAAGATGGATGAGAATGGCGAATATACAGGCTGGTGTCTGGAATCTGTATGTGATGGTGATACAGGAATATTCGAGGCTATCGGATGGAAGCCGGAATCAACAATGAACGACGAAATGTCAAAGCCGCTATTTGATTATTTCAGACAGTACGGAATCATGTGCATGATGGACGGAATCACCGAAAGCGATGAAAACTTCCAGTATGTATATGATCTTGACAAGGCAGGAAAGCTGGGCATGTACTATGAGGCATCCAGTATTCTCAGTGAGGTTGAGGATCTGGAAGAGTCAATTGCGAGAGTAAGAGAATGGCAGAAGAAGTTTACAACAGATCATATACGATGCAATGTAATAAAATTCTTCATTGATGGAACAAATGAAATGGGTGACTGTCTGAGTACAGAGCCATTCCATAATGACCTGACAGGAACATACTACGGGGAAGCATTTGCTACAATGGAGGAAATGCGCGATGTAATGGTTCGCCTGAATAAGGAGAAAATAGATTTCCACGTTCATACAATCTGTGACGGCGCTTTCAGACTCATGTGCGATGCAGTTGAAGAGGCACAGAAAATATGCGGAAGCGACTGGTGCATCAAGGTTACTCTTGCTCATTGTGAAATCATCCATCCGGATGACATAAAACGTGTAAGAGAACTTGGAATATACATTGATTATTCAACTCACTGGGCAGGCGGATATTTCGGCGAGCAGTCAGCAGTATATCTGGGGCAGGAGCGATGGGAAACAATGCATGCCTTCCACAAGGTTATTGAGGATGGCGGCAAGGTTGGATTCTCAAGCGACGTATTCAGCTACCAGGAAGCAACACGTGCAAATCCGATGATAGGCATGCAGGTAGCAATGACAAGAGTTGACCCGTGGGTTCCTCTTGATCCAGAGAAATATCCGGGCAGCGTTCGTCCGCCTCTTGAAGGCAGACTGTCAATAGAACAGCTGATTCACGGTTATACAGTAATCAATGCTGAAAGAATGCGTCTTGATGATATAATGGGTTCCCTGGAACCGGGCAAGCTTGCAAATTTCATAGTATTCAACGAGGATATTTTCGAGGCAGCTCACGAGCATCCTGAGAACTTCAGTGACATTGATCCTGAATGTACATATTTCGAAGGCGAAGAGAGACACATTATTTCGGAAATGAAGAAGCAATAGCGGCCGGGGAAGCAGCACCGGAGAAGCAGAGTAGAAGAGGTGACATTATGGCAGAAGTTGAAATAAGAACAATCCCGGCACACGTTGTGTACAGGGCAGAATATGATGTTAAGGGAGTAGACGATTTCTTTGATCCTGAAACGGACAGGAACATTCTCTACGACCTGCAGTATCTCATGGAAGATGAGAATCCTGACGTACACGTTCCTGAAGATGGAGAGGATTACAATTATTTCGAATATCCTTATCCTGAAAACCCTGACGGAACAGTTCACATTGTCTATCGCGACATGGTCGATGTAATGGGAAAGGACAATGCAGACGGCGCCTATGCTTTTGAGCAGGTGCCTGAGATCGAAGCTGCCGTTCTCTATCATGTGGGCAGATTCGATTCAGTAGGCGATGGCTTCGCCAGAGTATATGACTGGATAGAAGCTAACGGCTATGAGATAGCAGGTCCGGGCAGGGTCAGTGCAATCCACGGTCCGTGGGATCGAGAAAATCCTGATGAATACGCTAACGAATGTCAGGTTCCTGTAAGGAAAAAATAATCAGAAAAAATGATACATGTTCGTTACATGGACAGGTCCAATGGATATTATTCCGTTTGTTGCATATGCAGTCAGCACTTTGGCTTTCTTTACAAACAGTGCCAAACTCATAAGATTATCAGAACTTGTCTGCGTATCACCTGCATGGCTCTTTTATGACTTCATGGAGGGCGCGTATGGAGGCATGCTGACAGAATGTGTAATCCTGGGTTCAGTAATCGTATCAATCATCCGTTTCGGATGGAAAGGACTGGACGATCCTGAATTCAGGGGATGATTCGACTTTAAATAGCGGTATTTATAACTTATCATGTAATATGTGATTATCTATCATAATAAAGGAGAGGACCATGGAAGAAAAAAACATTAATGCCGGCACACACGGTGGTGTTGCGGGCATGACGAAAGTTGAAATGAAACCTATTCAGGTTGCATTCATGCTTTACTGTCTCGTAGCTGCTGGAGCTTTCGGAATTGAAGACATGATTCCGCTCAGCGGTCCGGGACTGACAATAATAATGCTCATTGTATTTGCAATCATATGGGCACATCCGATTTCAAGAGTATGTTCAGAGCTTAGTGCACTGATGCCTGGAGAAGGCGGAATATACGTATGGGCCAAGGAAACTCTGGGAGAATTCTGGGGATTCTCAATGAGCTGGTGGGGAACAGTATCAATTTATCTTGGTATTTCAGCCTACGTAGTTCTCATTACAGACTATGCATCAACATTTATTCCGGCTCTTACAGATCCGACAATCAGCCTTGTAACAAGACTTGGAATCATAGCACTCTTCATGATTATCAACATGATAGGTCTGAAGGAAGCAAGCTGGATCAATACAGTTCTCGCAGTTGCAATCCTTATTGCTTTTGCATTTGTAACTGTTGTAGGTTTTGCTAACTGGGAATACAGCCCTGTTACACCGGTAGTTCCTGAAGGACAGTCAATCGTTGACAGCCTTGGCGGCAGCATCATGATTGTTGTATGGATGTACTGCGGATATGAATGTATTTCCAACATGGCCGGCGAACTGAAGGATCCGGGAGTTATTCCTAAGGGATTCAAGATTGTAATGCCGATAATCGCCCTGTCATATATTCTCCCTACAGTTGCAGGTCTTGTATCAATAGGCAGCTGGGAAGAGTGGGGAACTGACGGAATGGGATACGGCGACGTTCTGGGACAGTGCCTCGGCTATGGCTGGGGAGTTGGATTCCTGGTAATCGCAATCCTGTCACAGGCAGCAATATACAATGCATACGTTGCAGAAGGTTCAAGAGGATTCTTCGTTATGGCAGATGACCATCTGGCACCGAAATTCCTGGTTATGACAAACAAGAAGGGACTTCCTGTTCTGTCAATACTGCTGCTGTCAGTATGTACGGCAATTCTCTGCCAGTTTGATTTCTCAACAATCCTTATCATGATGGGACCTCTGGCACTGATGGTATACGTTATTCTGGGACTCTGCCTGCTGAAGGCAAGAAAGGAATTCCCTGTAGAGGAACGTGACTGCTGGTACATCAAGAACCCTGTACTTGCAAAAGCGTTCGCAATTATTCCAATGCCGATTGCAATCATAGCACTGCTGGTTAACGGAACTGAATACTTCCTGCTGGGATTCTGTTCAATCTGCTCTGCAGTATTTGCATATGTAATAATCAAGTGGATATACAAGGGACTCTACAAGGTAGACGCAGAGAAATATCCTCTGAACCCTAAGACAAAGCTTGCACAGGGAGACCTGCAGAGATTCGGAGCATTCTTCCTGGCATTCGGTATCTACGCATTTATAGGAACATTCTTCCTCCAGTGGTATGAAGGCTCATGGGGACCTGAGTATTATCTGGATACTTACGGAAGCGGACTTATAAGTAACTTCGCTCTCATGCTGAAGGTCGGCAGAATCGGCGGCATAATCGGTGCCGTTGTAGGTGCAGTTCTTCTGACAGTAGGTAAGAAGTCTGACCCTACAACCTGGCATGGAACCGGCGAATGGGGCATATGGGCTTCAGATAAATAAGATTATCATGTACAAAAGCATATAGAACAATAATAAGAGATGTGGATACCCAAAGTATTCACATCTTTTTTAGGTAGGCCGGGCAGATAGTATGACTGTCATGTCATATAGTCAATTTTGCGATTATTTTGATGTATTTGCAACAATATCAACCATAGATATAGCGCGCAGGAATTTATATAATATAGGCATAAGATAGCAGAATAATATGAAAATATACAGCAGAAAGGAGAAATGTTATGAATTCCGGAAACGCTCCAACACTGGAGAAAAAGAAAATCGGTACTGCGGGACTTGTAATCAACGGACTTGCCTACCTTTGTCCCGGGTGCATTCTCATGTACTATGGCGTTGCAAACCAGATTTCAGGAGGCGCATTCCCTCTGGCATTGCTTGTTGCCGGCTTAGTAATGATCCCAACGGCAATGTCATACGTGAAGATGAGTCAGAAATATCCTAAGGGCGGATCGGTATACACATATGCCAGCAAGACAATGGGATACAAAATCGGATTCCTTGTAGGATGGATACTCATACTGGACTATCTGTTCCTGGGTGTTACATGCGCACTGTCTTCAGGAATATACATGAACGCAGCAGTGCCTTCAATGCCTGCATGGCTTGGAATCGTAATTACAGTAATTATTATCACTGTTTTATGTTACGTGGGAATCAAGACAGCTACAGTGTTCAATGCAATATGCGTAGGAACACCTGTAATACTGCTTGGTGTAACCATTGTAATAATGTGCAAGGCAATAGCAGGAGATGCACCGGGATCATCGGGAACATTCTTTTCAGCACAGGCAATGGTCAATACTGAACTGTTTAACTATCAGGGATTCCTCACATGTGTTGCAGTTCTCTGCACACTCTTTGTAGGATATGACGCAGTTACAACAATGGCTGACCAGGCCCATAATCCGGCAAAGACAGTTCCTAGGGCTGTGTGGATTGTATGTATCTACACAGTAATCAGCTTCGTAATTGTCGGTTACCTCATGAACTGTGCATGGATGTATAAGGATGGACTCGTTAATGACCCTGACACAGCAATATATGAATTCAACGCACATCTCGGTGCCGACTGGTTTAATGCAATATTTGTTCCTCTCAATACACTCTGCAGCATAGGCTGCTCGGTAACAGCAGTAATTGCAATATCGAACATCTTCAGAGTAATGGCAGAAAGCGGATACCTGCCAAAGAAGTTCTTTGCATATGTTCATCCTAAGTTCGGAACAGCATCAAGAAACGTTCTTCTGTGCGGTGCTATTTCACTGGTTGCAATTCTCTTTGTAGGAAATCTTGTTAAGCTTGCAGAACTTGTAAGTTTCGGATGTCTCCTTTCATTTGCAGTGACAAATGCCGGAGTATTTATTGCATTCTGGATCAGAGATAAGAGGAGAGGTGTAAAATCTGTATGGAGTTATATTGTACTCCCGTTCTTCTCAATAGCAGTAAACATGTTCCTCTGGGCAAATCTGGGCAAGCTTGCAATGATAGTGGGCTTCGGATGGCTGGCATTGGGATTCGTTCTGCTCCTCATAGGAACAAAGGGCTTCAAGCTCAAACCTGAAATGGATTTAGACGCTGTACCTGACGCACCCCAGGCTGAAGCAGTAACAGAAGAAATAACAGAAGAAATAACAGAAGCAACAACAGAAGCAATACCTGAAGGAATACCTGAAGAGGAAGCAGTTGGAGAAATACAGGAAGAGGAGAAGTAATGAAGACAGCAGATCGAGTATTTAAAAATGCAAAAGTATATTCAGTAACTCTGGGCGGGGAGGAAATCCACGCCCAGTCAGTTGCTGTTTCAGATGGTAAAATCGTTTACGTGGGAACAGATGAAGGCGCAGCAGAATACATTGATGAAAACACACAGGTAACCGACTGTGGCGGAAACACAATTCTACCGGGATTCGGAGATGCCCACATGCACTTCGGATGGTCAGCCAAGAAATATGCTGTTGCAGACGTAAGTGGAATTGCGGATCCTGAAAACGACACACCTGATGATGTGGTGAAAAAGATTCAGACAATACTTAAGGATTTCGCGGATTCTCACCCTGACAATAAAGTCATTCAGGGTATCGGATGGGACAGATTCTGGTTCATGGGAAGCCTTCAGGGAATTTCAAGACCATTTACGCGTCACGATCTGGACGCTGTTGTTCCTAACCGTCCTGTAATAATGACATCATACTGTGGCCATGTAATGGTTATTAATACAAAGGCAATAGAAGCGGCAGGATTGTCTGCCGATACCCCTGAACCGGAAGACGGAATTATCAGAAGGGAAGAAGACGGTTATCCTGACGGATACATTCAGGAACCTGTTATCATGGGACCTATATGTGAAAGCATTCCGAATTATGCGTTTTCCAAGGAACAGTATAAGGATTCAATGATGAAATGTCAGGAGGTTCTCTTTGAACAGGGAACAACTCTTGGTGCAGATATGTTGAATGATAAAACAACCTATGAATGTATAAAAGAAATGGCAGAGGACGGAAGCCTTAAGGCGCGTATTAATGGAGTTCTTACCATATATGACGAAACATGGGAAGAGGTATATGCTGAAGCAAATGCCAAGTGGGGTCAGTATGACGTTCCTGACAAATTCAAGGTAGATACAATCAAGTACTTTGTAGACGGTAATCCGGCAATGCTGGAACCTTATACAGAGGAATTCTGTATTGAAAGCGAAGTGCCTGTGGGATACAAGTCTGAACTTCTCTGGGATTATGACAATCTCATGAAATCCATGGAAACTGTCAGAAAAGACGGCCATAACATTCACGTTCATGCAATGGGGGACTATGGTGCACAGGCAACAATCGACTGCATTCTTAATGCACAGAAATATAATGACGGTAGAGATATGCGAGATGCTCTTGCACACTGCTCCTTCGTAACACCTGAAGACAGGAAGAGAATGGGAGACAACGGAATAATCGGCAGCATTCAGCCTTACTGGATGAGCGGATGTCTTGACGCGTTCCCGGGAGATATAATGCCTTGGGGTAAAGAACGCTGCGTATATTCATATATGTGCGGAAGCTTCATGGATGCAGGTGTAAGATGTGCATTCGGTTCCGACTTCCCTGTAACACCAATCAAACCGTTCCAGGGGATGCAGATTGCAATGACAAGACGTGAGACGCCGATTGATCCTCTCTATGAGATTTCACAGGGCATGAAATGCTACAACGAATTTGACCGCATCAATCTGAAGCAGGCAATTCAGGCATTCACAATCAATACAGCATACCAGTGGCATCTTGACGATGTAACAGGTTCAATTGAAGTGGGAAAATCAGCAGAACTGGTTCTCATTGACCATGATCTCGAAGCAACACCTGCTACAGAACTGTACAGCATCAAAGTACTGGAAACTGTAATGAGAGGTGAAACCGTATTCAAAGCATAAATCACAAAAAGATGACAGAGGGACAGGTACTTTGTCATCTTTTTGTACATGAACCGGAAAGGGACAATAACAATGAGTAATACTACAAGACCTATATTGAAATGCAGAAACGGAAGATTTGCCGGAGAAGAAAAGAACGGTGTTCTCATTTTCAAGGGGATACCTTTCGCGAAACCTCCTGTTGGCAATCTGAGATGGAGACCGCCGCAGCCGCCTGAAGACAGCGATGAGCTGTTTGAAGCAATCGAGTTCGGAGCTTCGGGACTTCAGTACGAATGTTATTCCGAAATGGCAAGTCAGAACAGAAAGAGTGAAGACTGTCTGACCCTGAACATATGGACAGCTGATTTCGAAACAAAGAAAAAGCCGATAATGTTCTACATTCACGGCGGGGGATTTACATTCGGAGGATCGGCAGATCCCCTCTATAGCGGAGAATTTCTTGTGCGTGAACACAAGGATATAGTCATGATATCCACAAACTACAGAATCGGAATGATGGGATTCATGGACCTTAGCGGAATACCAGGCGGCGAAGATTACCCGGAAGGACCGTATCTGGCACTTCTTGACCTGATACAGTCGCTGAAGTGGGTGAAGGAAAATGCCGACAGCTTCGGCGGTGATCCTGATAACATTACTATTTTCGGCGAATCGGCAGGAGGAACACTTGTATCCTCACTTCTTGTTGCCGATGGCACAGAAGGACTGTTCAAGCGTGTAATAGCACACAGCGGAACAATTAACCTTACATATACCGAAGAGGACCTGACAGCAGAGAGAGAAAAAGGAATCAGCATGGCCCAGTGTCTTGCTGCCAAAACGGGCGCAAAGAACATGGATGAACTTGTGGCAATGCCGGCAGATAAACTCTTTGAGGCTTATACAGAAATAGATGAAGAAACCGGCTTGTGTCTCAACGACACATACACAATGCCTCTTCGCGGCGGCAGAAGTCCTATCCCTGAAAATCCATATGAGGCGTTGGAAAAAGGCAAAGCTAAAGATGTAGATCTTATAATAGGCACTGTAGCCGATGAATGGCGTTACTGGGTTACTTTGATGAATGACGTGGACATTACCGGTCTGCCGGAAGAAAAACAGGCGGAAATAATAGAGCAGGACCTTGCCATGTATGAACAGTTTATCGGATGGCAGTCAAAAGCATTATATGATTTCGTAAGCGATGAGGAGAAGGCTGCAATTGATAAATTCATGGCAGGCATGGATGATGAGCAGGTATGGAAGGACACGGAACTTCAGAACGAAGTGGCATTCCGCATACCTTCAGTAGAATTTGCTTACAGGCACGCACTTGGCGGCGGCAGAACATACATGTATCTCTTCGAAAAGAGATCAACCCTTTACGACTGGCTTGGAGCCTGCCATGCTGTTGAAGTGGCTTACGCATTGCACAACCTGGAAGCAACACAGTTTGCCGGCGAGATAGATAAAGATCTGGCAGACGGCATGTGCAGCGCCTGGACAAACTTTGCAAGAACGGGAGATCCGAGCACTGACAAAGTCCAGTGGACCGGATACGGACCGGAAACAAGAGACACAATGATATTCGGTAATGACGGAATCATGAAAATGGTACAGGATCAGAAGAAAGAACAGCGGGAACTTCTTGCCTTTGCAAGTTACTGCTCACCGGCCTATGTGGCAGGAATATAAAAAGATGACAAATTACCCGTCCCTTTGTCATCTTTCGAAAGTCTGATTCATGTGCCATTCGGCAGAAAAAGCATTAAGTCGAGCAAGAGAAGATCGGGTACTCAGGTACTTGATCTTCTTTTCATGTTCCATGTATTTGCGGACTCTGTTTCTGTGTTCACTTGGAGTACAGCCCCATATTTTTCTGAAAGCCGAATAGTAATACTTGGGGTCTGAAAAACCGCATTCGTAGCATATCTCAAGATTTGTCTTATCTGTAAGCAGGAGATATTGCTCCGCCTCGTAGCAGCGAATGTAATTGACTATGTCCTTGAAAGTATTGGCCCAGTCAAGGCTGCTCATGAACTGGGAAAGATAGGTACGGGAAATATGCTCCTGTTCCGCAAGCTGGGCAGCTGAGATTTTTTCCTTCGAATGGTCGAAGCAGTATCTGATAATATTATGAAATCTGGTGCTCAGCTCTTCATTTACGTAGTTGTCGGGCTTATGTACCGCAAAGGCATTAAAATGATAATAAAGTGTCTCGGTAAACTGTTTCACTGCGTTATCAAAGCCCGGTGGCAGATCATCCGCCGGGTCGTATTTCATGTAGAACCTTGAAAGACTCAGAATTGTTGAAATAACATAATTGAGATGTTCTTTCTGGTGAGGATTCACGTTCATGCTGTCACAGGACAGAAACATGCACTGAATGCTTTCCCAGGGAACGGGAAGATTCCTTAATTCCAGGTGAAAGATCAGAACAAGATTAGGCTCATCGGAATAGAGATAGTGAACATCTCTGAAGTCCATGGAAAGGATTTCACCCTGTTTCAGAACAGCCTGAAGATTTCCGGCACATACCGTAACAGAACCCTTCAGACACAGTACAAACTCTGCGGAAGCGCTGTGAAAATGAGGTTCTTCTCTTGTAATAGCGCATACTGACGCCTCGAAGGGCACGCCTTTTTTGTAATTTATCACATGTTCTCTGATATTCATGAAACAATAATAACATTTACATTATCAATAGTCAATTTTGCGATATATTATATAAAAACATAACAAGAATAACCATAGAATGCGAAAATTCAAATTAGTATAATATAAATGAAATAATGTCAGAAAGATGACAAAATACCTGTCATTTTGTCACCTTTTTTCGGGAGGGCAGTATCATGAAGAAACTATTTAACGGGAAGATATGGACGGGCAGAGAATTCTGCGAGACTGTTCTTATAGAAGACGGAAGGATTGCTTTTGCGGGAAGTGAAGAAGATGCAAAGGCAATAGAGACTGTTTCCGGAGAGCTTGAGGAAATAAATCTGGAAGGTAAAACCGTGATTCCGGGATTCTGCGACTGTCACGCTCACGGGGGAATGAAGTCCGTAAGTGAGGAATGTCATCTTGCCATCAGCGATGATGTGGAATCCGCAGAAGAATGCATCGAAGACATAAGAAAATATGTTAATGAACATCCTGATCTGGATTTCTACAAGGGAACAGGATGGCCTTCACCTTTCTTCGAAAACGGAAGTCCTGACAGGAAAGTTCTTGATGAAATAACAGGGGATGTACCTGCAGCCATTTCATCAAAAGAATGTCACACAATATGGGCCAATACAAAAGCAATAGAGCTTGCAGGTATAACGGCAGACACACCTGATCCTCCGGGCGGTCACATAGCGAGGGATGAAGAGGGCAATCCGTCCGGTGCTTTCATGGATGAGGCGCAGGGACTGATCAACGCAATTGTTCCTGATTTTACAGTTGAGGAATATAAGGAATCAATAATGACATATCAGCAGGATATGCTGATTTACGGGTACACACTTCTCACCGAAATGCTCATAAAGAAAGACAGTAATCTTCACAAGGCATACGAAGAACTGGCTGATGAGGGGAAGCTTCTTATCAAAACAGAACTTGCTTTTCATGTTGAACCTGCATCCTGTGAAGAGGATGTTGCGGCACTTGGCAAGGCCGACATGACAGTCAGAAACAGACTGGTTACAGGCAGATATGCCAAGATATTTGTCGACGGAGTTCTAGAAGGAAGAACTGCATGGCTCAAGGAAGCATATGCTGACGAGGAAGGCTTTTTCGGTGCGCATCTGTGGACAGATGAACAGCTTTTCGGCGCATGTCAGGCACTTGATAAAGCCGGATACGATGTGCATTTCCATGTAATCGGAGACAGGGCATTCCAGCAGGTAGTCGATGTTATGGAGAAGGTGGCTGAAGCCAACGGAGTAAAAGAAAGAAGACCGGTTATTGCCCATGCACAGCTTGCAGATAAAGAGGACATAAAGAGATTTGCAGTTCTCGGTGGAGTTTTTGCTTCAAATCCGTACTGGTTCTTCACAGACCAGGTATACACATACAGCAACGAGATACCGCTTCTGGGCGAAGAAAGACAGAAGACTCAGTATCCGATGAAATCATTTGCGGACGAGGGAATAGTAATAGCTTCAGGCAGCGATTATCCTATTACACCGTGGCCGAGCTCACTGTTTGCAATGAAGACAGGCATGCAGAGAGTGTATGCGGAAATGCCGGGTGATGATACAGAGACACTGTTCAGACCGGAAGAAAGAGTATCCTTTGACGTAATGCTGAACAGCGTTACAGAGGGCGGTGCATATTCCCTGGGTCTTGAGGAAATCACAGGAACTCTTGAAGAGGGAAAGATGGCCGATCTTGTAGTTCTCACCGGGGATTTATTTGAAACTGACCCTGACGAATATGCAGGCATAGAAGTAGATATGCTCATCTCTGAAGGAGATATCATATACAGACAGTAAGTCATTGAAATTATTTATATTATTATCTGATTTTTGGAGGTTGAAATGGAAGACACATTAAAGAAAAAGAAAGTGCCAATGAAAACCAAGATAGGTTACGGCGTTGGCGGCTCATGTGATACCATACCTTACTATCTGTTCGGTACGTATTTCATGTTCTTCCTTACTGACGCAGTAGGGATCCCTGCAGGCATTGCAGGAACAATATCCTTTATAGCTATTATCTGCCAGACGATTTCCGGCCCGGTAGTAGCTTACATCTCAGACAATTCACTGAACCCTAAGGGCAGAAGAAGACCTATGATGATCAAGGTTGCAATTCCATTTGCAATTGTTACCATGTTCCTGTTCTTCCCTGTAGGCGGATCACTGGGATTCAAGGTTGCATATTACACAGTACTGGCAATTCTTTTCTACACATGCTACGCATCATTTACAAGCGTATGGTCAGCACTTGGTGCAGAAATGACTAAGGACTACAAGGAAAGAAATACACTGAGAAGTATTGTTGCATACTCCGCATTCCCGTTCACTCTCATTGTTGCATCGGGAACTATCGGAATGGTCGGCATTTTCTCAAGCGGCGGCGTAGACTATGCACTGAGCTGGTTCTTTGCAGTTGTTGTTCTGGGACTGATCATGGCAGGATGTGCAATCTGGTGCTACCTGTCAACATCTGAAGAACCGCCTGCATACACAGAAGAAGAAATCGAAAAAATCAGAGGCGAAAGATTCAGCTTCGTGAAACTGATCAAGGACTACGCAGGATTCTTCAAAATCAAAATCTACAGAAAGATGATTATCTTCACAGTTATCTTCTGTGTCGGCTATATCATGATGAACAACGGAACAGTATATGCAATGACAAGCTTCTGCGGAATGAGCGAAGCTCAGCAGTCACTGTTCTGGACTCTTAATACTCTTATTGCTCTTGCTACAGTTCCTATCGTATTCGGTATTGCCAACAAGTGGGACAAGAAAAAGGCAATGATGATATTCATCGGAGCATACGGAGTTTCATCAGTAGTATGGTTCGCTCTTGGCATGGTAATGGACATTACATTCATTTCATTCGTACTTTTCAGCGGCGTTGTTGCACTTGGTTCATGTGCATTCTATTCACTCATGTACTCACTGCTCTACGACTGCTGCGACGTATACACTCTGGCAACAGGCGAACAGAAGGAAGGCGGAATGCTGGCTCTCAACTATCTGGCTCAGACAGTAGGAAGTGCAATTGCAGCACTGTTCCTTGGCTGGGGACTTCAGCTTTTCGGATACACAGAAGCAGCTGCAGTAACTGAATTAGCTGCCAAGGGCGTATGGTCAATGGTTACAATCGTTCCTGCCGTATTCGTATTCCTCAGCATGGTATTCCTGGCTCAGTACAACCTTTCAAAGACTGAATTTGATAAGGTTCAGGCAGCTATTGAGGACAGAAAGGCCGGCAAGGAAATTGACCTTGAACAGTTCAAGCACCTGATTTAGAAAGGAACAACATGATAAAAGCTTATATTAACGGTAAAGTATATACCGTAAATAAAAATCGCGACTGGGCGGAGGCCGTTGTAACAGACGGCCCGCGCATCGTCTATGTTGGCGACAATAAAGGCGCGGAGGAATTCATCGACGGTAAAGACGCAGAGATCAGGGATCTGGCAGGAAAGCTTCTGCTTCCGGGATTTATTGACGGACACTGCCACCCTGTAATGGGCGCATTCTTCAAGTCGGGAATTCTTCTTAACGGGCTGTTTACCCTTGATGAAATGCTCGAGGAAATAAGCGGATACATCAGTGAGCATCCTGACAAGGAGTACTACTCAGGCAAAGGCTTCGAAGAAGTTTGGTTCGTAGAGAACGAAACAATGCCGGACAGATTCATGCTTGACAGAGTCTGCCCTGACAAGCCGATTTTTCTCTATGGAACAAGCGGCCACGTGTGCTGGTGCAATTCGGCAGCCCTTGCAAAGGCAGGAATTACGGCGGAAACGCCGGATCCTCTTCCGGGACGCAGCTTCTTCGCAAGAGATGAAGAGGGCAACCCGACAGGATATCTTCTCGAGACCATGGCTGCAAGCATGGTAACAAGCAGGATCGAGGTCATTGATACAGACGAAATAAACAGCGCACTCACGGAAATATCTGAAGATTACGCTGCATGCGGTGTAACATCCATATGCGACATGGGTGGCTTCGGAGGAATGACAGACTACATGCGAAGCGGTCTCATAGAACTTGTGCAGAATAAGGGTCTGAAGCAGAGATTCAACGGCTGCGGAGTAATGGTAAACAGCATCGGCGAAATTGACGAAGGAATCGCAGTTACAAAAGATCTGAACAGCAAAATCAATAATGACATGTGCAGATTCACCTTCGTTAAAATGTTCCAGGACGGAACTCTGGAGGATATGACTGCAGCAATCTCAGAGCCATATCTTATTACAGGAACTGCTCCGGAAACATTCTTCAGCGATGATGAACTTATTGAGGCCGGACTTAAGGCTGCAGAAGCAGGATTTGACATAAACATACACTGCATCGGCGACATGGCATCACATGGACTTGTTAAAATGACCGAGGCTATTCGTGAGGCGGGACATGATGAAACAAGAATTGTAAATTCACACTCAACATATCTGTTCAAAGGCGATGCAGAGAAATTCGGAAAGCTGGGCATTCTGGCCAACACAACATTTGTATGGCATGCAGCATTTGAAGCAGCTGCAGGAGTGCTTTCACCTGAGCTTCCGCCAATGTACGAAATGAAAACAGTACTGAATAAGGGCGGCCGCATCGGAGCCGGTTCCGACTATCCTGTTGACGATTTCGGAAGCGAACCTGTCAAGGGACTTCAGATGGGCTGTACAAGAAAAATGTACAGAGACGATATTTATCCGGGAACATTTGAACTGGAACCTGAATCAGAGAAACTGTCAATGGATGATGTTATTACAGCATATACCATGAGCAATGCATACCAGATGCGCATGGAGGACAAAATCGGATCCATTGAAGTCGGCAAATATGCAGACATGGTGATTCTGGACAGAAACATTTTTGAACTGCCTGTTGAAGAAGTTTACATGACAAAGGTCTGTGAGACAATAATGAACGGAGAGACTACTTACAATGACTAAAAGAATACTATACACAAACGGCAGAATTTACACAGAAAATCCTGCGCAGCCATGGGCTGAAGCATTCATAACAGAAGATGACAAGTTTGCATATGTTGGTGATGAAGCAGGGAGTCTTGCTTTTGCAAAAGCAGACGAAACCGTTGACCTTGGAGGCAAGGTTGTAATTCCGGGGCTCATTGACGGGCACACACACCCCGGCACGGTAGCCAAAACATTCTGGCATGCCAGAATTCCGAGGACCTACGATAAGGATGAACTCCTGGCTTACATAAAACAGGCGGCAGAGGAATTTCCGAAGGAAACAAATCCTTATTTCTATTGCGAAAACTACTTCACTGAGACTTTCGGCGAGGAAGGCCCTCAGAAGGAAGTACTGGATGAGATAATACCGGACAGACCTGCGAGAATTCAGGACTTTTCCGATCACGCCTGCTGGTACAACAGCATCGCTCTTGACATGCTGAAGGACGAAAACGGCATTCCTCACGCACCGAGTCCAATGGGCGGAGAAGGAGCGTTCATCAAGAACAAAGACGGAGAATACACAGGAAACTGTCTTGAATCTGCACCGGATTTCAGTGACCTGAAGATCTATGAAGCTATCGGATGGGAACCTCCAATCATAGCTACGGAAGAGATGCTGACACCGTTCTTTGATATGCTTAAGGAGAACGGTACCATGGGTCTCATGGATGGACTCACTGAAGGGGAAGAGAGCCTGCAGGTTATATATGAAATGGACAAGGCAGGAAAGTTTGGAATGTTCTATGAGGGCTCCGTATGTCTTGAGGAAATCGGTGAGCTGGAAGAAACAATAGCAACACTTCGTGACTGGCAGGAGAAGTATACCACTGATCATATTAAAATAAGAGTTGTGAAGTTCTTCATTGACGGAGTTAACGATCACGGAGACAGCTTCAGTGTGGATCCTCTTCTTAACGATCCTACGGGAACATATCACGGGGAGGCCTTTGCCACCACAGAGGAGCTGACAGAGGTTCTGGTTCGTCTTAACAAAGAGGGACTTGATATGCACATTCACACAGTATGCGACGGTTCCTTCAGAAGAGTCTGTGATGCAGTGGAAGCCGCAAAGGCAATCTGCGGGGATGCATGGCAAATCAAGGTAACCATGGCGCACTGCGAACTGATACATCCTGATGATGTGGCAAGACCTGCGAAGCTGGGTATATATATTGATGCCACACCACACTGGGCAGGAGGATATTCAGACGAAGGAGTACAGCTTTTCTTCGGATACGACAAGTGGGCCACAATGTTTGACCACAGAAAGCTCATTGAAGCGGGGGTAAAAGTTGGATTCTCAAGCGATGTATTCAACTATACAGAAAGCTGGCGTGCTAATCCTTATGTCGGAATGCAGATAGGCATGACAAGAGTGGATCCTGAAGTTCCACTTAACCCTGAAAGATATCCGGGCAGCATGCATCCTCCTGCAAGCGCCAAGTTTACAATTGAGCAGCTGATTCACGGATACACGGCTGTAAACGCAGAAAGAATGCGCCTTGATCACATTATGGGATCAATCGAAGCAGGGAAGATTGCCAACTTCGTAGTGCTTAAAGAGGACATTTTCACATATCCGGCAGAAAAACTGGGAAAATTTAAGCCAGACAGGGTGTACTTTGAAGGGAAAAAAGGTAAAATAAAAGAGTAAATTTAAAAGTACAATACAAAAGATTTGAGGTGAAAAAATGAAAAAAGTATTAGTACTGGGTGTTGGTGCACAGGGCAGTGCAGCAGCAAAGAGACTTGATGAAGAAGCAACTGTAAGCGAAATAGTATGTGCAGACTATGACATTAATGCTGTAAATACAATTGTTGAAGAGCTTACAAAAGCTAAAGGTATGCAGGTTGATGCACATGATGTAAACAGCATCATAGCAGCTGCAGAAGGTGTTGATCTCGTAATCAATGCACTTCCTCTGGAATGTACAGAGAATGTTCTGGAAGCGACACTCGCAGTTAAGGCTGACTATCAGGATTATGCCGGAACAATTTCACTTGATCAGATGTGGATCGATAGTGAATTCTATGATCCAGGCAGCGAACCTGAATTTGAAGATCCTGCTGCTACAAAGTGGTGGAGAAGCCTTAACGCAATGTACAAGATATACGGACCGAGATTCGAGAAAATCGGTAAGCTTGCAATCTTCGGAACAGGCTCCGCACCGGGACTTATCTGTGCGGCAACAAGACATTCAATGAGATATCTTGACACTTGCGACACTATTTACAATTTCGTCTGGGAAGGAGCAATCGCTAAAAGATTCCAGCCGTTCTGGTGGTCACCTGTAACAGCACTCAATGACATGAGTGACATGGCAATCGCATTCGAAGGTGGCAAGTTCATAAACACACCTGCTTTTGGAAGAGATCTTAAGAGACAGTATGACTACATGGAAGAAGAAATAACTTTCAGAGAACACTGTCATGATGAGCCTTTGCATTATGGATTTAATGCAGATACATACTTCAAGGGCTGTAAGAATGCGTACTTCAAGTATGCAGGCGCAGGAATGGATTTCGCAAAGCCATTATACGAGGCGGGTCTTTTGAAGCATGAGAAGGAAGAATTTCAGGGAATGATGATCAGCCCGTTTGAATTCGTTCTGAGCCACGTGCCTCATGCACCGAAGTATGAAGATGAAATCAGATCATTCGTTGAAGAAGGAATGGCAGTGGATTCAGGCTGCATGGTTATTGAATCATACGGCAAGAAGGACGGCAAGGACGTTCTGGCTGAAGTTCATGTAAGCGCTCCGGGATTCGTTGAATCCTTCGAAAGAGCCAAGATGACAGGTGAAATGTATCTGACAGGACAGAGCGGATATCTCTATTCAAAGATGTTCATCAATGAAGATTTCGGAGATCAGGCCGGAGTAATTTCATCAGACATGCTGACTGACGGACAGGTAGATAAGTTCTTTGAATATGCAGCAGAACTTGACATAACATTAGATGTGAATATTAAAAATATATAGGAGGTCACATGAAAAAAGTTTTAGTATTAGGACTTGGCGCACAGGGAAGCGCAGCAGCTAAGAGACTGGACAAGGATCCCGGCGTAAGTGAAATAGTAGTAGCAGATTACAACATGAAGGCAGTTAATGCCCTCGTTGAAGAACTTGATAAGGCTAAGGGCGTGCAGGTTGACGCTTTTGATGTAAACAGCATTATTGCAGCAGCAGAAGGCTGCGACCTTATTCTGAACGCACTGGCACTTACATTCAATCCTATAGTTCTGGACGCAGCACTGGCTGTTAAGGCAAACTATCAGGATTACAACGGAACAGACAAACTCTATGAAATGTGGGATGCAAGTGAACTGAGCAAGGAATATCCGGTTCCTGAAGGACTTTCAGAAGAAACTGAAAAATGGTGGAAGAGCTACATGGCAATGTATAAAATCTACGGACCTAAGTTCAAGGAAATCGGCAAGCTGGCTCTGTTTGGAACAGGCTCCGCTCCCGGACTTATCTGCGCTGCAAGTAAGTATACAATGAGATATCTTGATACATGTGATTCCATTTACAATATTGTATGGGAAGGTGCATACGCTAAGAGATTCCAGCCATTCTGGTGGTCACCTATTACTGCAATGAGCGACATGTCAGACCCTGCTGTAGCATTAGAAAACGGCAAAATCATCGACACTGAACCGTTCAGCAGACCTATTAAGAGACAGTATGAATACATGGACGAACCGATAATCTTCAGAGAACACTGCCACGATGAACCGTTCCAGTATGCATTCAATGCAGAAACTGAATTCAAGGGACTGAAGAACTCATACTTCAAGTATGCAGGAGCAGGAATGGATTTCGCTTCACAGCTTTATCCTGCAGGACTGCTCAGCCACGAAGAAGAAGAATTCAACGGACAGAAGATTGTTCCATTCGATTTCATCATGAGCCACATTCCTGCAGCTCCTCACT
>JAKSSG010000011.1 GCA_024403185.1 Clostridia bacterium
CCTTTTCTGTCATGAGAGGGAAATCTCCCATGAATACTTCCTGGTCCTTTACTTCCTTGACTTCGCCGTTTTCCTTATTGATTAAACGAACCTTTACTTTTAAAGGAGCTGCGTATGTAACATCACGCTCCTTGCACTCCTCCTGTTCGTACTTCGGAGGATCCGAAAGTGAATAGTCAATGAATTCGAGAACGAGATTGTCTGAATACTCCTTAATCGGTGAAACGTCCTCAAAAACTTCACGAAGACCTTCTTCAACAAACCATTTGTACGAATCTGTCTGAATCTGAATCAGATTTGGCATCTCTGCCACTTCGTTGATTTTTGAAAAGGTCATTCGTTCTTTTCTACCTAATTTGATAGGATTTGGCATTATTATCACTCCTTATAAACTTAACAAACTACAGTTGCAGGGCAATTTAATAATATAGCACTTCTTTGTCAAGATGTCAATACCTGTCAAGTGTTTTTTTCAATTCTTAAAAAAACAGTATCTGAAGTGATGAAGCTGCGCACTCAGCACGGCCTATAACGCCCTTGTTAAAAAAAAAGAGGTCTCCTTTCGGAGACCTCTCGTATTCGGTTTTGAATTGACTTATTTCAGTTCGATTACTGCGCCAACTTCTTCCAGCTGAGCCTTCAGTGCTTCTGCTTCGCCCTTTTCGCAGCCTTCCTTAACGTTTGAAGGTGCTCCGTCAACTACTTCCTTAGCTTCCTTAAGTCCAAGACCTGTGATTTCTCTTACAGCCTTGATAACCTTGATCTTTTCAGGTCCAACTTCCTTAAGAACAACTGTGAATTCTGACTGTTCTTCTGCTCCGCCTGCTGCGTCTCCGCCTGCTGCTACTACTGCAACGCCTGCTGCTGCGCTTACGCCGAATTCTTCTTCACAAGCCTTAACCAGCTCGTTCAGTTCCAGTACTGACATTTCTTTTATTGCTTCAATAATCTGATTCTTATCCATTTTATTTCTCCTTTATAATTTTTTTAATTTAATGAATTATTCTGCTTTTGATTCTGCAATCTGTGATACCACTCTTGCAAAGCTTGAGATTGGTGACTGGATGCTTCCCATGAACTTTGAGATGAGTACTTCTCTTGATGGGATTGATGCAACCTGTTCAATCGCTTCCTTATCGTAATATTCACCTTCTACGAAGCCGCCCTTGAATTCCATCTTCTTGAATTCCTTGATAGCGTCGTTCAGAACTCTTGCAGGTGCTGTTGCATCGTCATAGCTGAATGCGAAAGCACTTGGTCCTTCAAGAACGTCTGCCATTGCTGCGAAATCAGTTCCGTCGATTGCTCTCTTAACGAGAGTGTTCTTGTAAACTGTGTAATCAACATTAGCCTCACGGAGTTTCTTTCTCATTGCATCTGCCTGTGCAACTGTAATTCCCATGTAGTCAATAACTACTGCTGATTCAGCTCTTTCGAACTTGTCTTTGATTTCGTCTATAATAGCCTGCTTCTCGATGAAAGCTTTTTTCATTTCTGCCATTTAGCGTATTCTCCTTTCATAGATTTTGGTGTACGCCGTAAAAAGCCCCGCTTCATTTTCCAACGTAGCGAGGCATGTATATTTACATTGTACCTCGGTGAGGTGGACTTTTAAGCATTTTCATGCCCTCACTGTCTACGGTTTGTTCGTATTCAAATTCCGTTTTCTGATTAACCGATCTTCTGAGGATTAATCTTTACTCCAGGGCCCATTGTAGCTGCAACTACTGCGCTCTTAATGTACTGTCCCTTTGCTGCTGCCGGCTTAGCCTTGATGATTGCTGCTGCCAGTGCGTTAAAGTTTTCCTGAAGTTTTTCAGCTCCGAATGATGCTTTACCAATCGGGCAGTGAACGATGTTTGTCTTGTCCAGACGGTATTCAACCTTGCCGGCCTTAGTTTCTGCGATTGCCTTTGCAACGTCCATTGTAACTGTGCCTGACTTAGGGTTTGGCATGAGGCCCTTAGGTCCCAGAACCTTACCGAGTCTGCCGACAACGCTCATCATGTCAGGAGTAGCGATAACTGCGTCAAACTCGAACCATCCTTCTTTCTGGATCTTTGTTGCCAGTTCTTCAGCTCCTACGAAATCTGCGCCGGCTTCTTCAGCTTCTGTTGCCTTAGGTCCCTTAGCGAATACCAGGACTCTCTTGGTGTTACCGGTTCCGTGCGGAAGTACGATAGCGCCTCTGATCTGCTGATCAGCGTGTCTTCCGTCCAGGCCCATTCTGAAATGAGCTTCAATTGTTTCATCAAACTTGGCCTTTGCTGTCTTTGTAACAATGTCCATAGCCTGATCTACATCGTGCAGCTCCTGCTTGTCAAACAGTTCAGCAGCTGCCTTGTAATTCTTACCTCTCTTAGGCATTTTCAAATTCCTTTCTGTGGTGTTAACGACTCCCCGCTTTCAGGATGCGGTTCTCAGTCTTCCACTCGCTTAGTCTTCAATAACGATTCCCATTGATCTTGCAGTTCCCTTGATCATTTCTGTTGCTGCTTCAAGGCTTCCTGCGTTAAGGTCTGCCATCTTGGTCTTGGCAATTTCCTCAGCCTGTGCATATGTCAGTGTAGCAACCTTTGTCTTGTTAGGTTCTCCTGATGCTGCTTCCAGACCTGCTGCCTTCTTAAGTAATACTGCTGCAGGTGGAGTTTTTGTAATGAATGAAAAACTGTGGTCTGCGTATACAGTGATTACTACTGGAATAATCATTCCCGGCTGATCCTGTGTCTTGGCGTTGAACTGCTTACAGAAGTCCATGATGTTAACGCCGTGCTGACCGAGTGCTGGTCCTACAGGTGGTGCTGGATTTGCCTGACCGGCTGGAATCTGAAGTTTAATATAGCCTTCAATCTTCTTAGCCACGTCTCTTCCTCCTTTCTTCAGTTATTGTATGCAAAACCAGGCTTGCTGGTTCTGTATCAGATTTAATCGAGCTTGTCTACCTGTGCGAAATCCAGTTCAACAGGTGTGTCTCTTCCGAACATGGAAACCTTGGCTCTTAAAGTCTGCTTTTCCATGTTAACTTCTTCGACAGATCCCATGAAGTTCTCAAATGGTCCGTTGATAACCTTGATCGTATCTCCAACGTGAATGTCCAGATCGATGTAGATCTTCTCAATGCCCATTCTTCTTACTTCTTCAAGAGTAAGAGGAACCGGGTTTGAGCCATGTCCCACGAATCCGGTAACGCCCTGAGTGTTTCTTACCAGATACCATGATTCATTGGTTACTATCATCTTAACAAGAACATATCCCGGGAACATCTTCTTTGTCTTGATCTTTCTCTGG
Source organism: Clostridia bacterium (assembly GCA_024403185.1). Classification (GTDB taxonomy): domain Bacteria; phylum Bacillota; class Clostridia; order Peptostreptococcales; family Anaerovoracaceae; genus Lentihominibacter. The sequence continues at coordinate 3,289 of JAKSSG010000011.1, forward strand.
CCGTTCTTAACTTCAACTCTGTCTTCTGTAGGCACAATAACATCGAGCACCAGGTCCTGCATGCCTCTGCTCTCTACCAGTTTCTCGATATTAACCTTAACCTTGTTCTCGTGACCTGAATAAGTATGTACCACATACCATCTGGCTTCGCCGTCACCTCTTAAACCTTCGAGTTCGTCCAGATTAAGTGTTTTAGTTTCTTTTTCTTCACACATTGTACCTACGCTCCTATATAAATGTAGCTTTTAGAAACAAATTGCCTTGATTGCTGCCAGAACGCCTGAGTCAACGCCCCAGAACAGTAATGCAAAAACAACGCATGTTGCGAGCACAACAACAGTGAAGGATCCCAGTTCGGACCTTGTAGGCCAAACTACCTTCTTCATTTCCAGCTTAACTCCTCTGAAGTATTCCTTCATCTTGCCCTTTTCTCTAGGCTTTTTCGGCTGGTTCTTTTTTTTCTGTCTGGATTCAGCTCTTGACTTCGCTGCGTCCCATCTTGTGCCCTTGCCCTTTGAATCTTTTTTTGTTTCTTCAGATGCAATTATGGAAGTCTTGTAATCTGAGTTCTTTCTCTTCTTGGACTTTGCCATCTTACTTCTCCCGTTTCTTACTTAGTCTCCTTGTGCAGAGTGTGCTTCTTGCAGAACGGACAATACTTGTTCAGTTCCAGTCTGTCCGGAGTATTCTTCTTGTCCTTCATTGTGTTGTAGTTTCTCTGCTTGCATTCTGTGCATGCGAGTGTAACTTTAACTCTCATTTCGTGTTTCCTCCAATAAATATTAGTCAATTCAGGCTGCGCTTCGTCGCAACACTAAAAATAACGCCTTTGCTTTTTTCCATAAAGTCGCTCAATAATTATATCTTAGGGACAGGTCAACGTCAAGCATAATAGCAATATTATTTTCATGCTTCGTGTTTTTTATTTTGTCCTTTTCACTTTTACCTCTGACCGCTTGCCGTATATCCTCTTCTTCATTGTACATTTTCATACTGTTAAAAGCAACTTGATGATTCGGCAATTCCACTTTATAATGCAAGTAGAATTACGAGGAGAAAAACACATATGGCAAAAATACTGCACAGATATTACGAGATTAAAGACTACAAGAAAACTACTTCCATTGTTGAAAACGCGATGAAAAAAGCTCGTAGCGTCATACCTCAGGGCCAGGTTGCAACATACATTCCTGAGCTTGGAAAAGTGGACTCGAACCAGCTGGGAATATGCATCTATCCGCTTACCGGCAAGAAGGTCTGTCTGGGTGATTACGACAGGCGATTCACCATTCAGTCCATTTCAAAGGTAATGATGCTTGTCGCCGCTCTGGAAATCTGCGGCAAGGAACGGGTATTTGAGCTGACCGGTGCAGAGCCTTCGGGTGAAGCATTTAATTCTATTGTTGAACTGGATCGTGAGAATTCCAAGCCATATAACCCCCTTATCAATTCAGGCGCCATAGCCATCTGCGGCATGCTTACAAAGGAAATATCTTTTCAGGATATCCTGAGATATACACGCAAGGTCTGCAATGATGCGGATATAATTCTGAATGAGGAAGTATATGATTCCGAAATCAAGACTTGCTCCAGAAACCGTTCAATAGCATACCTTCTGGAAAGCAAAAACATCATCAACGGTGATGTTGATGACATACTCAGATTTTACACCAAGTGCTGTTCAATGAGTGTTACTGCCGAATCTCTGGCAACTATGGCAAGGATTTTATGCAATGATGGCGTAGGCGAAGAATCCACAAAGCGTTACATGTCCGCTTCTACCGCCAGAATCGTCAAAACACTCATGCTCACCTGTGGGATGTATGACGGTTCGGGAACATTTGCCATTAATGTCGGCATCCCTTCCAAATCAGGTGTCGGCGGCGGTCTCATGTCAGTATCTGACAAACGTGCGGGTATTGGGGTGTTCGGTCCCGCTCTTGATCCAAAAGGGAACAGCATCGCGGGGATCCAGCTTCTGAAGGAAATTTCCAACAAGCTGACACTCAATCTGTTCTACGACCCTGAATGGGACGAACCTCAGAAAGAATCTAATTTTGCAGATCAGATTATGAATCATCATTTCCAGAGCAAATAAAATGCAACATAAAAAAGGCGAGTCCGGAAAATCCGGACTCGCTATATTTTATTATTGGGAGTTTTTATGCTTCCTTCATGGAGATTGCCTCTGCAGGGCAAACGCCAACACATGCTTCACAGCCAATGCACTTTTCTTCGTCGAGTTTCCATTCAGTTCCCTCAACTGTAATTGCTTCGGCTCCACATTCATTAGCACAAGCTGCGCAGTATACGCACTTTTCTTCATCTAATGATGCAACGCTCTTCTTTGCAGGAGCAGCTGCTTCTGCTGCAGGAGCTGCGCCGCCGAATGACAGGCTCTTCTTAGGGCACTTGTCAATGCAGGCACCGCACTTGATGCATGCTTCAGTGTCAACTTTCCATGATTTTTCTTTTCTGTCAACTGTGATTGCATCAGCAGGGCATGCCTTTGCACAGAGTCCACAGAATACGCAAGTGTCAGCACAAGTCAGATCTCCGTCTGCCTCCGCAGGAGCTACACCGGCAGCTGCCTTCTTTGCACCCTTTGCAGGAATATCATATTCATCTACTACCTTAACTACGTTAGGCAGAGTGTACATGTTTTCCATTGTCAGACACTTCTTAGGGCAGCTATCAACACATGCACTGCACTGGACGCACAGCATTCTCTGAATCTTCCACTTGCCTTCAGCCTTATCTACTTCGATTGCATCTGTTGGGCATGCGCCTGCGCAAAGTCCGCAACCAATACAGTTAGGTCCATCGATTGCTACTGATCCTCTTGTCCTTTCTTCCCATTCTCTTGGTACTACAGGATACATCAGGGTAGCCGGCTTCTTGAAAATGCTGCCGAGGATAATCTTTCCAAACTTGAAGAATCCAAGTCTTGTAGGAATGATTACGCATAACAGAGCAGCAACTACTATTACGATTAAAATCATAAGTTTACTCACTACTCTCACCTACCTTTCTGTACAACTGATGCATGGGTCGATTGTCAGGGCCAGAATAGGCACATCTGCCAGATCTGATCCGCCCAGCATTTTAACTAATGCAGGAATGTTGATGTTGGTCGGTGTTCTTACTCTCATTCTCTTCAGGAACTTTGAGCCAGCGCCCTTAGCATAGTAGAATGCTTCGCCTCTTGGCTGTTCAAGACGTGTAGCGAATTCGCCATCAACTGTCTTAGGAACCTTGCAGTCTACAGGACCATCAGGAATCTTTGCAACTGCCTTTTCAATCAGTTCGATTGACTGGAGCAGTTCTCTGATTCTTACGATAGTTCTAGCCATGCAGTCGCCTGCTTCTTCTACTACAGGTTCAAATCCCAGTTCATGATATACACCGTGGTCTCCTGCAAGTCTCAGGTCCTGTGCTACTCCTGAACCTCTTACTGTAGGGCCAACTGCACACAGTTCCACTGCTTCTTCCTTAGTCAGGACACCAACACCGGTCATTCTGTTTTTAACTGATGCATCATTAATGAATACATCGGTGATTTCCTTGATTTCAGCCTTCAGACCGTTAAGAACTTCTACCATTTCCTTCAGGTTTTCATTGCTGATATCTTTTCTCATTCCACCAGGCTTGCAGATTGAGAAGATTACTCTGCCGCCTGTGTTCTTTTCGAACAGGTCGAGTACAGTTTCTCTTACTCTCCAGCAGTGGTTGAACAGTGATTCGAATCCGAATGCGTCTGCCATAAGTCCCAGCCACAGAAGATGTGAATGTACTCTTGAAAGTTCATGTAATATAGTTCTGAGATATTCTGCTCTTTCAGGAATTTCAACGCCCATTGCGCCTTCAATTGCTGCTGAAGCGCCCCAGCCGTGGCCGAAGCTGCAGATTCCGCAGATACGTTCAATTACATATACCATCTGATTATAATCTTTTGTCTCACACAGTTTTTCCAGACCTCTGTGGATGTAACCGATTGATGGGATAACATCAACTACTGTTTCATCCTCAAGAACCAGGTCAAGATGAAGTGGTTCAGGAAGCACTGGATGCTGTGGTCCAAAAGGTACTATTGTTCTTTTACCCATTACATTGCCTCCTTTACTTCTTTGGTTTCCAAGGAGTTTCTTCAGATACCTTGAAGAAAGTTCCATTGTAATCTAATGCACTGTGATTGAACTTGACACCGAACAGATCGTGAATTTCATTTTCATAGATGAATGCAGGCCAGAAAATGCCTGTGATACTTTCAACTTCATCCTTGTCGATTGCGATGTCCAGTCTCAGATTCTGCATGATGTGATCCTTGTCAAATGAATAGAGAATTTCATAAGTATCATCGTCAAGGACAACACCGCAGATCTGTACTAATCTGTAACCGTCAGCTTTCAAATCGCTTACTTTTGAAATCAGGTTTGAAAGATTAACGGCTTCAAAATTCTGCTGCGCAGTATGTCTTTCCATTTTTCTTCCTCCTTATTTCTTGTACAGCTCTGCATTCACCTTGATTTCAGCCATTGTGAAAATAGGTGGATACTTTACTGCTGATGGTGCACTTGCTGCTGCCGGAGCTGCCGGAGCTTCGATTGCTGCTGGAGCATCGATAGCTTCAACCATTGCATCTCTCTTGGCCTGGAGAATTCCAAGACCTGTTACAACAGCGTCTATGATAGCTTCCGGTCTTGCTGCACAACCAGGAACATATGCGTCAACAGGAATAACCTGATCAACGCCGCCCAGTACGTTATAGCAATCCTTGAAGATACCGCCGGAACATGCACAGATACCTATTGCTACTACAACCTTAGGTTCAGGCATCTGTTCATAGATCTGCTTTACTACGTCTTTGTTCTGTTCATTTACAGTACCGGTTACCAGGAACACGTCTGCGTGCTTCGGGTTACCACAGTTAATAATTCCGAATCTTTCTACGTCATACATAGGCATGAGGCAAGCCAGAACTTCGATATCACAACCGTTACAGCTTGATCCATCATAATGTACAACCCAAGGAGATTTTGTTACATATGCTTTTGACATTCTATTCACCTCCCTAATTCATGAAACATAACTGCAGTACAAACAGGTTTACAACGCCCAGTACGATAGCAATGATCCAAGCTGACTTGAATGCGAACTGCCACTTCATTCTTGCGAAGCAGTTGTCGATGAATACTTCGAAGAAGTAAGTCAGAATTGCTACTACGATTCCGATAATCCATCCGTAAGCTGTTCCGTTTGCGAAGAACAGGAATACGAATCCGAGAAGGAATACGTTTTCATACCAGTGAGATATCTCAACCCATCCCATTGTTCTGCCAACGAATTCGGTTGTCATACCTCTAACCAGCTCCTGATGTGCGTGGTGTGACATTGAAAGGTCGAACGGTGACTTTCTGAACTTGAGTGTCAGAATGAATACCCAGCCAACGAACAGTCCGATCATTGGAAGGAACGGCATTGCGTTTCCTGCCATAATGTCGCTAACCTTGAAGCTGCCTGTAAACATGTAGAATCCAATAACTGTAAGAAGAACCATTGGTTCATATGCCATCATTGACAGCAGTTCTCTTTCTGCACCTTCTTCAGCGTAAGGTGAATTTGATGAGTATGCTGCAATGATCAGGAATGCTGCACCAATCGTCAGAGTGAATATTACGAGCAGAAGGTCTCCACCCATGAAGAATATAACACCTGAAGCGATGATGAATACTACGAATAAAATTACGTAGAAATCCTGGAATCTTGTCGGCGCCATATTTTCCTTCTGGAAAAGCTTACCAACATCGTAGAAAGGCTGCAGTACCGGAGGACCTACTCTTCTCTGCATCTTTGCAGCAAGCTTTCTTTCAAAACCTGCGAGGAGTCCACCAACGAATGGAGCCAGTACGAGGAAGGCGATTACTGATATTATTGCTTTAATCATTACATTGCACCTCCCATCCAGAATACTAATGTGGCAATGCCATATGCGATACCGTATACGAGCATTACTACGCAGAGAACGTCACCAATGACATTCATCTTCTTCTCACCAAAGTACTTTTCCATGTGCCAGTTTCTGAGTGAGAATGATACTTCCTGCTGCATTGAGCCGTAGTAAGTCCTGTTGTCACCAGTATTAACACCGGCAAGGTAGATTGGAACCTGTGGCTTTCTGGACTTTCCGAATGAGAACAGAGCCAGAAGCACGATTACAGCTACCATGATTACCATGATGAGCATGTTGCCTGATGCCATGATTCCGCCGCCAAGTCCGCCGAATGTTACTTCGAGGTATGGAACCAGCATGTAAGTTGACATCAGAGGGAAGATCAGACATACAAGAACTACCAGTACAACCAGAGTGATGTGTACGAATGTTTCTGTCTTGTGTACGCCTGTTTCTATGCTTTCTTCTCCCTGCACGCATGCAGTGAGTTTACCCATCCACTTGAGCCAGTAGAATGCTGTTACAGCACTACCGAAGCAGATGCATCCTACTAACAGGATGTTTCCTGAATCAACAAAGGATACCATGCATGCCCACTTTGAAATCAGCATTCCGAATGGAGCCAGGAACATGCCTGCGATACCGATAATCATGCACATTGCAAGTCTCGGCATTCTGTTGAACAGACCGTCCATGTCTTCAATCATTCTTGAACCGATGTGGTGCTCTGCAGTACCTACGCAGAGGAACAGTAATGACTTTGTGATTGCGTGGAATATGATGAGCATGATTCCTGCCCATACAGCACCGGCTGTACCAACGCCGCCGCAGGCTACAATCAGACCCAGGTTGGCAATTGTTGAGTATGCCAGAACTCTCTTGGCATTAACCTGTGAAATTGCTGCACAGGATGCGAACAGGAATGTGATGCCGCCTACCATCATTGTCATGAGTCCGGCGAAGTTCCCCATACCGAGAACCGGAGCCAGCTTGATAATCATGAATACGCCAGCCTTAACCATTGTTGATGAGTGGAGTAATGCTGATGTAGGTGTAGGTGCAACCATTGCTCCGAGCAGCCAGCTGTTGAACGGCATCTGTGCTGCCTTTGTAATACCTGCGAATGCGAAGAACGCTGCAGGAATAGCAATGAGGTCTCCGTATACACTGCCGATGAGGAGCATTGTGCTCATCTCAACTGTATTGCATACGCAACCCAGAATTACGATACCAACTGCAAATCCGAGACCACCGAGCAGGTTCATGATCAGTGCTCTGAATGCGTTGTTTGTAGCTTCTTCGGTCTTTGTGTAACCGATGAGCCAGAATGATGACAGGCTGGTGATTTCCCAGAAGAAGTACATCCAGATCATGTTGTTGGATGTTACCAGACCTACCATTGCTCCCAAGAACAGGAACATAACGAAGAAGAACCAAGGCCTTCTGTCCTTATTGCCCTTTTCATCTTCATGGTGCTGGAAGTCTTTCATGTAACCCAGTGCATAAACTGCAATCAGGGTTCCGATGATGCCTATAATCAGAATCATGATGATTGAAAGTCTGTCAACGTACATGTTGCTCTCGACTTCAATGCCATGTCCCTTAGTAAGTTCAAACCACATTACCAGCGGGGTCTGAATGATTGCAAACAGTGCTGCCAGCCATTTCTTGTGCTTACATGCAGTGATGATAATATAGATGCATAAGCCTGCTTCTATAACCATCATGACGTAGTTCACAGCTTCACCGTCGAAGGAGAAGTATTCTCCGCCACCGGCAGCGTACTTGATAGCAACGACAATCGACATGATTGCAATAATTGCAGCAGCGCCGATTACTATGACGTCTCTACCCTTGTCTGCTTTCACTACTAAAAGAATAAAGGCAATTATCATCGGGAAAAAGATTAGAAAAAGTATTGTGCCCATTTAATCCTCCTAATAATAAAATGTAACTTATTCTTTGAAAAATAACTTTTCAAATCATTATACATACTATGGCAGGTAAGAATCAAGTTCGAAAGAAAATACATTATACAAGATGTGTCTATTCCGCAAGATAGTTAGCAAACAAATATCCAAAAAAGGAAAAGACTGTCGCATTGCTGCGACAGTCAGAATTGTCTGTCTTTTTGACCCTTCAGGACTATTTTTCCCCCATCATGGAAATCTCCTTCAGCGGCCATATTCTCATGATGATTTTGGCTCTTATCTTACGCATGTCAACGGTTCCAAGCTCCGGATTTCTGCTGTCATACTTCTCGAATTTCCTTGAGGAGCGGTTGTCACTCATGATGAACACCTGGTTGTCCTTTAGCTTCTTTTCCTTGAATTTGCCCGTGGCACCGGAAATGTCATTTCTGGTCACATATTCCTTGCCGTTTACCAGCAGCTTGCCGCCCGTTACCTCAACAGTATCTCCCGGAACAGCCACGACTCTGGCGATAATGTTATCCTCGGCACCTGCCTCAAGACTTATTTCCTTATCCAGAATCACCAGGGTATCCTTTTCCGGCGTTGTTCTCTTGGCCGAATAGTGTACAAACTTGTATCCCAGAACGACCTGTCCGTCTCTGATAGTCGGATCCATGCTGTTGCCGTTCTGAATTTCAGGGGCAATCAGAAGCACGAATATAATGGCCAGTATAATGGCCAGTCTGTATGGTCTGCCTTTGATCTTCGATTGTTCACCGGGTGTTAAAAACTGCATTCTCTATCCTCTCAAGTCTGCTTTTGCATTAGTCTGCGATTGATTATACAATAAACGATCCCTATCTCGCAAGTATGATGCGCTTCATCCAAATACACGGCTTTTTTGCCCATGGCTTGCTGCTGTCGGACCTTTCAGCCACTGCGTGGGCAAAAAAAACGTGTATTACATCTTATTGACTGCCACGGCCGGTAGTCTGTACAATAAGCTCAGGAGGAACTGATTATGAACAAATGGTTAGATGCAAATGCAGCCTCGCCTGAAGAGGCAAAAGTATCAGTGCTGGGCGTGCCTTTCGACGGCGGCACAACCCAGGAGGCAGGTGCTGCAGAAGCGCCTGCAAAGCTTCGCGAATTCGGAGAGGTATACATGCCATGCTCCACCGATGATTTCCATCTGCTCGAGGACCAGCCCCTTGTCTACGATTTCGGCGACGTGGACATGAGCGGCACCTGGGAGGAAAGCTTCGCAAGAGTTGAGGAGGAAGCGCTGAAAGTCATGGGCTACGGGAACTTCAACCTGTTTCTCGGCGGAGATCACTCCGTGACCATTCCGCTTCACAAGGCTTATGCAAAGGCAGAAAAAGGCAAAAAAATCGGCATCATTCACTTCGATGCTCATCCGGATCTGTGCGACTGCTACGACGGCAATATCTGGTCACATGCAAATACAGAAAAGCGGGCAATCGATGACATCGTAAATCCTGAGGACCTGCTCTTCCTGGGAATCAGAGCTGCTGAACCGGAAGAGGTCGCCCTCATGAAGAAATACCCGGACATGACCGTGATTACCGGCATGGATGTCTTTGATCTGGGATATGAAAAGTGCTGTGAAATCATGGAACACAAATTTGCAGGCTACGATTCAATATACTTCACTCTTGATATTGACGTGCTTGATCCGGGCTTCGCGCCGGGAACGGGAACTCCCTGCAGCGGCGGCATCACCCCCAGAGAACTGATAAAGATGGTCCGCTTCATTCTCAACAAGCTGCCTGTGAGAAACATGGACATAGTGGAAGTCGCCCCTCCTCTTGATGTAAACGACATCACCAGCTGGGCGGCAATGAGAGTAATTGAGGAGGTCTTCTCAATCGTGGACCGAAAGTAAAATGCATAAAAAAGACCGAAGCATTCGCTTCGGTCTTTTATTTTTCTGCTTTCGCTTATATGGCTTAATAGTCAACCTTTGCTGTAGGTGCGCCTTCAGCTTCCAGCTTGGCCTGCAGTGCTCTTGCTTCCTCCAGTTCCTTATTGAACTTGTCGGTAATGTACTGCTGTGATGCCTTAAATGATGCCTTGCATTCTGCTGGTGATGGTTCTACCTTCTTTGAAATCAGATAGAATACGATGCATGCTACAGCACACAGAATCGTTACACCCCAGAGTACTCCGGTAATCATTCCAAGGATTGTACTAACATCCCATGCCTCAAGGATTCCGTCAAAGTAGTCTCCTGATTCCCAGGCATCATCAGTTCCCCATCCTTCATACCAAGGTTCGAAGATGAGAGCAACAATGTTCATTACTGTTACAACCAGCATGAGGAATGCGATTCTTCTTGTGTCGCCGATTGCCAGCTTTGTCTTAGGATTCATTGGGAATGCTTCAGGGTTCTTTGCTGAGAGGCCGCCGTACATTCTTCTCCAGATGATGTACATGAGAGGACCTGTCAGCAGACCAACCATACCGAATGTATAGTAGTCTGAACCGTTTACAAAGAATGCGAAGATTGCGATGCAGCTAGGAACGATGCAAAGCAGCTTCAGGAAGCCCATTCCTCCAGGAATTCTCCAGAGGTAATCTTCCTTAGGAATTCTGTGTCTGAGCAGTACGCATGAAATGTAAACCATTACGTATGATGACAGCAGAAGCGCAACGTCCAGTACGATGATGAATCCGAATGGGAACATACAGAAGATCAGGTTGAAGATACCAACCGATAATACTGATACATACGGAACACCACGTGAACTTGTCTTAACCATTACCTTGGCGGTAAGGTTGTCATCAGCCAGTGCGAAGAATCCTCTGGACCCTGACGTAATGTATGTGTTATAGATAGAACACTGTGCCAGAATCGCAACTATTACAAATACAAGTCCCCATGCAGGGCCGAAGAAGTGAGCAGGTACATCTGCGTATCCTACACAATCGCCTTCTGTTCCCCAGTTGTCCCACTGTCCCAGTGAACCGAGACCTGCAACTGTAGGAAGAATGTATGTTGCCATGATAATAGGAATTGTAACGAGTGTTCCCTTAGGAATAACCTGAGGGTTTGCAACTTCGCCTGCAAGAGTTGACATGGATTCATATCCTGAATACATCCACATGCCTACTGAGAGACCTCCTGCAATGTAGAAGAACCAGTCTTCCAAACCTTCTGCAGGTTCAGGTGTGATTCTGAATGAAATAGTTGATGCCGTCTCTGCATCTCCACCCCAGTTGATGAAACCGCAGACTGCAACGAATGCAAATGCTGCCATAACCAGAAGTGAAAGGATGGTACTTACGGAACCTACTTCCTTGACACCACGAATGTTGATGATTGTGAAGATTGCAATCATTGCAAACTTCAGAGCGAATTCACCGCCAAGACCCATGTCCCATACAGTAGCTGCATAGCCACCTGCCAGGATAACATATGAAGTGTTGTCGATGTAGATGGAGATTGTTCTCCACCAGCCTGCCTGGAATCCCCAGAATTCTCCCAGAGCTTCCTGTACCCACTTGTAGTAGCCGCCTTCCTGAGGTCTTACAGAACCGAGTTCTGATGCAACCATTCCGAAAGGAAGTCCCCATACGAACGGGAGTACGCACAGCATGATGATTGTAAGTCCAGGACCGGACTCAGGAATCATTTCTTCGATTCCGTAGCAACCTGCTGCAACCAGGCAGAAAATCATGAATACAACTGTTGAAACCTTAATGTTCGCTTTCGCGAGCTGAGGCTGTTCAGCTGTAGCAACTGCTTGCTGCTGACTCATAATATTCTCCTCCTAAATAATTGATAGTTATATAATTACATCACATATTATATCATCAAAAAAGTGCAGTGCAATACTAATACATTTATTAGACAAATAAAAAAAGAGAACAGCAAAACTGTTCTCTTTTTGATATCAAGTTTGTTATCGGTCAAGAATTAGCCTTCAAGCTTCTTAGCTGCTTCTGAGCCAGGGAGCGGAGGGAACTTCTCGTCGAAGAGCACTTCGTCTTCGCCGATAGTAACAACTGTTCTGATCTTGCCTCTCTTCTTCTGTACAGCATAGATGATGATGGCAGCCGCAATAATGATTACGCATGCCCAGAATACCAGCTGGTCTTCGAATACCAGCATGATCATTGCTGCAATCTGAAGAACGATAGCGAATACTTCCAGACCAGGATAGAGCTGAGCCTTAACAGTCAGGCATTCCTGAGGATCATATCCTCTCTGCTTCAGTCTCTTTCTGAATACAATCTGTGACCAGCAGATACCAACCCAGCAGAGTGTTCCTGTGAAGCCTGAAGCTCCAAGCAGAATTACGTAGATAGGGTTGTTGTCTCCACCGAGCATTCCCAGTTCCTGAATCATGAACATGAACATGAATACTACCCATACTGGGATGATTGTAAACAGAGTTGCGTTCATAGGAACATTAAATCTGTTCAGATTTGACAGGAACTTAGGTGCCATGCCTTCAACTGACAGGCCGTACATTGAACGTACTGTTCCGTACAAACCTGAGTTAGCGCATGAGAATGCGGCAACCAGAGTTACCATTGTGAAGATTCCTGCGCACCACTTGAGACCATAGAGTGACAGGCACTGTGTGAACAGTGACATGTCAAGGTTTGCTTCATAGTATGGCACGAGCATTGCCAGCAGGCATACAGGAACGAGGTAGATAGCAATGATACGATAAGCTACCTTCTTACATGCTGCAGGTACGTTCTTTGCAGGATCCTGAGTTTCTGATGCTGACAGACCTACGATTTCTGATCCCTGGAAGTTAACCAGAGTCCAGATCATCCAGGATACGATTACAACTCCGCCGAATGGGAACAGCTTGCTCATTGCGCTGCCCTTGCCTGCGAGCATAACCTTGAGTCCGATGAATCCGCCCTCATCCGTAAACGGATGCAGGTCGCTTCCAATGAGTCCAAGCCAGATTAGAATTGCGCAAATGATAAACATTACAACTGCTGCGATCTTGATAATGGCCAGAACTGATTCGATATGTCCGAACCACTTAACCTGATAGATGTTTACAAGAGTCAGTACTGCCAGTGCTATAATGCCCCAGATCAGAGCTGATGTTGATGGGCTGAACGGCAGTGTTACAAAGTAGTTCATGAATACGCCTGTAGCCAGAGCTTCTGATGGGATGTAGAATACCCAGTTAACCCAGAATGCCCAGCCGATACCGGTGGCTGCAGTATCGCCCATGAATTCTCTTGTGTAAGATACGAATGATCCTCTACGAGGAATGTTTACGAGCAGTTCTGCAAATGACTGCATTACGCCGTAAATTGTAAAACCTGCAATGATGTATGCAAGAATTACTGCACCAGGACCCATTTCACTGAATGTCTCGGAGAGACCCAGAAAATAGCAGGAACCAATGATTCCGCCCAGCGCGATGAGTGAAACGTGCCATGACCTGATACCTCTCGTCAAAGTACGTTCGCTTTTCTCAGCAACGCGTCCTTGTTCGTTCATTAAGATTCTCCTTTCAAAATATGAAATTATGATAATTACAAGAAAAATAATAACACAAGGGCGTTAATAATTTAACATCTTTTTTTCAAATTTTCTCAAAATTAAGACGGTTTTTTTATTCCTAAAACAATTTTGCACTGCTGTTGTAATTGATTTGCCTATACATTATAATTAACGTAATTTCACCCGTAGCAAAAGCAACAGAAAGTTGAGAAAAAATTAACGATGGCCAGAAAACAGAAAGTAATATCCGTAGCCTCTTATAACGATAACGAATTTGAACAGTTCACGGAAAACATTACAAGAGTAAGATATATCAAATACTTCAAGGGCACCAGGCCTTCCTTCAAAGAGAGAGAAAGCACCGGAATACTTACGGGAGCCTTTCTTTCGCTTGTAGTCGGCTGCATAGCCGCTCCCTACCTTCTTCTCATAGGCAGCCACTTCAGCCACAGAACCATTATTGGTTTTGCAATGATTATGGCAGCCACAACCGTCTTTCTTGGTATCTGGGGGTTCAGGAAGATGGCCGAGGAGAAGAAGCGCATATACAGACCTGTTCCAGATGAAGAGTATGACAGATACCTTGCTTTTGACCTTAAGGGCCTCATTGTAAGAGCCCGTCTTCTGGTTACGGACAAGACACCTGATCTTAAAGAAGAGCGCGACTCGATAATGGATGTTGAACCTATCGTGCTTTACAGTGCCGAGGGCTATTCGTCCGACGTCAACCTGCCTTTGCTTCTCAAGTGCGGTGACGACGGGATCATCCGCGCGTCCAATCTCTACGTGATGGTTCTCTTCCCTACAAAGAAGGGCATGTACATTAACATTACATACCTTAACCTCTGTAGCGGCAAAGCCAAGTTCGACAGAATATATGCCTGCCCGTATGAGGATGTGGATTCGATTACGTATAAGAAAAGAAACTATGATATCGTAACTCAGGAAGGCAGAGATGTAATGAAGCGTGTCAAGTCATTCCTTATCAAATCAAGTGCAGGCGACACAGCTGAGGTTGGTGTTGACGTTATCGACTACGACATCATCGATACGGTCGGCGGACACTTCAACGAAGCTCCTGTAACTGACGCACTCGAGAGACTGGCCGGATACTTCCCGGGCGGCGAGCTTCCAAACAAAAAACCTCGGGCAGGTGCAAAAGCAACGCCTGAGGCCATTGAAGAAAAAACCGAATCGTGATTATTTGTGAATATCTTCCGATTCCTTAATGCTTTCCAGAAAGAAATCATTAAGCCTGTTGAAGCCCTCGTAGAGGACTTCTTTTTCTTTGTCCGAAAAGCCCTCACATACTCTGTCGGCAAGTCTCTCCCTGTATCTGTGCTGGTAAACATAGAAGAGTCCACCCTTTCTGGTAAGGGACACAATGGTGTTTCTTTCGTTCTTCGGGTCTATCTCCTTATCAACAAGACCGTACTTCTCCAGCTTCTTGATAAGTGATGTTGCCGAAGGTCTGCTTATTTTCAGATAGTCCGCAATCTCGCTTATCTTCACACCGTTTTCATGACGCTTCAGATAGGTAATAGTGTTCCTGTCTCTGAACGAGAAACCGGCCTTGCTGTACTTTTTCTTGGTCTCCTCCATGAGCAGCAGGCTGTGATATGCATCCGCAATTATTCTGTTAAATTCTTTTGTGAAATCTTTCATGTTATTCTCCGTTACAGTTCGCGACGACCTTCAATCGCCTTCAACAGTGTTACTTCATCTGCATATTCAAGGTCTCCTCCAACCGGAATCCCGTGTGCTATTCTGGTCACCTTTATTCCGCTTGGCTTAATCAGTCTTGCAATGTACACAGCCGTTGCCTCACCCTCGATTGTCGGATTCGTGGCAATAATCAGTTCCTTAATTCTGTCATCCTGAAGCCTTGTAATGAGGCTTTTCAGATTAATGTCCTCAGGACCCTTGTCGTCCATGGGTGAAATCACGCCGTGAAGAACGTGATAATACCCGTGATACTCCCGGATTTTTTCCATGGCGATAACATCCTTAGGGCTTTCCACAACGCAGAGAACGCTCCTGTCTCTCTTTTCGTCAGAGCATATTGCGCATGGATCCCTGTCCGTAAGATTTCCGCAGACAGAGCAGAATGTCATGCCCTCCTTGGCCTCGCGGATTGCATCGGATAGTGCAAAGGCATCCTCATCGTTCATAGACAGAATATGCAAAGCCAGACGCTGTGCAGTCTTGCCGCCTATTCCGGGCAGCTTGCCCAGTTCATTTATTAATTTGTTGAGAGGTCTGGCGTAATAGTTCATATTTTAGAGTCCCGGAATTCCCAGTCCCGCTGTGAATTTGCTCATCTCTATCTGTGATATTTCTTCCATCTGTCTCAGAGCCTCGTTGGTGGCTGCAATGATCAGGTCCTGAAGCATTTCAACATCATCCGGATCAACTACCTCAGGCTGAATCTGAATGTCCTTCAGTTCCTTCTTTCCCGTAACGGTAACTGTAACAGCTCCGCCGCCTGATGTTGCTGTAGCTTCCATCTCCTCTATTTCTGCCTGGACCTTGTCCATTTCTCTCTGCATTGCCTGCATCTGTGCCATCTGCTGGGCGTTACCCATCTTCGGCTGTTTAGGCTTCTTTCCTGCCTTCATTCCTTTTCCCATCGTTTCCTCCTGTTATTCTACGTCTACTTTTATGCCGAGCACATCGCTCACATCGGCTGCAATTTCCTCGGCTGATTTTTCTTCTCTTCTGCTTAAATCCTTTTTGCAGATCTTCAGAGCTCTGCGCCTGCCCGTATGCTTTTCCATCAGATCCTCAAGAAGTTTTCTGTTGTTTTCAGCATGATTCTTCGTTACATCATTTGAAACGACCACCGTGAATGACTTGTCGTCAATTGACGTCAGCGTACCGCCACGGCTTATGATGTTAAAGCTGCCCTTCTGTGCCTCGCCGTCTTCAAACACCTCGTTCCAGATTTCATCGCAGTCGAACTCCTCTTCCGTGGTCGCAGGCGACTTTTCTTCATCCGACTTCTCTTCAGGCGTCTTCTCTTCATCCGGTTTCTCTTCAGGCGGTTCAGCCCCGGTTTCGGGTTCTTTCACCGGATCCGGTTTTACTGCCTTTGCAGCCGGTTTTGCAGGCGCAGGTGCCCTGTCAAATTCGTATTCCGACAGTTCTCTTATTTCGCCCGCTCCCAGACACAGCTTAACTATTGACAGCTCCAGCAGAATGCGCGGCTGAGTCGACCACCTGGCCTCGTTCAGCGTACGGGACAGCTCGAGTATTCCGCGATTTATGTCTTCAAGATCAAGCACATTCGCCTGTCTTGAAATTCTTTCAATGTTTTCCGCCGACATGTTCACTACAGTCTGAGGATTCTTCATGAACTTGACCATGAGAAGGTTTCTGTAGTGGTTGATCCAGTCCTTCATGAACTGTCTGACATCCTTGCCGTCAGCGAGAATTTCTGCCAGAAAGGCGATTGCCTCCGAGGTTCTCTTCTTTCTTACCATGTCCGTAAGCTCGAGGAAGTCCTCATCACCGGAAGCTCCCAGGAATTCCAGAACATCCTTTCCGCTGATGACCCTGTCTCCTCCGGAAATGCACTGGTCCAGAATGGAAAGTCCGTCTCTGACCGATCCATCCGCATTGGCCGCGATGATTCTCAGCGCAGCCTCGTCCGCTTCGATTCCGATCTTTCTGCAGATATCCGCCATGCCTGTAATCAGTGTATTTTCCGGCACGCGCTTGAAATCCAGCCTCATGCATCTAGAAAGTATTGTCGCCGGAAGCTTGTGAACTTCTGTTGTGGCAAGAATGAACGTCACATATTCAGGCGGTTCTTCCAGGGTTTTCAGAAGAGCGTTAAAGGCTCCCGTGGAAAGCATGTGTACTTCGTCGATTATGTATATCTTCCTGCGACCGACCGCCGGCCTGTAGTTTACGCTTTCTCTCAGCTCTCTGATGTTATCCACACCGTTATTTGATGCCGCATCTATCTCGATGACATCGATGAAGCTGCCCTCTTTTATGGCACGGCAGTTTTCACATTCACCGCATGGTCTGCTTCCTTCCGAAAGGCAGTTCAGTCCCTTTGCCAGAAGTCGGGCGGTTGTCGTCTTGCCCGTGCCTCTCGTTCCGCAGAAGAGATAGGCGTGGCTTGTGCTGCCTGTATCTATCTGATTTTTTAAGATTTTTACTATGTGCTCCTGACCCAGAATCTCATCGAAGGTTTCCGGTCTGTAGGCACGATAAAGAGCCTGATACATTACATGTCTCCATAAACATGAATTGCCCTTTGATGATCCCGCAGGCGTTGGAGAAGGCTTATCTGCGGCACATGAAAACTTCCGCTTATTGCTGCTTCCTTCCGGACCTGACAAGGTTCACGGCATCCCATTGCGCAGGACCCAAACCATGCATACGGAACCATCAAAGGGCAATCCTTTTCTTTTGCTTCTCAATTATATTATCTTTGATTTTTGTCGTCAAGAGGAAGGTCTGACAGAGCATCCGTATAGAAGCCTGCCTTCCAGTCATCTCTTGAAAAGTCCCTTACAACTCTGATTGCCACAATGTACATGAACGCAACAAAGGCAAGCAGAAGGCCTGTTGTGAAGCCGCTTTCCATGAAAGCCAGAGTATCATATATTCCGTGGATGAGCATCGGCACAACCAGCGCCAGAAGAGTCCTGTTGATCACTTTACCCTTCCTGCCCTCAATACTGTACTTCTTGGCCGCTCCATAGAACACGCCCATGAACACTCCGCAGAAGGCGTGGAGCGGAACCGCCAGAATTCCTCGCATGATGGCTGTCTCAATGCCACCCTGCGCAACGTACATTACATTTTCAAAAAGTGCAAAACCAACCGCCACGGCAACTCCGTACACTATGCCGTCAAATCTGTAGTTAAAGTTCTTGCTTCTCCACGACCCCAGTCTGAGCAGCAGAAACTTGAAAAACTCCTCGCAGAGTGCCGCCACCGCAAATGCGGTAAAGAAGGCATACTCAACTGTTCCCACCTGAAGTCCCGGATTCCCGGTGCTGATAAGCGTTTCAAAAAACATTGCAGGCAGACATGATATTACACCGAATATGAGGAGCTTGATAATCAGGCTCCGGGGTTCGTGCTCAACCTTATCCATTCTGAAAATGTAAATAATGATTAATATTCCGGGCAGCAGTGCCAGGAAAAGAAGATTTGTAGCCATTAGCTATTTCACCACCTTATATATTTCATCTGCATAAGGCGGGTCGATTTTTGTCCTGATTCTTCCTTCGCCTTCTGCTCCGCATGTCTTCGTATGAGAGGCCATGCAAACACCTTCGGTCTCTTCTCTTATAATTCCGATAACCGACGCCTTGACACCTGCATCAGCCATTGCCTTTTTCATTTTTTCGAGCCTGTCCCTGGGCACTATTATTACCATTGACCCGCTGGATATGAGGCGCAGCGGATTAATCCCGCACTGCTCGCATATCTTCGCCGTCTCAGGTTCAACAGGTATGGCCTCTTCCCATACCTCTGCTCCGCGATGGGATATCTGGCACATCTCCCATACAGCTCCCAGAATGCCGCCCTCGGTAATGTCATGCATTCCGTGAGTTCCTACAGTTCCCGCCGCAACTCCCTCCGGAACCACGCTGGTCATCTGAAGAAATGATTTTGCCCTTTCCAGTTCGGCTTCGGTAAGATCCAGTCTGTCAGCATGATCGCAGGCGATAATTCCCGCTCCTTCAAGTCCTACGGATTTGCTTACCATGATGAAATCTCCCAGCTCCATGCTGTCGCCGCTCTGATACTCTCCCGAAAGGCATTTGCCTATTGCGGTCGATACTATTACCGGTTGCTTCACTGCAGGAGTGATTTCAGTATGGCCGCCTATTATTTCCACATTAAGCTCTGCAGCGGTTTCGGCTGCCTGTCCCATTATGTGCTCGACATCCTCGGCTGTCGTTCCCTCGGGAAGCATGCAGGCAAGCATTATTCCCAGAGGCTGAACCCCGTTTGATGCAATGTCGTTGCAGGTAATGTGAATGGCAAGCCTGCCGATGTCATTTACTGCCGAAGATATCGGATCTGTTGACATGATGCAGTCACAGCTTCCGAAATCCATGACGGCACAGTCTTCACCTATGCCGGGTCTGACTTTCACATCATCGCTTCTGTATTTGATTTTGTCGAAGACTATCTCCCTCAGGAGGTCGCTGTCCAGTTTTCCCGTTGGTAGTTTCACTTTATCATCCCCAGAAAATCTTCTTCAGTAATTATCTCCACGCCAAGCTCCTTGGCCTTTTTGTTCTTTGATGAATTTGATGTAATGTCGTTGTTGATCAGATAGCTGGTCTTTGTGCTTACGGAACCGGCCGTCTTGCCTCCAAGTTCTTCTATTCTGGCCTTGCAGGCGTCCCTGTTTTCAAAGTGCTCAAGACTTCCCGTAATGACGAAGGTCTTCCCTTCAAGAGTGCTGCCCGATTCCTCAAAGCTTTCATCGATGTCCAGAACGCCCAGAAGGTCTGCCACCTTCTGCCTGTTGTCTGCCTTTGCGAAATATTCCACGTATGCTTTTGCCATGATGTCGCCTATGCCCTCTATTGCCACAAGTGCATCCTCGTCAAGGTTCTGAATGTCGTCCCACCTGTTTCTGCACGCCCTGGCAATCATCTTCGCGTTGGCCACTCCTATGTTCGGAATGCCCAGTGCATAGAGCAGTCTGGCCGGTGTGGTATGGCTGGCCTTCTCAGCAGCTGCGGTCAGATTCTCAAAGGACTTTTCTCCGAAGCCGTCCATGGTCACAATGCGGTCGCGCCACCTGCTCATTCTGAATATGTCTGCAGGTGTCTTTATCATGGCCTCGTCAATGAACTTCTCCAGAGTCGCTTCCGATAGGCCTTCTATGTTCATGGCATTTCTGCTTACAAAATGGGTAAAGGATTTTACCATCTTTGCCGGACACTCAGGGTTCGGACAGTGCAGCGTTTTTATGCCCTTCTCATCGTGTATTTCAGTTGCAGCGCCGCATACGGGACATCTGTCCGGCGGAGCAATGGTTCCGCTCTTTGTCCTGTTCTCAGCAATCTGCGGAATGATCATGTTTGCCTTGTAGACGCTGATCGTATCTCCCGTTCCAAGCTTCAGCTCCTCCACAATGCTCACGTTGTGAACTGAAGCGCGGCTCACAGTTGTTCCCTCAAGTTCAACGGGTGCAAAGACAGCAATCGGATTGATGAGACCGGTTCTGGATGCGTTCCAGATCACCTCTTTAAGCTCCGTATCCGCAAGCTCGTCCGCCCACTTGAATGCTATTGAATCTCTCGGGAATTTTGCCGTTGTGCCGAGAGATCTGCCGTATTCCATGTCGTCATAAATGAGTACCAGTCCGTCTGACGGTATTTCAAAATCCGCAATTTTTTCCGCAAAGCCTTCTACTGCCTTTGCAATATTATCCCGTGTTACCGCTACGTTTTCCACGGTTTCAAAGCCCTGACTCTGCATCCATTCGATCTGCTCGTGTCTGTATGACAGTTCCTTTCCCACGGCCAGTGAAAAGGCGTAGAATCTTACGTGTCTGGATGCTGTCACTTCGCTGTTCAGCTGTCTTACGGAGCCGCTGCAGAGATTTCTCGGATTCTTGTAGCTCCCGTCGGTGTTTATTTTTTCAAAATCCTCGTAGCTGATAACCGCCTCGCCTCGGACTACAACCTGCTCCTTTTCCGGAATGGATACGGGTATGTTTTCGAATGTTCTGGCGTTTGCCGTAATTACCTCGCCGATAACCCCGTCGCCTCTGGTAACCGCCTTGACCAGGCTTCCGTTCTCGTATGTAAGCACTACGGTCAGCCCGTCAAGCTTCCATGAAAGCAGTCCGTCCTTATCTCCCAGCCAGCTTTCAAGCTCGGAAACCTCCTTTGTCTTGTCAAGGGAAAGCATTGGTGAAGGATGTCGTTCCTTCGGAAGATTGCTGACAACCTCATAGCCCACATTCACAGTCGGGCTTGTCGCCAGAACAATTCCGCTTTCCTTTTCCAGGCTGACGAGTTCGTCATAGAGTCTGTCATATTCCTGGTTTGACATTACCTCTCGATCCTGCTGGTAATATGCCTTTGAAGCTTCATTCAGCTTGTTTACAAGTTCTTCAATTCTTTTCCTCATAGCTTTTTGATATTTGCAAAGCCAAGAGCCAGCTTCTTTGTGTCATCTGCAAACTGAACTCTTATAACCTTGCCCTGTGCCTCAAGCACTGTTCCTTCTCCAAATTTCTCGTGGAGCACTCTGTCTCCCGGCTGGAAATTTTCTTTTGCCGCCTGCTCCATTGCAGCCGCCTTTTTCTTTGTCTGCTGCTGTGCATATTTCAGCTGGTCAAACGGCTTGAACGGTTTCTCGGCGGATGCACCGTCATTGAATGCACCGGCCGTCTGCTTAGGCATCTTCTCGTATATTCCGTGTCCTTCGATGAGCCTGCTGTCAAGCTCATGGAGAAATGTCGATTCACGGGTGTAATCCATTCTGCCGTAGATTGTTCTCATCTCGGCGCTGGTCATCCAGAGTCGTTCCTTGGCTCTGGTTATTCCCACATAGCAGAGCCTTCTTTCTTCCTCAAGACCATCAGGCCTGTCAAAGGCCCTCCATCCCGGGAAGAGCCCGTCCTCCATGCCCGGCATGAACACATATGGGAATTCAAGTCCCTTGGCACTGTGCAGAGTCATGAGTACGACTGCATTCTCATCCGAATCGTGATTGTCCACATCGGCAAGAAGTGCAATACGTTCCATGAATTCCGCCAGGCCCATGTTCGGGTCTTCCTTCTCATAATCGTATATGACCGATTTGAATTCCATCAGGTTCTCTATTCGGCTCTGAGCCTCAATGGTGTTCTGGTCTTCAAGGGCTTTCAGATATCCCGAGTTGACCAGCAGTCCGTCATAGAGATCGGAGAGCTTCATGTTATCCTTTTCGGCTCCGTAGGATTCTATTATTCCTGCAAGTGCCTTGATGCCCGCTTCTGCCTTTGAACTGAGCTGTGAAATGGTATCCTTGTCCAGAAGCACATCAAAGAGACTCTGTCCTCTTTCGGCGGCTCTGTCCTGCAGCTTTTCAATTGTCTTGCCTCCTATGCCTCTCTTCGGTTCATTTATTATTCTGACAAGTGCCAGGTCATCCGCCCTGTTCTGAACCAGGCGCATGTAGCACATGATGTCCTTGATTTCTTTCCTGTCGTAGTATCTCAGTCCTCCCAGAACCCTGTATGGAATTTCTCTCTTTGAGAGAGCTTCTTCGAAGGTTCTGGACTGAGCATTTGTTCTGTAGAGAATGGCGAAGTTTCTGTAGTCGCCGCCTATGCGGTTTATCTCGCTGGCAATGTAGCCCGCCTCTTCTCTTTCATCATCCGCCCTGAAATATGTGATCTTGTTTCCGTCCTCTGCGTCGGTCCAGAGCTTCTTGTTCTTTCTGTCCCTGTTGTGCTCAATTACGGAATGGGCTGCTGCCAGAATGTTTGCCGTCGATCTGTAATTCTGTTCCAGCTTTACAACCGTAGCTCCCGGAAAGTCCTTTTCGAATTCCAGAATGTTCCGGATGTCCGCACCTCTCCACTGATAGATGCACTGGTCATCATCTCCCACAACGCATATGTTTCTTCTCGGGTTTCCGTACTCGTCGTGAGCATCCGCAAGCATCTTTACGAAGGTGTACTGTATCAGGTTTGTGTCCTGGTACTCATCGACCATGATGTACCTGAATCTGTTCTGATATCTGAGAAGAACCTCTTCATCCTTCTCAAAGAGCTCCACCGTCTTCAGAAGCAGATCGTCAAAGTCCATGGCGTTGTTCTTTCTCAGGGTTTCATCGTACTTCTCATATACCTGCTGTATCATTTCCGCCTTGTAATCAAAGCCGTATTCGCGGCAGTAATTTTTCGGAGAGATTCTCTGCTCTTTGCAGTGTGATATTTCGCCCAGGAAGTAATTTGGTGAAAATTTCTTGGTGTCAATTCCCAGATCCTTGCATATGGCCTTCACTACGGCCTTCTGGTCCGTAGGGTCGTATACCGCAAAATCCCTTCCATAATTCAGAAGCTCCGCATGGTGTCTTAAAATGCGCAGGCATGCCGAGTGGAATGTAAGCAGCCACATGTTCACGCCTTCACCTATGAGGTCCTGAACCCTTTCCCGCATTTCTTTGGCCGCCTTGTTTGTAAATGTAACGGCCAGAATATTGTAGGGATGCACACCCATCTCTCTAATGAGATATGCGATTCTGCAGGTCATGGTGCTGGTCTTGCCGCTTCCGGCACCGGCAAGAATGAGGAGCGGCCCTTCCGTATTCATTGCCGCTTCTCTCTGTTTGTCATTCAGTTTGTCAAGATAATCCGTTCTTCCCATTAATGTCCCCTATCGTTATAAGATTACCAGCCAGAACAGGTTCATGAAAAAGTTCACGCAAGGCGTAATGATAAGTCCGGTAATTCCGAAGAGTATCAGTGCCACGAGAATCCAGTTTCCGTATCTGTAAATGGTCCAGTATTTTTCTGTCTGTGCAAATCCGATAATGTTTGCTATGATGTTGAATCCGTCCAGCGGCGGACAAGGTATAAGATTGAATATCATGAGAACCAGATTAATCTGCACAATGTAGAGAAGCATTGTCCATACTCCCGTTCCGAGAGTAGTCATTGTAAGCCAGTCGGCTCCCGCCGCCATCAGTACAACCTTGGCAACCACCGTGAACAGTGCAGCCATGATCAGGTTCATCACTACACCTGCCAGAGCAACAAAGAGTTCATCTCTTCTTCTGTTTCTGAAATTGAAAGGATTAATCTGAACCGGCTGTCCCCATCCGAATCCACAGAAAAAGAGTGCCGCCAGACCCAGCCAGTCAATATGAGCCAGGGGATTAATTGTTACTCTGCCCTGCAGTCTAGGTGTATTGTCTCCGAGTTTGTCCGCAACAACCGCATGGGCAAACTCGTGCATTGACAGTCCTATTATTATTGCCGGAACAAGCAGCAGCTTGTCCAGAAGCCATGCTTTGGGATCTGAAAAAGCACCGCTCCGCATGGAGTTTCCAGCCAGCAGTATAATCAGTATTATGAATGATATGTCAATATTGTTTCTTCTCATTTTTCTTCTTCTCCAAGCAGTGCGTCAATTACCGCCTCTGCGTCAAATACTCCTGCATAATCTGAAGCCGCAAAGACTTCAGCGTTTCTGTCATTGTTAATGCTTATGATTACGTCTGCATCCCTGATTCCACAGACATGATGTGCAGCGCCGGATATTCCGAAGCCCACATAAACCTTCGGCTTTACCGATATTCCGCTTGTGCCTATCATGGAATCCTCGTCCGGGCCCCAGCCCATGTCAACTACAGGTCTGGTACATCCTGCTGCACCTCCGAATTTTTCAGCCAGTCTTTCTATCTTCTGCCAGTTTTCCGGGCTCCCTATTCCGAATCCGCCGCAGAACACCAGTTGTGCCTTTGCGAGCCTGCCTGCTGTATGCTTTCTAGGTTCAATGCCTGCCATGCGGAATGCGCCCTGCTTCTTCTCGCCCGGAGACAGCAAGCCCTTTTCTATCTGTTCATCCACATCGATGACTCTGCATTCACCTTCATAATCTTCAAATGTGCCCGGCTTCACAGTTGCAATTGCCGGTCTGTCATCACCTGCAGCAGGCACAAATATTTCTCCGATTACCTTTCCTCCGAAAGCGGGAACCATGAATGCGAGGTTCCCTTCATCACTGATATTAATGTCCACACAGTGAGCGGCCACTCCCGTTCCAAGTCTGACTCCCAGTGCAGGTGCAACTTCTTCTCCGAGAGCAGTTGCTCCTATGAGAACCAGCTCAGGCTTTTCTTCTCTTATTGCATTCTCCATAGTCTCTAGGGCAACATTGTGGTGCCTGCGGACACTAACCATTACATATTCCGCTTCTTCTCCGAAGAGGCTTCTTGCCTTGCCGAGAAGCTGCATGCAGACAGGATTTCCCTGATCAAAAATCATTACCTTGTTCATCAGAATCCCTCCTTTCCCAGAAGGGCCCTGATTGCCTTTGCAGCATCTTCTGCCGTAGCGTCCTCATCAGCGAGCAGCGGCCGTCCTGCGCGACCAAGCTCAGGCGTAATCAGTCTGCCCGGCTGAGTAGGTGAACCCTCAAGTCCTATTGCAGATTCGTCCAGTCCCAGTTCCTCATTTGTCCATATGGAGAGAGGTTTTTTTCTCGCCTTGACTATACCCATTGCGCTTATGAATCTGGGTTTGTTAATGTCCCTTGTAACCGCGAACACCGCCTGTCCTTCCCCCTCAAATGTCAGAAGAACATCCTCGCTTCTCTTGACTGCACGAAGAGTTTCACCTTCCGCTTCAAGACTGCATACTCTGCTGATGTGCGTGATTCCAAGCCATTCAGCCAGCTGAACGGGAACGTGTGCAGTTGCTCCGTCAGCGCTTTCATTGCCTGCAAGAATAAGGTCGAAATTCTCGCCCTTTTCAGCTGCGATTTTTTTTACTCCTTCTGCAAGCACATAGGATGTGGCATATGTATCCGCTCCGCCGAATGCAACGTCGCTGAGCATGTAGGCATCGTCCGCACCCATGGCAAGACATTCCACCAGCTTGTCCCTGCTGAATTCAGGCGCCATGGACAGCACTGTAACGCTGCTGTCTTCTCCCGCTGCAATTCTGCCGTCACGGAGAACAAGCGCCGCCTCCAGGGCGTTTTTATCCGTCGGGTTTATTACCGTCTGTACTCCTTCTCTCACCAGTCGCTTCGTTTCGGGATCAATTCGCAGCTCGTTATATTTTTCCGGGTCGGGAACCGGCTTAACCAGAACTATTATTCTCATCAGTATTTCTTAAGTGTATCTCCTGCAACTATGATTTTCTGAATTTCACTTGTGCCGCCTGATGAAATGCATCCCAGTGCATCTCTGTGGTATCTTCCTGCGGCATATTCATTTACAACACCGTATCCGCCCATGATTTCAATCAGCCTCTTTGATGCACTGCAGGCAGCCTCTGTAGCAAAATACTTTGCCATTGAGAATTCTGCTGCAGCCGGCTTGCCTTCATCCTTCACTGCAGCT
The DNA here is from genome assembly GCA_024403185.1 of Clostridia bacterium. Taxonomy (GTDB): domain Bacteria; phylum Bacillota; class Clostridia; order Peptostreptococcales; family Anaerovoracaceae; genus Lentihominibacter. The sequence continues at coordinate 29,711 of JAKSSG010000011.1, forward strand.
GCTCTGTATGTCATGAGCCTTGCCGCTTCATAATCACATCTGATTTCCGCAATATGGAACTGTATTGCCTGAAGTCTGGAAATCGGCTTGCCGTATACGATTCTCTCCTTTGAGAATTTGACAGCATCCTCAAGGCAGCCTCTCAGAATTCCTGTTGCGATGGCAGCCATCGATGCACGGCCGACTTCTCCTATTTCCTTCATGGCTATCGGTGTTCCCATTCCGACTTCACCTACCAGATTTTCTTCAGGAACTCTGGCATTATTCATGATAAGTTCGCCGGTCATTGAGCCTCTCAGTCCCAGCTTGTTTTCTTCTCTGCCCGGACCGTATCCGTCTGTTCCCGCTTCAAGAATTATGCATGAGAATGTGCTTCTTCCTTTCTCATCCTCGCCTGTCCTGCATGTGATCACAGTAGCCGTTCCGCAGTGCGAATTTGTAATGAAGCACTTGCGTCCGTTAACAACCCACTGGCCGTCGACCAGCTGAGCTTCCGTCTTCTGACCTGCAACATCACTTCCACCGCCCGGCTCAGTTACTGCCAGTCCGCAGATGGCTGTCCCCGCACACATGCCCGGAAGGTACTTCATCTTCTGTTCCTCTGTTCCATAGTCAAGAATTGCGGCCATTCCAAGCTGATGAGTGAATACCATCATTGCCAGACCTGCGGAATACCTTGCTATTTCCTCCAGAGCCATTACTCTTTCTGTATGTCCCAGACCTACTCCGCCATACTGCTCCGGTACGAAAACACCCAGAATTCCCATCTCGCCCATCTTAGGCATAAGGTCCAGCGGTGTATGGTTTTCCTCGTCCCACTTTGCGGCATTAGGTGCTATTTCCTCTTTAGCGAATTCTGCAAAAGCAGCCTTCAGCATTTCCTGTTCTTCAGTGAAATTGAAATTCATGTTTTTTCCTCCGTTATCCGTTGGTTTCAAGACATTTTTCTACGAATATATTGTAACATAAAACACACTAAAAAAGGGAACTTCATTGAAGCCCCCTATTTTATTCCTATTCTGTTTATTACCACATTGCTGTCAGAGTAATCAGACCAGCTTTTCTTCCTGTTCATGAAGCTTGCACGCCGCACATCTGTGCTGTCAATTGTGAATATCACTTCATTTCCCGATACCCTTCCGCCACTTACTTCTGTGATGCTTTCAGGTTCGAATCTCAGGCTTTCATACTCTATGCACCTGTACTCACCTTCCGGGACATTTCTGAACCTGAGGGTGCCTTCAGTCTCCCCGGGTGAAATGGTGACGCAGCCGTTCAGAGTGATCTGTTTTCCCGAAAGAGATTCCCCCTGCAGTCTGAAGAGGAACGAAGGGATTCCGTGTTCAGGGTAATTGTCGGCCGCTCTTATGCGCTTGCTTATTATAATATCCGCTTCAATTTCATATTGAACATCAGTGTAGGTTTCATTGGTGCTGATATTCCTCTGTCCGTTCCCATCTGCATAGAATACATGAGCCGTGTTCAGAAATGTGCATATGAAATTGTCATCCAGCTTTTCTTCCCGAAGCATTTCATCTTTGCCTCTGTCCAATGTCACATCAATATACATGAAATATTCATAACCGTAAAAGTCTCGGTTCTGTGTGTCGAGTGCAGTGGCCACAACCACATTGTTCTCGGAGTAAATATCAAACAGGTCTGTAACATCCTCGTCTCTGCCTCTGATTATCCTGACTTCGCCTACTGTCAGGTCACTGTCAATCCGGTCTTCAAAGGAAAAACCGTCATAGAAATTACCGGGCTCCGTTTCCGGAGGAACCATGGCGTTGACTTTGTAGGTCCATCCTTCCGTATTCCGTAGACTGTTGGATGTAACTTCCGTTTCATCTTCATCGCTTACACGTTTTGCTACGAGATCTGTTCCTCCACCCGGAACGGCCGAGGGAATGTTTTTGCTGCCGGAGACATTCATCACATTAAAGCCCTGAATGTCATCATCAACCATGCAGCTGTGAAGCGAACTTCCCGAAAAAGTAAAGGCGAAACATGTCCTTGCCGCATTTACAGCGGAATATCCTGCTTCTTCCGGCAGCGGTATGTCATCGTTTGTCATTGACTGAACACACAACATATTCCTGTCCACAACATATGTGGCTCTGCTGTTCTGCGCATACTGAACGCCGCCTGGAATGTTCTTGTAGCCTATGGTGGTTCCGCCCGAATTAACCCACATGTCCTCAATCTCACTCATGTCCAGGTAAAGTCCCTGTGAATTGTCCACATCCTCATATTCCAGAAATCCCTTTACCTCAACGGGTGTATTCGTTCCGGAAATGAAAAACTCGTGCTTCATTTCAACCCACCAGGTGCTTCTCCACCTGTGCTGAGCGAATCCGCCGGCCATGAAGGATGATTTTGCGAAGTAAACGCTCCAGTCCATGTATGTGGTCTTTACATCGATCCATTTGTCCCTGTACTGAAACATTCTGCGGTAAATGCATCCGCATTTGCCCTTCACTCCGTCAACGCCCAGAACTATTCCATCAATGCTCTGACCGGTTTCCGTATCGTTTATCTGACTGACTCTGGCGCCGAAATACTCATCGGGACTCAGTTTGCTTAAACGTATCGAATATTCAGGATCAACCATTTCCCCGCTGCTGACATTTTCCCGCTGCGGCTGGCAGGAAAAATCAAAGGTTTTCACTCCCGGATACCGGTCCAGCGATGTGAGAGTTGACGGATCCACCGCCGCAAAGGCAGTCATGTACGGCGAAACAGCCAGAGCGGAAAAGGCAAAGATTACAGCTGTCAGAACGCCGGCAGCCTTTTTCATACTGTTTGTCATCATGAAAAGCCTCCCATTTCCGCATTAATGCTTTCTGCGTATATTATTATCTCAAACCCCTTTAAGTTTTCCGTTTCCGCGTCCTGCGAAATGTTTACCTCGGTAAACAGATTCTCTGTTGATTCACCCGAGCTCAGCGTTCCGCCGTAGTAGTAATATCCGTCGGCTCTCTTTTCCCAGTCGGTCTCGTTAATATTGATACTTGCGTATTCTTCAGCCCTGCTGTCGGAAAAGAGTGCCAGCACCCGCACATAACAGTCATTAAGTCCCGTATTCTTTACGGAAACCGCCTTGTCTACTGTCATGCCCGGTCTAAGATTCTGAACCTCTTCATAGTTTTCTATTATCTCGGTCTTGTTGTTTCCGGGGGTGAATTCATTCATTGCCTCATCTTCACTGACAAGGTAGGCGCTTACTATTACCGCGCCAAAGAAGCTGGTCAGATTAAGCAGCATGGCTATCAGGACAATCTGTATTTTCCTGCGGTTCATTCAGTCCATCCTCCTTTCCCGTCAGCCGATACAGCAGTAGCAGCAGTAAACAGAAAGCAGCCAGCGCTGTCATTCCTGCAGGCGTGCCCATGGTTTTCACCGCATAGCCGATCCATGGAAGCCAGATTATCACCCTGCCCCTGAGTGCGGATTTCGGCCTGATTCCCGGGTCCTCTTTTCTGTTTGCGTCACCCTTTGTCACATAGCCTTCGTCTGTTACCTGCACAACCCTGTGCGTTACGAGAACCCCGCCTGCATCAAAGGCAATGATATCCCTTTCCTTCACATCTTCATATCCGGAGTCAATTAAAGCAATGCTTCCCGTATGGATGACCGGTTCCATCGATCCGCTTACAATTACAGCCGGTTTAATTCCGGCGAGTATCATTACCATTGCCGAAAAGAGTATTACCGCTGCGACAATGCATGCAATATTCCCAAGAATTCTTATTGCTGTTCTCAGAACACTAATCATCGCCATGGCCCTTTCTCCTTCCCGCACATACCGTAATTACCGCCGCGAGCATTGCACCGCTAACGCCGAGTGCCGCAAGTGCCAGAGGCAGCCATTTCTCACCTGTCAAAGGTGCCTTTGAAGCCTCTTCCTTTCCCGCTCTGCTCACTGCAATAATCCAGGTAACATTATCTTCAAGCATAGAATATCTGTTATCTGCCTCTCTGGGCATACTTATTTCAAATTCAAGTTTCCCTGCCCGTCCGTTTTCGATGGTTCCGATTTCCATGAATGAAGCCAACTCCTCCGAAGTCAGCGGTCCGCTGTATACTTTTTTCCCGCAGCAGCTAATGGATAGCTTCATTTCATCCAGCAGATCTGTCCTCACATTTTCCGTCCTGAAATGAACCGTCAGCTTTTCACCCGACTTGTTTCTCATGTCCAGCGTTTCACTGCATTTGTCTCCTGGCTGAAAGCTGTCAAATTTTGAAAACAGATCTTCCGTAGAACATTCAAATATGCCTTCCCTGGCAAAGCTGAAATCCAGACTCTGGGTCTTCACGACGCCTCGGCATATCGCACCTCTGTCCCCTTCGCGGCACGCAAGCGTCTGTATTTCCACGGTACCCCATGGATTAGCCGCTGCGAAATCCGGCGAAAAATTCTTCGCCTGAATGGCATCAGCAGTGGCCCTTATTCTCATCTGTCCGCCACCCGATTCCATTTCGTAAGGAACCACTATGCCGCTGATTACATCTGCACTTTCACCCTGTCTGAATATGTCGCGACAGTAAAAGCAGTTTCCCTTCCTGACCCAGTTTTCACCGATTCCGAAAAAGCAGTCAGGCGTAATTGCAATGTCATCGCCATCGGAAGTCAGATCCAGCGTTACCCTTATGAAGCTGTCCGCTTCCAGATTGGTGACTCTGGGAATGTAGCTCACCCTTTCTCCGGGCGCCACACAGGTACCTTCAACTGCACGGGCAATTCCCCGGTCCGTCACGCGATACTGCTCCAGTTTGAGATTGACTCCCGATGTGTTGAACTCGTTTCTGAAAACGCGGCTTCCCGAATACTCCAGTGCCGCTGCAAAGGCAAGACCGAAGGATACAAGCAGCAGCAGGGCTGCCGTCAAAAGTGCAATACGCCTTTTCATGTCATTTCACCGGGTTATGCAACGAGCTGATTGCTGAGAACTGTCCACACATCTGCCGGTGCAGTGCTGTCATTCGCTGTAATGTCAGATGTCTGAATCCCATAAGCATAAACAGGAATGGTAACCGATTCACCGAGCTGTCCTTCCACGATGTTCTTGAACTTTATCTTTCCGTCTGTAAACAGAACCGGTGTCGTGTCATCTGCAGACAGAGCTGTGCATTCTCCTCCTGCAGCATATGCATATACATATGTGTTCCCGTCACTGTTTTCAGATGATGTAACCAGTGACCATCCGTCATTGATCGAATAAGTGAACAGTTCCTGAAGCTGGCTTTCGTTAACCACCCCATTCTCATTTGCTGTGCTTACATTTGCCTTCGGAATTGTGAATTTCACAAAGATGAATGCGTCATTTGTTCCCGTGTTTTCCACCTGCGGGTCCTTATCCAGTTCCTGATTCGGTGTAATGTTTTCCGTATCGCTGTCGTCATAGTTCGGTTCCTGCAGGTCAATGTCAACACTGCCTACCGTCCAGGTGTTTTCCGCTTCATCCGTAGCTGTAAAATATGCGGAGGCCCCGCCGACAAGCATGATAGCCGCTACCGCACACGCCACGAGAATATTCTTTCCGGTCTTTCTTTTCTCTAACATTTCAATTCTCCTTTTTTTGCTATTGTTGGTATATATTTCCAACTAACTTACAATCGGATTATACTTCCATGTTTTACCATTGTCAACTATTTTTACATTATTTTCCTGTTATTACATATAATGGTCTAGGTATTTCGGACAATTTTTAAGTCAATTCTTAATGAACTTTGGTATCATTACTAGTAAGAAATCGGAGGTTCATTAAGATGTCTAGAAAGAGAAGAAATTTCACTGCAAGATTCAAAGCAGATCTTGTCCTTGAAGTACTCAAAGGGGAAAAGTAACTGAATGCTATTGCAACCGAAAACAACATTCAACCGAACCTTCTCCGTAATTGGAAGAAGGAATTTGAGGAACATGCGGCAGCCGTCTTCGACAACAGCAAAGATGAGTGGATGGAAAAGAAGCTCAAGGAAGAACAGAAAGCCAAAGAGGAATATGCTAAGAGGTTGGCCAGTTAACAATGCAGATTGACTGGTTGGAAAAAAATCTGCAGAGATCCTTGGACCAGACTACGAGGATCAATTTGGTCCAAAGCCTTTTGACGACTAATGGTTCAAATCTCTCAATAGCGAAGGCTGCAGAGCTTATGGGAATAAGCCGTTCAAGCGTATACTATACGCCTGCGCCACCGTCAGAGGAGGAACTTGAATGCAAGAGAATTATTGATATGTTGCATACGGACAATCCTGCCTGGGGCGCCAGACAGATGTCGATGCAACTCAAGTCGCGAGGCTATGAGGTTGGTCGCAGAAAAGCCCGGAGATATATGGATGAAATGGCAATTGACCCAATTTATCCTAAGAAAAAGAAGCAGAAAAATATGCCTGAATCAAAGGTGTTTCCATACCTTTTGAGAAACGCTTTAATAACACGCCAAAACCAGGCATGGTCAATAGACATAACGTACATTCCTATGCCACGAGGCTATGCATATCTGACTGCAATAATTGACTGGTACAGCAGATATCTTGTCAGCTGGGAAATTGATGATACCTTAGCACTTAGGCCGGTCATGAATGCTGTACAGAAAGCATTCAAAATTGCCAAGCCGGAGATATTCAATTCGGATCAAGGAATACAATTCCGCAGTCCATGGTACAGCTATGTCCTAAACGAAAATAACATTAAACAGAGCATGGATGGCCGCGGACGCTGGGCGGACAATATAATGATTGAGAGATGGTTCAGAAGCCTAAAGCACGAAGAGGTATATCTGACATCGTATCAGAACATTCGCGAAGCCAGAGCAGGCATCGGGAAATATGTTCATACATACAATTTTGAAAGATTTCACTCTGCATTGGATAAAATGACTCCGGCGGAAGCATTCTATCCAATACAGTTACTTGAAGAAGCAAAAGATTACTATTAAAGACTCAAAAATTCATTAAGAATTAATGAAAAAATTGTCTAGACAAGTGAGCCACCTTAACATAATAAGATTCCCGTCCCTACCACATAATCGTGATTGGAGCAGGAATCTTATGGCACATTATTCTATTCTCAAGGTTTAATCATTCATGCTTATTTTGAATACAGATTGTCCGGCACCTCTTTTGTAGCAATCAGCCCTGCATCAAATAATACCTCTGCTATTGTTTCTGCCTGTCCTTTTGTTGGCATTGTCAAAGGCAGCCTTACGCCACCAACATTATAGCCCATAAGATTAAGAGCTATTTTTGTTGGTATAGGATTTGATGCTATGAACAGAACATCAAGAACAGGAAACAGATTTCTATGCATTTCCGCTGCTTCCTTTATTTTGCCGGCCCTAAATGTATCCATCATTTCAGCAAGCTGTCCAGGAACAACCTGAGCTGCAACACTGATCAGACCATAAACACCAATGCTCAATGCCGGTACTGCCAGATTATCATCTCCTGTATAAATGCGAAATGATTCTGGAACTGTTCTTAACAATGTTGTAAGATTATCCATATCGCCCGAAGCGTCCTTCATCCCATAAATATTCGGAATTTCTGCAAGACGTGCAACCGTTGACGGTGCAATCTTAACTCCTGCTCTACCTGGAACATTGTATAGGAACACAGGCAACGAAGTGCTTTCCGCAATAGCCTTGTAATGCTGATATAAGCCTTCCTGAGATGGTTTATTATAGTACGGAGCAACCAGAAGAACAGCATCGGCTCCCGCTTCTTCAATCGCTTTTGTAGTTTTGATGCTTGCTGCTGTATTATTGTTTCCTGTTCCTACAACAATCTGAGCCTTGCTTCCAAATTCCTTTTTCATGAATTTTGTAAGTTCGATTCTCTCATCTAAATCAAGTGTTGCAGATTCGCCTCCTGTTGCAGCAACGATAAATCCTTCAACGCCTCCATCTATCATATTCTGTGCAACTTTTTTCAGTGCCTCATAATTCACTGTGTTGTCAGAATTAAACGGAGTAACTATTACACTTAGATATTTTCCGAATTCCATAGTATCCCTCCTTAATCATTAAATCTTGAATATCTGAAGTCGCTGATAATATCCAGATCAGCTTCGCCGCAGATTATACGTGCGACACGATCTGATGCTCCCGGATTACCAGCAAAAGCGCTGTGCATAAGATGAAACCAGAAGTTATCTATTTTTTCTGTCGGTCCCAAAATAGGCAGTTTGTCATCCGGCTTACATCTTATGCCCGTATATGATCTGATGATATTTACATCTGAAAGAGGTGGCAGCAGGTTGCACGCATCCTCAGCCGCCCAGTTCAACCCTCTTACGTACATCTTCCTGTCCAGACAATCCTTCTCAACCTTATCTGCAATAAAGCCAAATACAACATTGCCCGATACCGTCTGCCTTGCTCCCACAAGAACGTGATTAAGTACAGGTGGCATCTTTTCTGATACCAGCGTAAAACCTCTTTCCGGGAATACATGAGCATCAAGGCCCAGCATTTCACCGATTTTTCTGCTGTATATTCCTGCCGCGCAGACAACAAGATCCGCTTCAACTATAAAATCGTCTGTTACAACTTCAGAAATGTGATTTCCTGTCATATTGAATGTTTTTACTTCAGTAAAAGTATAAACTTCAGCGCCGTTTCTCTTTGCAGCCTGAATATATGCATTTACAAGAAGAAATGGATTAATATGCCCGTCTGTTTCTACCAGCAGCCCGCCTATATAATCTTTGCCAAGTAGAGGCTCTTCTTTCGCAAGTTCATCTGGGTCCAGCATCTTTGCTTTGTATCCAAGCATATTATCGTAATCACAGAGATCGCTCAATGCCGCAAGTTCTTCTTCAGTTTTCGCAAAATCAATACTACCATTGATTGTCATTTCAAAACTTGCACCCAGTTCCTCTTCCAGGCCGAGATATATGTCGTATGCCTCCTTGCAAAGTCTGCCATAACATTCAGGTCTTTTATCTGAAGGCCAAAGCCATGCTGCCGTGGAAGACGATGTTCCGCTGCAGATTTCATCTTTCTCAAGAACGATTACTTTCTTTCCTCTCTTAGAGAGAAAGTAGGCAAGGGATGATCCCATGATTCCTGCGCCGATTATTACTACATCAGCTTTTTTATTCATCATTCATCACCTCCCTTGAGAATGCTCATTTTTACAGGTCTAACCGGCGGTCTTGTATTAGGATAATCCATATCTGATAACGATCTTCCGGTTTCCTGTACTATTATCTGCTCAACGAGTGCCCTGCATGTACGTCCCTGACAAAGACCCTTACCGGCTCTTGTCACACGCTTGACACCGTCTACTGTTGTCGCTCCCTGCCGACATGCACGTCTGATATCTCCAACTGTTAGTTCTTCGCAACGACAGATTATAGTATCATCATTCATGCTTCTACACTCCTTCCTTTATTATTTTCATTCCGCGAACGTCGTTAACATATTCTTTTGGTATTTTAATTGTCACAACGTTTGTATGGTCAAATTTATCCGTGTACATTATTTTTTGAACAATACCTTTGCACACAAATTTTCCCTGTCTATCTGTGGCATCAATTTCCTGACCTTCTTCAGGAATTGGAATGAACTCGTATGGCAAAGCAACCGTGCCCTCATTCACATCAACAACAAATATTGCCATGCCGGGGCAGCTTGCAACACATATTCCACAACCGTTGCATTTCTCATCATCCAGTACAGGCAGAGAATTTATTGAATCTCCGTCAAGTGAAATAGCATGCTTTGCACAGCAGGTCATGCAAGGGTTGCATGGAATATCTTCGGTACATTCAATTACGGCCTTTGGCCCAATAATTACTTTTCCTTCCATGAGTCATACCTCCTGATGATTTCATCCTTGGCTTCCCTGCGCTTTTCTCCATGAGATCCAATTCGCAGTTCTGATATTCTTTCATTTACTTCTGCTTCACGTTTTAACGCATCTGCCTCATCAAGGATTCCAAGTTCTTTACAAACTGCTATTCCTGCCAGCTTGCCTTCTTCCATTGCAGTGCTTGCCTCCTCTATTCCCGCGACATCTCCAGCGACATAGATTCCGCTATTTGTAGTCTGCATATTTTTGCTGTGCATTGGAACGTATCCTCCCATCGCAGGAATATGCGTAAATGCCGCGCCACTCATCCTAAGAAGTTCCAGCGAAGGCATCAGCCCTACAGCCAGACAGACAGTATCGGCCTTTATTACTTTCTCCGTGCCTTCTTTTACAGCAAACCTAGGACCCACTTCAGCAATTACAACCTCTTCAACTTTTCCATTGCCTTTGGCTTCAACTATTGTGTGCGACATATAGAACGGCACACCCTGCCGCTTCAGTTTGTTGGCATGCACATCATATCCATTTACCTTGGGAAGTCCTTCCACCAATGCCACGACATCCATACCTGCCTGCAGAAGCTGATATGAAACAACAAGACCAACATTTCCTGAACCTATCATAACGATTCTGTTGCCCGGTTGAACTCTGTTGATATTCATCATCGTCTGTGCCGCTCCGGCACCCATTACTCCCGGCAGATCCCATCCTGGAAATGCCAGTGGTTTTTCTGTCGCGCCTGTAGCAACAATTATTCTTTCTGCTTTTACCGTATGGCTCTTTCCGTTTTCAACGATTCCAAGTTCGTTATCCGGGAACATTCCATATACAACAGTATTCAGCCGGATATCAACTCCAAGGTTTCTGCAATCTTCAAGCATTTTCTCGCCAAACCTGAACCCACGTATTCCGGCTCCGTGATGTTCTGAGCCAAAGAATTTATGTATCTGTTTAAACAGTTGTCCTCCCGGTCTGTCGTTTTCATCAAACACCATTACCTGTCCGCCATCTTTTGCAATTTCTATTGCCGCTGAAAGACCGGCAGGGCCAGCGCCGATTATTGCAACCTGTGTATTGTAGATCATTTCTGACCACCCCACTTTCCAAGACCATCCTGTGTTTCAACTTTCATTCCATCGTGTACGCGTGTAATGCAAGTAC
>JAKSSG010000012.1 GCA_024403185.1 Clostridia bacterium
ATTTAGCTGACCGATACTAATAGGTCGAATACTTGACCAAAGGTTTTTAGGATAAAGCAAGATTCTTGCTTTACACAGTAGTTCAGATGAACTATACTTTATTCAGTTTTCAATGTGCATGGCACATTAAATACAGAAATATGCGGTGACTATAGCGGGGAGGACACACCTGTTCCCATACCGAACACAGAAGTTAAGCTCCTTAGCGCTGATGATACTTGGTGGGCGACCACCTGGAAAAGCAAGACGTTGCCGCTTATTTCTTTTTTTGTATATATTGCTGACAGGTTCCTTCCCTTGTCAGCTTTTGCTTTATTGTAGTAAAATATCATCATAGATTAATCATTGAAAAGAGGAGGGCGCAAATGAAAAAGAAAATACTTGCAATTCTGCTTTCGTTTGTTTTTGCATTTACCATGTTCGGTCTGACCGGATGCGGTGGCAGTGAGGAAGCTGCAGAACCGGCAGAAGAAGGCGGCGAGTCAGGTTATGGAGAGGTATATGATGCCTTTGCCGGTGCCGTTGACATGGACTTCGTTAAGGATTTCAATCAGAAGATATCTGAATTCGGCGATGATGAGATTATCGGAATGAGATCAGCAGCATCACCTGCTGAAACAGAAACAGCGGAGTACGTCAAGGCAACCATGGAAGACATTGGTCTTCAGAATGTAACCATGGATGACGCCACTGTAGACGGGTGGACATTTAATGGTGCAAGCATTACTTTCAAAAATGCCAAGGGCAAGGAAGTGACTGCAAATCTTGGAGGCTACCAGACCACAATTCAGGCGGATAATGAAGAAGTGGAACTCGTTTATGTCGGCAGAGGAACAGAAGCTGACTATAACGGAATCGATGTTAAGGGTAAGCTGGTACTCTTCGAAATCAATCAGGAAGAAGACTGGTGGATCAATTACCCTGCTGTCCAGGCAAAAAACAAGGGCGCTCTCTGTGCAATAGCAATGAGAGAAATGGTCGACATGGGTGATGACACAGGCGATCGAATCGGAGTTCAGGACATATGCGGACCTGCGGATGCACCGGCTCTGGCAATAAGCAATAAGGACTGCAAGGCTCTGAAGAGAGCTATCAAAAAGTACGGTGACGGCTCGATTGAAGCATCCATCAAGGTTAAATTCAATGCTGATTCCAAGGTTACTGAAAACGCTACATCCCATAATGTATGGGGTGAAATTCCGGGAAAAACACCAGAGACAATCTTTGTATTTTCTCACATGGACGGATATTTCCACTCTGCATATGACGATGCTCAGGGCTGCGGAATTTCAATGGGAATTGCAAAGGCTCTCATTGACAGCGATTACGTTCCTGACAAGACTATCAGATTCTGCTTCCACGGTGCAGAGGAATGGGGCAGAGAAGGCAGCGAATATGACTGGTCAGTCGGTGCCTATGAAGAAATAGTAAACAATCATCCTGACTGGGTTGACGGTGGATTCTGCATTGTGAACAATGATGGCGGATATACGGTTGAAGGCGCTGAATACAAGGGCATCAACTGTGCTCCTGAACTGAAGAAGTTCGTCAAGAGCAGCGTCGGAGAAATGAACAAGGCAGGAAAGTTTGAGTGGTCATACAATCCTCCAAGCACGGGCACTGAGGACTTCATGTGGGCACGCAAGGGAATCCCTGCAATAGTATGCGCTGATGGAGATGCTACCAATTACGATGACAGAGCATATCATTCCAGTTATGACAGCTGGGAATATACTCCTCTCGATGAAGAGGGCTATCAGGAACTGGTAAATACTTTCGGAAAACTGGTAATTGATCTGGATGCATGCAACGTAAGGCCTATGAATTTCACTGCAAGAATCAAGGAATTCGAGAATTCCCTGTCAGAGGATGCGGGAGATCAGTTTGATGAGACACTTGCAAAGGCATATGATGCTGCAGATGCATTCAGCGCAAAGATTGACGAAGTGGAGAAATCAGGCGACAAGGATGCTGCTGTTGAGCTGAACAAGGAGATTCAGGAAGTATATCTGGCATTTGAGGATTCACTTGTAGGTCTGGACTTCATGGATGTTAACTGCGAGGACAGAAATCTCATGTATCAGGAAAACCTGGAATGCATCAATGGTGCAATAAAGGCACTGAAGAAGGGCAACATTCAGGAAGCCTATGACGACTGGATCAGCGGCATTGACTGGGCATGGTATGACATGATGTTCGATGAGGAAACATGCGATTACATGGAAAATCAGCTCTTCGAAAAGAGAGATGATACATGGGGCGAAGGCATGATTGAATTCCCTCATGCAGATACCAGAGCTCTCGTTGATTCGCTGAAACTCAAATATGATGATGAAAATGAAGATGTTTCTGAAGAAATTGAAATGCTTAAGACACTGAAGGCTGAACAGACCAATTACCTTAATGAGATTTACGCTTCCGAACTTGAGGGACTTGACAAGGCAGCTGAACTCATGCAGAAATACGCCAAGTAATCTTTAGTAGCTTGGACATAAAATTTACACATTTTTACAATAAAGGGGCGGCATGCCGCCCCTTTTTGTGTTATACTTAATATGTATTTTTTTGATTATTTCAGCAATGTTTTCACATAGAACAGAGGGAAAGAGATGACATTTCTTAAACTGCTACTGCTGCTGCTTATTGCACTTCCATTTGCGCTGTTCCTGCTTTATATTCTGGACAAGCTCATGGACGAGGTGCCAAAAAGCACGCCGGAGGACAACGAAAGAGAACGAAAAGAGGCTGCACAGTATGCCAGGATGAACCGTGAAAAGAAAACGGCATCCAGAAAAAAGAGACAGGCACGAAAAGAAAAAAAGCAGCGCAGAAAAGAAAGGTTAGATAAAAGAGATAGATGAAAAAAGGCTTATTCATTACATTTGAAGGAGGCGACGGATCGGGCAAATCCACCCAGATAGGAATTCTGAGAGACAGGCTTGCTGAATCCGGTTACGACGTTCTGCTAACGCGAGAACCCGGTGGAACCAAGATCAGCGAAAAGATCCGAAGCATTATCCTGGATAAAGAAAACAGCGAAATGGATGACATGACTGAAGCCATGTTATACGCATCAGCAAGAGCTCAGCTGGTCTCGGAAGTGATCAGACCTGCTGTAGAAGAAGGAAAAATTGTCATCTGTGACAGATTTATCGATTCCAGCATCGCCTATCAGGCTTACGGAAGAGGCCTGGGAGATGCAGTTGCCGTAATAAACAGCTATGCCATCGGAGAATGCATGCCTGATATGACAGTTCTTCTCAAGGTTAACCCGGAGATTGGCAGCAGAAGAATCAGCGAGAGAAACGAAGACAGAGACAGAATTGAACTGGCATCAGAACAGTTTCACAAAAAAGTGTATGAAGGATATCTCGATCTTGAAAAGAGATATCCCGAAAGAATAGTCGGCATTGAAGCAGACAGAACAATAGAAGAAATAGCAGCGGTTATCTGGGAAAAAATCAGCCGCCTGATTGGAGAATAAATGAATTTCGGATGTGGCGAAAACAATTCCAGACTTGAGCGCAGGCTCGAACAGGCTGTTGCCGAAGGCAGGGTTTCCCATGCCTATCTCTTTGAAGGACCGGGAAATGCGGATAAGCTTGCCTTTGCAAAAGGCTTTATCAAAGGGGTATTCTGCCCGAAGGGCCTGGGAGAAAACTGCGGAGACTGTGCCATTTGCGAAAAAGTGGATCATGACAATCACGAGGATGTTGAATACATCTTCAGGGACGGGCTGTCGGTAAAGGACGCAGCTGTTGAAAAGATTCAGGAAAAGCTCAACGTCAAGCCCCTGGGAGACCGCAATGTGGTCGTGATAAGCGACTGTGATACCATGACCGCAAGGGCTCAGAACAGACTGCTGAAAACCCTTGAGGAACCGCCGGGACAGGCGCTTCTGATTCTCTTATCGGAAAATCAGGAGAACCTGGCGCAGACCATACTGTCGCGCTGCGTCAAGTTCAGGCTGGAAGGCGATGATGCAAGTATAGGAGATGCAAAGGCAGACGCGATTATTAAGGCGTCAATGAACGGAGCATATTTCCATGAACTCTGTGCAATTGCATCCGACTATATTAAGGGAAAGGCGG
This sequence comes from Clostridia bacterium, assembly GCA_024403185.1. Classification (GTDB taxonomy): domain Bacteria; phylum Bacillota; class Clostridia; order Peptostreptococcales; family Anaerovoracaceae; genus Lentihominibacter. The sequence continues at coordinate 4,092 of JAKSSG010000012.1, forward strand.
ATACTGACGTCCTTCTCGATTCAATGGAACAGGGATACAGAGCTTTAATGACTGATAAGAAAGAGGGAGTTCCAAATTACAGTTTTGATGATCTGTACGCAAACATCCACGCAATTGAAGATGCAAGAAAACAGATGAGACAGGGCATGTCTTCGGGAAATGCCTTAAAATGTCTTCTGCTGAAAATATCAAAGTAACTGGAGGAAAACATGACAAGTGTTGTAGGAATAAAATTCAAGGATGCAGGAAAGATGTATTACTTCGCACCCGGCGATATCAGAGTCGACACGGGGGATAATGTAATAGTTGAAACGGCCAGAGGTCTCGAATTCGGAACGGTCTGTCAGCCTGAAACAAAGGTTGATGACAGGGAGCTGGTCGCACCGCTCAAGAACATTATCAGGAAAGCCACAGAGGATGATTACAAAAAACATCAGGCCAATCTTGCCAAGAAGGAAGAGGCACTGCGCATCTGCCAGGAGAAGATTGACGCACACGAGCTTGAAATGAAGCTTATCGATGTGGAATATACTTTTGACAACAGCAAGGTCGTATTCTATTTCACGGCTGACGGCAGAGTGGATTTCAGAGAACTGGTTAAGGATCTGGCATCCGTTTTCAGAATGCGCATTGAGCTCCGACAGATAGGAGTAAGAGACGAGGCCAAGATGCTGGGCGGAGTCGGTAACTGCGGAAGAGGACTTTGCTGCAATACCTGGCTCAGGGATTTTGAACCTGTTTCCATCAAGATGGCAAAGGTGCAGAATCTGTCACTTAATCCGACAAAGATTTCAGGCATATGCGGAAGGCTCATGTGCTGCCTGAAATACGAAAATGAAATATACACTGAACTCAAGAAAGGTATGCCGAACGTGGGAGAAAGAATCAGAACTCCTGACGGAATCGGTCTTGTTACCGATGTGAACATCCTTGAGAATCTGATAAAAACCAGACTTGTCGTTGAGGAGGCTTCGGACGCTAACGACGGCGAAGAGAAACTCAGTACGGATTTCTTCACATACGGCAAGGAAGAAATAAAGAGGCTTGGAAAGAGAGGCGGCAAGGGTGGAAACACCGGAGGAAAGAAGAACAGGGAAGATGATCTCAGCGGCCTGGACGAAGAGCAGCGCAGGGAAATACAGAAACTCATGAAGGACTGATCTCATGGCAGATATGAAGGAAACCATAGAGAACATAGGATTTGGGGACCTGAAGCTGATTCAGAGCAGTAACGGATTCAGATTCGGTGTGGATGCTGTAATTCTTGCCGATTTCGCAGCAGGCTTCTGTCCGGCTGCAGGCGAAGTTGCCGACCTCGGTACGGGAAACGGCGTTATCCCGCTGATACTGAGCCATAAGAACAGCGGCTGTCATGTTACGGGATTTGATGTTCAGCCGCAGGCTGTGGATATTGCCAGAAGGTCGTGTGAGCTTAATCACCTTGAGGACAGAATTGACTTCACATGCTGTGATGTAAAGGATATAGCAGCTAAGCATCCGAATCTGGCAGGAGCCATGGATGCGGTTGTTTCCAATCCTCCATACGTTGCCAGAGGGGGAGGCATTGTAAACGATGCCGACAGTCTGATGATAGCAAGGCAGGAGACCAGCGCTGACCTGGAGGATTTCATGGTGGCTGCCGCAAAACTGCTGAAAGAGCGCGGTCATTTTTTCATGGTGCACAGACCTTCACGCCTTGTTGACATCTTTCATTTCGGAAGAAAACACAGGCTGGAGCCCAAGGATGTAAGATTCGTCATACCGTCACCGGGCAAAAAGGCAAACATAGTTCTGATCCATTTTGTACTCGGAGGAGGGCATGAACTCAATATAATGGATGAGCTTTCCGTACGTGATTCCGAGGGAAATTACAGCTCTGAAATCATGAGCATATACGAAAAAACAGGTTGAAAATATTTCCATATTGTGTAATAATATCAATTACAGAAGGGAAGGTTTTCATTATGAATGTAACCATTGACTTAAAAGCATTTTTCTTCATTCTTGTTATGATTGCACTGATTGTTCTCATTATTTTTGCAATCATGCTTGTGAAGAAACTTATGGTGACTCTGGAACACACCAACAAGGTTCTCGAGGATGTGGAAGTTGTTTCCAAAATTGCAGCCGCGAGAAGTCAGGACGTTGATAACATTATTTCCAATGTTTCAGGTACTGTCGCTGACATATCCGATGCGGTCAAAGGAAATCAGGGAACCGTGCAAGCCATTTCAAGCATTGTTAAATCTGCGGCATCAATCAAGGGAATGATGTCAAAGGACAAGGATGAGAAATAACCGAAAGGAGTCACATAAATGAAAGCAACAGGAATAGTAAGAAAAGTTGATGAGCTGGGCAGAATCGTTCTTCCCATCGAGCTGAGAAGAACGCTTAACATTGACATCAGAGATCCACTGGAAATTTATGTGGATGGTGAGTCAATAATGCTCAAGAAGTACCAGCCTGCCTGCATATTCTGCGGCAGTTCAGATGATGTTAAACAGGTACATGGCAAAAATGTATGTGCCAAGTGCATCAAGGAGCTTCAGAACTTATAATCAATAGAGAAAAAAAGGAGCAATTCAGTTGCCCTTTTTTTACGTAAGGAGATATGACCGTGGCAAAATTTCTAGTTAAAAAGAGCGGACCGCTGCACGGAGAAGTTTCAATCAGCGGATCAAAGAACGCTGTGCTGCCTATAATGGCAGCAACACTGCTGACCGATGAAAAGTGCACATTATGTGATGTGCCGGCTCTGCGCGATGTTGACGTAATGTGCGACCTCCTCAAGAGCCTCGGAGCGGATGTAGAAAAGGACCTTGACAATAACAGAGTAGAAGTAAAAGCTGAAGGTGAAGTAAACAGCGAAGCACCATTTGAACTGGTGAAAATGATGAGAGCATCGATTCTCGTTCTCGGGGCACTCCTACTTCGCAGCGGAAGAGCGCTTATTCATCTTCCGGGCGGCTGTGCAATCGGAGAGAGACCTGTTGAACTGCACCTTAAGGGCCTGAGAGCTCTTGGAGCGGAAATCAACGAACAGTCTCTGACCAAGGGAATAGTAGATGCAAAGGCAGACTCGCTTCATGGAAGCACCATATACCTTGATTTCCCAAGTGTAGGCGCAACGGAAGTTATCATTATGGCCGCATCACTGGCAGAAGGCACAACCGTACTTGTAAATGCGGCTCAGGAGCCTGAAATTGTCGACCTGGCAAGCTTTCTCAACAAGATGGGTGCAAAGATCAAGGGTGCCGGCACTGATACAATAAAGATTGAAGGAGTTGAGAAACTTCACGGGGTTAAGCATCACGTTATTCCTGACAGAATTGAAGCCGGAACATTCATGGTAAGCGCTGCCATTACCGGTGGACGCATACTCATTAAGAACATGCTTCCGGATCACCTGAGGGCTGTTATAGCCAAGTTAAGGGAATGCGGTACAGTAATTGAAATGACAGACGAGGGTGTCATTGTTGACGGAAGCGTAAATCCGCTTGTTTCAACAGACGTGAAGACTCTGCCATACCCGGGATTTCCGACCGACATGCAGTCGCCGTTCATGGCTCTGCTTACAGTTGCAAAGGGTCCAAGTGTGGTAATGGAGACTGTTTTTGAAAACAGATTCATGCATGTTGCAGAATTCAACAGAATGGGCGCAAGCATCAGAACCGAGGGCAAATGTGCAATAATCCCAGGAGGAAGAAATCTTCAGGGAGCACCTGTAGTTGCTACGGACCTGAGGGCAGGAGCCGCGGTAGTTCTTACTGGACTTGTGGCAGAAGGCACAACTGAAGTATCCCAGATATATCACATTGACAGAGGATATGAGCACTTCGTTGATAAACTGAAAGGACTGGGAGCAGATATAGAAAGAATAGAAGATTAAAAAAACCGGCTTAGGCCGGTTTTTTCTTTTAAGCTTTTTTATTTCAGGCTGCTGTAGTCAGGGTCCATGAAGTTGATGATGTTTTCCATGGTGGAGGCCCTGTGTCCGCCTTCAAATGTATAGATAATCATGTTCTGATCGGGGTGCTTCATGGAAATGAAATCATTTTCATATGTTCTGATGCTCATTTCACTGTCACCATTCTGAAGAGGAACAGCTTCAGTAAAGAATTCCTTCAGCTCCGATTTGTCCTTTGAAGCCCAGATCAGCCCTTTCTTTGAGCAGGAATAATCAGTACTGCACAATCCCGCTGTGGTCTGGTATTCCGTGGAAATGCTGTCCAGATAGCTTACACCTCGCGTTCTGAGATCTATTGTAATGTCCAGATTGCCTTTGTCGGTTTTAATGGAACTGATATAGGAAGCAGCGTCTATTACTCCTGTTTCTTCATCCTGCAGGCATATTCCCGTATTAAGAGTGTACATCAGGCTGATGAGATTGTTGCTTACTTCTTCATCAAGAACCTTGTCCGGCAGCTCGACCTCGGAGAAGGTGAATACGAAATCAGATTCCAGTTTATCGAATTTCTTTTCAGCGTTTTCGTATGCCTTTGTAAATTTCTTATTGAAGCTTTCTACATTATTATCGTCTATTACTATGACTGCAGTTGCCGAATACGGTGTGTATCCTTCATGGCATTTGCAGCTGAAAGCGGCAATGTCAAAGAGCTTGCCGGAACTTTTCTGTGTGGCAAGAAGACTTCCTATTATATTAATAGGATTAGGGTAGTTTTCCTTAACGAAATCATAAGGGTCTGTATATTCCGGCATTGTCATCTTGATTTCGTATGCATTAGCATATTTGCTGGCCTTTGTTTTTCCTGATTTATGCATTTTGCAGACTGCATGACGAGGTCCGGAAATAAGAACGGTGTCACTGTTTGACGGCTGCATGTTGATGAGATTGTCTCCTGAGAGGTATTTTTCGGGGATTTCTTCCATTCCAGTGAATCTGCCATTGTCCTTTTCGGTAATTACAAGGGTGATTTTGCCGTGCTTCTCCGGTCCCAGAAGGGTTGTCTCCGCTGTTGCGAGTGTTCCCAGTGAGGAAGTGATATCAGATGTGTTAATATTGCAGAGAAGTACGGTGGATGGTTCATCGCCGCAGCCTTCAGTTGCCCTGTTTACCAGAACAGTGCTGTGCTTTCCCTTGTATTCAAGTTCAACATTGCTGCTTTTGGCCCAGGATGCCATGTATTCGTTAAACATGTCATATTCACATGTTTCCTCGCTGAATGTTTCTTCCAGGGATGATTCGTTGGAATCAAGCATATCTTCAAGCTCGGCACTGCGGTCAAATTCGCCGCAGCCGGATAAAACAAAAACAGATGCAAATATAAATGAAATGAAAAACGGTAAAATGCGTTTCATAAAACAGATTTCTCCTTGTGTCAGGTCCTTATTCAAAATATAATGTTATTATACATCAATAAAAGAAAGAATTGTTAAGATTCGGTGAAAACTCAAGGAGAAAAACATGGGAATTGCTATTGAAACAGATGTGCTTCTGATAAGAGAAACGGTATTTGATGACTACAGATATTATGTGGAATGGGAAAACGATCCTGAAATGACAAGATACTTTGCACTGGACAAAGGCAGAACATACGAGGACGTGGTTACAGAAGGATTTGCCTATAAAAACAATGAATCCGTAATTGACCTTACAATAACAGAAAAAGATACGGGAGAACCTCTGGGAAGAATAATCATTTCAAGGATTGAACCACATTACAAATCTGCGGACATTACCAAAATATATGTAGGTGGTAACAACAGAGGGCAGGGAATAGGAACCGAAGCCCTGCAGGGTATCCTTCACTATTTCTTCTGTGAAATGGGATATGAAAGGGTAACCCTTGACTATTTTACCGGAAATACCAGAGCGGCTGCACTGTACAGAAGCCTCGGATTTGTTGATGAGGGTGTAGCCAGAAATGCATGCTCAAAGGACGGTGTATATTACGACCTTAACCTGATGTCAATGCTCCGTTCCGAGTATTTCGCATAAGCTACATAAAACTAATTATCGTAAACCCTGTTTTTTTCAGGGTTTTTTTATGTTTTTGCTGTGTTTTATATTGACGAGGGGGATATTTTGTGTATAATTTTCAATGAACGCAAAATTAACCACAATATCTAGTGAGAGGAAAGAAATGAGTGATATTAGACAAATAATCAAGAGAGACGGAAGAACGGTTGACTTTAACATCGATAAGATTTCTGATGCCATATATAAGGCAGCCGAAGTTCTCGGTGGACAGGACAGAGACACTTCCAACTACCTTGCAAAGCAGGTAGAGATGTATCTCACAGAGGTTTGCCACAACGACATTCCTACAGTTGAACAGATACAGGATGCAGTAGAAAAGGTACTTATTGAAAACGGGCATGCCAGAACTGCAAAGGAATTCATCCTTTACAGAGCAGAACGTACAAGAGTCAGAGACATGAACACCAGACTCATGAAAACATATGAGGATCTGACTTTCAAGGATGCCAAGGATAATGATACAAAACGTGAGAATGCAAACATCGATGGTGACACGGCCATGGGAACCATGCTTAAGTACGGTTCAGAAGGTGCCAAGCAGTTCTATGAAATGTTTGTCCTTAAACCTGAGCACGCAAAGGCTCACAGAGAAGGTGACATTCACATTCATGACATGGACTTCCTCACTTTAACAACTACATGTTGTCAGATTGACATAGAAAAACTCTTCAAGGGCGGATTCTCCACAGGCCACGGCCATCTCAGAGAGCCTAATGACATTCAAAGCTATTCCGCTCTCGCATGCATAGCCATTCAGTCAAATCAGAATGACCAGCACGGCGGACAGAGCATTGCGGACTTTGATTACGGAATGAAGAACGGCGTTGTAAAGACCTACAGGAAGCTCTACTGGACCAATGTAGGCAAAATGCTGAATCTTCTTTTCGATATTGAAGACGGTGTTGATCAGGTAAAGGCTTTCGGTAAGGAACTCATGGAAGAAAGAGATCTTTATCCTACCATCGCCGACGACAACGGTTACAAGGATGTTGAGGCAGAATTCCTCGCCAGGCTGATTGACCAGAAATACATCTCAACAATCCAGAAGAAAGCTACAAAGTATGCCAACGAAGAGGTTGACCGTGCTACATACCAGGCAATGGAGGCATTTGTTCATAATCTCAATACAATGCATTCGAGAGCCGGCGCACAGGTTCCGTTCTCATCAATCAACTTCGGAACTGATACTTCCCCTGAAGGAAGACTCGTTATCAAGAACATTCTGCTTTCAATAGAGGCAGGACTCGGAAATGGTGAAACGGCAATATTCCCTGTAAGCATTTTCAAGGTTAAGGAAGGCATTAACTACAATCCTGGCGACCCTAACTATGACATGTTCAAGCTTGCAATGAGAGTATCGGCCAAGAGACTCTTCCCGAACTTCGCATTTATCGATGCTCCGTTCAATCTCCAGTTCTACAAGGAAGGCGACCCTAATACTGAAGTGGCATACATGGGATGCAGAACCAGAGTTATCGGAAACGTTTACGATCCTTCAAGACAGGTTGTAGGCGGCAGAGGAAACCTTAGTTTCACGTCGGTTAACCTGCCGAGAATAGCCATCAAGGCTCACGGCGACATAGACATTTTCTTTGATGAACTTGACAGAAAGGTTGATCTGGCAATGGAACAGCTCATGGAAAGATACAAGATTCAGGCCAGCAAGAAGGTAAGAAACTATCCGTTCCTCATGGGACAGGGCGTATGGCTTGATTCAGAAAAGCTTAAGGAAGACGATACAGTAGGCGAAGTTCTCAAGCACGGAACACTCAGCGTTGGATTCATCGGTCTGGCTGAATGCCTGAAGGCCCTCATTGGTGCTCATCACGGCGAAAGCGATGCTGCTCAGACTCTGGGCCTCGAAATCATCGGATTCATGAGAAAGAAGCTGGATGACCAGTCAAAGAAGACAGGCTTCAACTACACGCTTCTGGCAACACCGGCTGAAGGACTTTCCGGCAGATTTGTAAGAATCGACAGAGCAAAGTACGGCGTAATTGAAGGCGTAACAGACAGAGAATACTATACAAACTCATTCCACGTTCCTGTATATTACAACATCAACGCATTTGATAAGATTAAGAGAGAGGCTCCTTATCACGCTCTTACAAATGCAGGACATATCAGTTACATTGAACTCGATGGAGACCCTACAAAGAACCTTAATGCCTTCGAACAAGTAGTAAGATGCATGAAGGAGAGCGGAGTAGGCTACGGTTCAATCAACCATCCTGTAGACAGAGACCCGGTTTGCGGATTTACCGGCATTATCGATAACGAATGTCCTTGCTGCGGAAGATCCGAGGATGACGGAGACGTTGGATTCGAAAGAATCAGAAGAATTACCGGATATCTGGTAGGAACAATGGATCACTGGAATGATGCCAAGACAGCTGAGGAACAGGACAGAGTAAAGCACAGCATCGGTTCAGAAGGAGAAATGGAACAGATTCAGTAGGACCTGAATCGGAGGGATTAAAATGGCAAATTCAATCAGAATTGCCGGAATAATGAGAGAATCAATCGTTGACGGCCCGGGCATAAGATTTGCAGTCTTTTGCCAGGGCTGTCCGCACGCATGCCCCGGATGCCATAATCCGGAGACTCATGACCCGGCAGGCGGAAATGAAATATCGGTAGACAGACTTCTTGAGGAGTTCGATAAGAACCCGCTTCTGGCGGGAATTACTTTTTCCGGCGGAGAACCGATGTGCCAGACAGAAGGTTTTGCCGAACTTGGCAGAGAAATCAAAAAAAGGGGAAAGACCATAACCATATTCAGCGGATATACACTGGAACAGCTTCTAAAGAGGGCCAAAGATGACAGATATACGGCTGAACTTCTGGCCATGTGTGACGTTCTTATCGACGGTCCTTTCATTCAGGCAGAGAGAGATCTGACCCTCCAGTTCAGGGGAAGCAGGAATCAGAGAGTGATAGACATGAACAGAACGAGAGAAGAGGGTAAAATTGTGCTTTACGAATAAAAATATTCCTTGCATCCCCTCCATTCCTATGCTATAATCTCTAATGTTCGAGTCGAAATAAAGCTTATGGCTATATATACCAAATTTACAAGGAGGTGCGGTAGATGTCAAACAAGTGTGAGATTTGCGGAAAAGGACAGGTTTCCGGAAACAACGTATCCCACTCAAACAGACACACAAGAAGAAAGTGGAATGCGAACATCCAGACTGTACGAATCAATGACAACGGAACAGTAAGAAGAGCAAAAGTATGCACTAGATGCCTCAGATCAGGCAAAGTTGAACGTGCCCTCTAATTCTGGATTTAACACCTGCATTATGCAGGTGTTTTTATTTTGTGTTATAATTGTTCCATGCTTGAAATAACTAACGATATCGGCGATATCCGTTTCTCACGAAACGTAATACTCAGAATAGTCGATGACGCTGTTGAAACCTGCGACGGCAGGGTTACAGTATACAATTTCAAAGGCAGGTACAAGAGCGTAATGCCGGGCCATGACGGAGTAACATATCTGGAAACTCCTGAAGGCGTGGACATTACCGTTTATGTTGTAATAGATTTCGGAGCCAGCATCAGAGAAAACTGCGGCAGAATCAGCGCATACATAAACGAGAACGTGGAAAGGGTAATGGGCGAAAGACCGCATAACGTTCGCATAGTAGTAACGGGTGTTCAGTCAATAGAGATTGCGAAAAGAAATATCGTTTTCAATTCAAATCCGGAAATGGACAGAAATCAGGGGTAGAGAATGAAGCTACAGGACAGCATAACCACATTAAAAGGCATAGGACCGAAGAAGGCTGAGGCCTTTGCACGTCTGGGAATAGAAACCCTTGAAGATCTCGTCTACACATTTCCGAGATTATATGAGGACAGAAGAAACGTTGTGCCGATTGCAGAACTCAGAGAAGGGGAAAATGCAGTATTTACAGGCACAGTTGACGTAATCAAACCGGGCGGCTACAGCAGAAGAGGCGGCAGGGTTCTTAAGATGCTCATATCTGACGATACAGGCTCAGTTGAGGTTGTATTTTTTAATGCATACTATCTTTCAAAAACCATTCACATGGGAGACAGGCTGACATTCTTCGGAAAGCCGCAGGACAACAGGGGCAGGCTGCAGGTGGCGCATCCCGAATTCAGCAGAGAATCAGATGTCCAGACGGGCATTCTTTCGATATATCCGCTAACAAAGGGAATAAGCCAGAGAGAAATGCGCAAACTTCAGCAGACGATCAGACCGCTCTACGCTGAAGCAGAAAGCATATTGAGCAGTGAGACTGAAAAGAGAAACAATCTCTGTGACATAGGATACGCAATAGAGAATGTGCATTTCCCGGCAGACGGTACAAAACTGAGGGAAGCGAAGTACAGGCTTGTCTTTGATGAATTCATGGTGCTTCAGACAGGGCTGCAGACTGCAAAGGCAGACGGCGGCAGTTTTGCCGAAGGCGCAAGATTTGACAATCCGGGAGCTGAACAGGAATATATTGATTCTCTTCCGTACAGCCTTACGGGAGCGCAGGAACGCTGTGTCAGGGAAATCGCTGCCGATCTTGAAAGCGGCAGGCGAATGAACAGGCTGGTGCAGGGAGATGTTGGATCCGGAAAGACCGCAGTGGCCGAAATAGCCATGTTTAAGGCGGCTAAATGCGGTTATCAGTCGGTTATGATGGCACCTACGGAAATACTGGCACATCAGCATTTTGAGGGCTTCAAGGCAGGCCTTGCGAAGCACGGCATTAGCGTGGGTTTTCTCTCCGGCAGCATGAAAGCGGCAGAAAAGAGAGATGTTCTGAGTAGCCTTGCAGACGGTTCCATCCATGTTCTGGTGGGAACACATGCGGTAATACAGCCAGAGGTGGAATTCAGCAGGCTCGGGCTTGTCATAACGGATGAACAGCACAGATTCGGCGTGAATCAGCGGATTCTGCTGAAAGAAAAGGGCGAAAATCCGAACATTCTCGTTATGACTGCAACGCCTATTCCAAGAACACTTGCCGTAGTAATATATGGGGACATGGATGTTTCGGTTATCGATGAGATGCCTCCAGGAAGACTGCCCGTGTATACCCGATGCGCAGATGACGGCCGGGACAGAATGAAAGTCTATGACTTTGCCGAAAGACAGATTTGGCAGGGAAAGCAGGTCTACGTGGTTACGCCTCTCATTGACGAGTCTGAAGCAATGGACGCCAGGTCGGCACAGGAGGTTTACGAAGAACTTTCAAAGCGATTTGACCGGGTTGCCCTTATTCACGGAGCAATGAAACAGAACGAAAAAGATGAGATAATGGCACAGTTCAGCGAGGGCCTGATAGACATTCTGGTTGCCACAGTGGTGATTGAAGTCGGCATCAACGTTCCCAATGCAACTGTAATGATAATAGAAAACGCTGAACGCTTCGGCCTTGCCCAGCTTCACCAGCTGCGAGGCAGAGTAGGCAGAGGCAGCAGCCAGTCATACTGTTTCCTTGTCCAGGGCAGCGACTCGGAACTGGCGAAAAAGCGCGGCGAAATAATGGAAAAATCCAATGACGGATTCTATATTGCCGAGGAAGACATGAAAATACGAGGTCCCGGGGAAATTTTCGGCACCAGGCAGCACGGTCTTCCTGACATGAAACTGGCTGATATGGTAAGACACATAGATGTGCTTAACACGGCAAGGGATGAAGCAAAGGCAGTTCTTGCCGATGATCCCGGACTTGTCAGGCCTGAAAACATAAAACTTAAGAACAGAGTAAAGAAACTGTTCGGCGACGATTTCTCGCTGAACCTGTAAGGAGTGACATGAGAGTAATAACAGGAAAATACAGAGGCAGAAAACTAAATACACCCGAAAACTATGATATCAGACCTACAAGCGACAAGGCCAAGGAGGCCCTGTTCAGCATACTGACCAATGAAATCTATGGAAGCAGAGTTCTGGACCTTTTCTCCGGCACGGGAAGCCTGGGAATCGAAGCTTTAAGCAGAGGGGCAGAATATTGCGTCTTTGCCGATGCCTCAAGGCAGAGTCTTAATCTGGTAAAGGAAAATCTGGAGCACTGCAAGGTGGAGGAAGAAACCAGGGTTATGGCAGGCGATTACAGGAAGATACTCAAGCAGCTCGGAGACAGAATCGGAGACGGGCTTGAGGAAGCCTTTGACATCATCCTGCTGGATCCGCCATATAACAAGGGCATGCTGGAGCCTGCTTTTGCAATAATAGAAGAAGGGGGAATCCTTGCACCCGGCGGACTGATCGTTGCGGAGCACAGAAAAGAGGAAATTCTGCCTGAAGAGATGCATGGATTTGTAAAGGCAAAAGAAAGACGATATGGTGTGGTTGTGCTTTCCATTTACAACAATATGTAGTTGATTTAACATGCATGATATGTTAAACTCTACGAAGGACTATGGGAGGAATATCTATGGAAACAAAAGCTCTGTATTCAGGTTCATTTGATCCGCTTACAATGGGACACATGAATATTATCGAAAGGGCAGCGAAACTGTATGATGAAGTGACAGTTGGTGTCATAGATAATCCTCAGAAAAAGACCATGTTCTCTCTTGAAGAGAGAGAGGAAATGATACGCGATGCGCTGAGTGGACTGGATAATGTCAGAGTTGACCATTTCAGCGGTCTGCTGGCTGACTTTGTAAACGAAGGCGGCTACAATGTGGTTGTCAGAGGCCTTAGAGGAACAACGGATTTCGATTATGAAATCCAGATGGCGCAGATGAATGCCAGGCTCTTTAATGAGAACGTTGAAACCGTCTTTCTCATGACTGATCCGAGGTACTCGTTTATCAGTTCAACCATGGTAAAGGAAGTGAATTCGCTGGGCGGGGACATTAATGGTCTTGTACCGGTTGAAATATTGAAAAGGATGTCAGAATAAACACTTTTTGTTAGGAGGATGCAATGAGGGTTTTAGAATTATTGGAAGAAATTGAAGAAATAGTTGATACTGCGGCAGGTTTTCCATTAACCGGAAAGATTATGATCGATTCAGAAGAACTGCTTGAGATTGTCAGAGAAATCAGATCGGAGCTTCCTGACGAAATCCAGCAGGCACAGTGGATCAAGAACGAAAGAGAGAGAATCATTGCCGAAGCCAAGCAGCAGTACGAGAAGGTAATCGAGGATGCTCAGAAGCAGGCAGAGGCTCTGGTTGAGAACAATGACATTACCGTACAGTCAAAGATGAGAGCAGATGAGCTCATGAAGGTTACGGAAGACACGGCCAAGCAGCTCAAGATTGGAACATATGAATATCTTGACGGCATTCTTTATAACTTCCAGGGCAAGATGGAACATCTGAGTTCGATTTATTTCGGTGAAATGTTTACCAGCATTGAGAAGGCATTCGATGATATCAATTCAGCTCTTGCAGCAAACAGAGACGAACTTCAGGATATGGCCTACAGAGCACAGATGGATGCTGAAAGCAAACCGGAATTCTCACCACTGCCTGACATGGATGAGGAAATCAATTAATGATTATTAACTTGGGCCTGCCTGGTGCGGCCCTTTTTTTCATGGGAGAAGATAGATAATGAAAGCAGTTGGAATTATTGCTGAATACAATCCGCTGCACAGCGGGCACCTGTATCAGATAGCAAAGGCAAAGGAGCTGACAGGCGCTGACTATACGGTAATCTGCATGAGCGGCAATTTCGTGCAGAGGGGCGGACCTGCAATAATGGATAAATGGACCAGGGCCAGAGTTGTTCTCGACAGCAGTCCTGATGAAAGGAGCAATGCGGATCTGGTAATAGAACTGCCTACCATATATGCCTGCAACAGGGCTGAGATTTTCGCTATGGGCGCAGTTCGAATCCTGGCCGGAATAGGTGTTACACACATATCCTTTGGATGTGAGACGCACAATTTTGACGGCCTGTTCAGGATTGCGGAAACCATGGTGCATGAAAAAGCCAGAGTAGATGAATTGATATCCGCATACATGAAGGACGGAATATCCCGCGCAAAGGCAAACCAGAAGGCCGTAGCAGACATTATGGGCAGCGATGCCGCAATTCTTCTGGAGGGGCCGAACAACATCCTCTCAATCGAGTACCTGAAAAACATCATTCAGCTCAGAAATGAGGGAGTAAACATTGAGGCTGTTCCTGTTCAGAGATATGTATCCGGAATTAATGAATCCAATGCGCTTCTCGGTTTTGCAGGTTCCACGGAAATCAGAAGGCTTATAAGAAACAAGACCTTTGATGAGGCGGCCAAATACATGCCGGGAAAGGTGTGTCTGGCACTGTCTGAAGGCGGGGCGCCTAAGGAAAGAGTGGACAAGGCATATGAAATAACATTTGAACTTCTCAGAAATGACATCACAAGGCTATTTCCGAAGGAACTCACTTATCTTTACTGCATAGGTGAAGGTCTTGAGAACAAGATAAAGAAGGAGATTGTATTTGCAAAATCAGTGGATGATCTGGTTGAAAGGCTGACTTCAAAGCGATATACGGCATCATCCATAAGAAGGATACTCATGTACATACTGATCGGCCTGACAGGTAAGACCGCAGACCGTCTGACCGGTATTACCAGAGACGGGAAGGTTTCCGAGCCTGCCCTTTTTGCACGGGTTCTCGCTGCGGGAAAAGGCGGAAGGGAATTTCTGAAGAAGGTAAAAAAAGAGGAACTGGCAACCATTCCGGTCATTACCAACATCAACAGATTTTTTGAGGAAAACAGCAATATCGAACTTGAACTTCTGGCGGAGCTGGATGTACTGGCAGGAGACATGTACAACCTGATTTTCGGAAGGGACATGTATGAATATTCCGATAAAGTTGTTACACCTTATATAGAAGTATGATATAATCATTGCGTTGAAAATTATTAATAATTTACGGGAGGAACGATAAATGAAAGTATTAGTTATCAACTGTGGCAGTTCTTCATTAAAGTACCAGGTTCTGGACATGACAAATGAAGTTCTTGAATGTAAGGGTCTGGTAGAGAGAATCGGAATGGACGGTTCAGTAATCACTCACGAAAAGATCGGAATGGATAAGTTTAAGCTTGAAACTCCAATGGCAGACCATAAGGATGCGATTGGTCACGTTCTCGATGCAATTCAGGATCCTGAACACGGTGTTGTAAAGGAAATGGGCGAAATCGGCGCTGTAGGACACAGAGTTGTTCACGCCGGTGAAAAGTATGCCGGATCAGTTCTCATTACTGATGACGTAATCAAGGCCCTGGAAGAGTGTACTGCACTGGCACCTCTTCACAATCCGCCAAACCTTCTCGGTATTGCAGCATGTCAGGAACTCATGCCTGGAACACCGATGGTAGGTGTATTCGACACAGCATTCCATCAGACAATGCCTCCTGAATCATATATCTATGCTATTCCTTATGAATTCTATGAAAAGCACGGAATCAGAAGATACGGCTTCCACGGAACATCACATAGGTATGTTGCAGAAAGAGCAGCTGACATCCTGAATGTAAACCTGGATGACCTGAAGATCATCACATGCCACCTGGGCAACGGTGCATCAGTATCAGCCATCAAGAGAGGCAAGTGCATCGACACTTCAATGGGATTCACTCCACTGGAAGGTCTCGTAATGGGTACAAGATCAGGCGACATCGACCCTGCAATCGTAACATACATGAGACAGTGCGAAAACCTGGATCTGGGAGTTGCCAATGAAATCCTGAACAAGAAGTCAGGCGTTCTTGGAATCTCAGGAGTATCAAGTGACTTCAGAGATCTGGAAGCTGCTGCTGTAGAAGGAAACGAAAGAGCTCAGCTGGCACTGAAGGTATTCGCTCACAAGGTAAGATTCTACATCGGAGCTTACATTGCTGAAATGAATGGCTGTGATGCCATCGTATTCACTGCAGGCGTTGGTGAAAATGACATCGGCATGAGAGATATCATCTGCAACGACCTGGGCAACCTGGGAATCAAGCTCGACGTTGTAAAGAACAGAGTAAGAGGCAAGGAAGCAATCATTTCAAGAGATGATTCAGCTGTTAAACTTATCCTGATACCTACAAACGAAGAACTCATGATCGCAAGAGATACAAGAGACATCGTAGAAGGCAAATTCTAAAAAAATAGATGTTGACAAATACCGTATGTCGCGTGTATACTTTCAATGTTGCGACATACGGTATTTTTGTGTCGTAATTTATTAGAATTTATGACGCCGATGCCAGTCGGCGAAGGCGTGCTTACATAATCGGCACGAAGGAGGTGTAATAATGGCAGTACCTAAGAGAAAAACTTCAAAGGCAATCACTCATCAGAGAAAGGCAGCAAACATGAAGAAGAAGGCTCCTGGCGTTTCAATTTGTCCACAGTGCCACGAACCTAAGCTTCCTCACAGAGTATGCCCTAATTGCAACTATTATGATGGCAAGAACATCATGGAAGACTAAGAGCTTAAATGAAGTAAAAACAAAAGCGACATCGTCAGATGTCGCTTTTTTCGTTAAATGACTGCTTAGTCAGGAAGCTCTTCCAGAAGCTTTTCAGCAATCTGGATTGCGTTGGTTGCTGCGCCCTTACGTACGTTATCAGCTACGCACCAGATGTTGATTCCGTTCTCTACCGAGAAGTCTCTTCTGATTCTTCCGACATATACTTCGTCTGTGCCTGCCGCTTCAGTTGCGAGAGGGTAAACGTTGTTTTCCAGATCGTCCTGAACGATGAGTCCCGGTGAGTTCTTGAAGAGTTCAACAATATCTTCGAGTTCAAAAGGCTTTTCAAGTTCAATGTTGATTGACTCACTGTGTCCGTAGTATACGGGAACTCTTACTGTTGTTGCCGTAACACCGATATTGTCGTCGTGGAGAATCTTATGTGTCTCGTTGACCATCTTCATTTCTTCCTTGGAGTAGCCATTGTCCATGAACACGTCGATGTGAGGCAGGCAGTTATATGCAATCGGATGTGCATAAGCCTGAAGTGGTTCATCATTGCCTTCGATTCCGTTCTTAAGGTCGTTGATTCCCTTGAGTCCGGATCCTGCAACGGCCTGATAAGTTGAATATATAACTCTCTTGATGCCGTATTTGTCCTGGAGAGGCTTGAGTGCAACCATTGCCTGGATTGTTGAACAGTTAGGATTTGCAATTATGCCCTTGTTATCTTTGATGTCCTCAGGATTTACCTCAGGAACCACGAGAGGGACTTCCTTGTCCATTCTCCACTGGCTGCTGTTATCTACTACTGTTGTTCCGTGAGCTGCAGCAATAGGTGCGAACTTGGCACTGGTGCCACCGCCTGCCGAGAACAGTGCGATATCAATTGGTTTGTCAAATGAATGTTCGGTCAGTTCTTCAACGGTGTATTCCTTGCCCTTGAATGTCAGCTTTTTTCCCGCTGACTTGGCTGAAGCCATCATGTAGATGTTTTCGAAAGGGAAATCTCTCTCTTCAAGAACCTGAAGGAAAGTTGAACCTACAACACCCGTTGCTCCTACTACTGCTATGTTTGGTTTTCTTTTCATTATTATACTGACCTCCTTGTGAAATAATGTACAGCAAACATTATACAACCAGATGGTAAAGGTGTCAAAACCCCAAATAGTGTGCCCGCAGCAAGTTGTGCTACCATTTCTTGTGGTTTTGTGCTATAATTTATTCTGTATAAGAACGGGTATGTGACCGGATTTGAGAGAGGAGACATTAAATGACGTATTTACAGGCAATAATATTAGGTCTGGTACAGGGTCTGGCGGAATTTCTGCCTATTTCCAGCTCGGGGCATCTTGCTCTGCTTCAGTACTTCTTCGGAGTTGAAGCCGACAGCGTTCTGGTATTTACCGTGCTGCTGCACGTTGGAACCCTGATATCGGTTTTCATCATCTACTGGAAGGACATAGTTGAACTGATCATTGAACTGTTCAGGACGCTGAAGGACCTGTTTACGGGCAAGGGACTGAGAATCAACTCAAGCCCTACAAGAAGGCTCGGTTTCATGATAATAGTGGCAACAATTCCTACGGCAATCATAGGGCTGCTCTTTGAGGACTTCTTTGAAAGCCTTTACTCATCAATCATATCCATTGCAATAGGTCTTCTGTTTACCGGCCTGATTCTGCTGATTGCAGAGAAGATGGGCAAAAGCAACAAGGACGTAATGGAAATGAAGTGGAGACATGCGATATTCATCGGATGCATGCAGGGAATAGCAATCTGCCCGGGAGTATCAAGATCGGGTTCAACACTTTTCGGCGGTCTCATTGCCGGACTGGAAAGGGAATTTGCCGTTAAATTCGCATTTCTGATTTCCATTCCGTCGATTCTGGGTTCGGTAGTGCTGGAAGCTCCTGATGCATTTGCTCAGGGCGTTGATGCGGCAATGCTGGGACCTATCATCGCAGGAGTGGTAATTGCGGCCATTTCAGGAATTCTTGCCATAAAGGCAATGATAAAGGTAGTGGCAGGAAAGAAACTGTTCGGATTCACAATTTATGTATGGCTTGTTGCAATAGTCGTACTGGGATATTCACTTATCGCACTGGTATAAAAGAGGTAGCAATGGCAGAGAAAAAGAGAGGGCCGGGCAGACCGCCCGGAAGCAAAAACAAAAACACCAGGAAGACAAACGTATCACCTGACGTGCAGAAAAACGTCCAGAAGCTTGAAATGCGCCGTGAAAGCAAGGCACAGATCAAGGATGAAATTCTGGGGATTATTGTGGTTGCGCTGGGTGTTTTCCTCGTAATCGCACTGCAGACTCACGCTGCAGGCGTAGTAGGTGAATCAATATCAAAGGCCCTCAAGGGCATGTTCGGATTTGTGGCATTCATTCTTCCGTATTATTTCATCATATACGGAATTCTGCTCTTCCTTAAGAAGACGATTCACATAGGCATCAAGTCGATAATATTCCTGATTGTCATATATCTCGGAATTTCCCTTGTCAACTCGGCAAGATTCATGGAAGACATTGCCGGAGGCGGCTCATGGGGCGGCTTCAGCAAATGCTTCGATGACGGAGTTGCCTTAAACGGCGGCGGAGTATTCGGAATGGGAGTAGGCGGTGCACTGACACACGCAGTGGGCATCGGCGGACTGTACATTATTGCCTTTGCGGTAATAATAGTGTTCCTGCTTTTGCTTATCAATACGCCGATATCCAGATTCTTCGAGAACATTAAATTCAGGAGACAGCGCAGACAGCTTGAACGTGAGGAACGTGCCCAAGAGCGTGAAGTCAAGGAAGCTCAACGTTACGAGCAGATGAAAATGGAGCTGGAAACCGGTGATCCGAACATGACGGCAGGACAGAAGAAGATCATGGGATACATGGCTGAGAATGTTCCCGATTCCAAGACCGGACATGAACAGAAGGAAAAGCCAAAGAGAAAAAGAGCTTCAAGGAAGACTCTGGGGCCTGAAATAACCGGTGCGGGACCGGATAACGGCGTGGTCAATGCAGCACCGTTACATGAAGAACCGAAGACTCTTACAAAGAAAGAAGCAGCGGAAAGCAGGCTCGAGGCCTCCGATTTCATATCAAACGACAGCAGCAGACCTTATGAATATCCGCCTATCAGCCTTCTGAAGGCTCCGAAGAGAACGGCCTCCATGGCTACAGAGAAGGAACTCAGAGACAGGGCTCAGCTCCTCGAGGATACTCTGGACAGCTTCGGAATAGAGGCCACAGTGACAAACGTCATTCAGGGACCGACGGTAACCAGATATGAGGTTCACCCGGCAACGGGCGTCAAGGTTTCGAGGATTACCAGTCTGGCAGACGACATTGCGCTCTGCATGGCAGCGAAGAGCATAAGAATGGAAGCACCTATTCCGGGCAAGCGCGCAGTCGGAATTGAAATAGAAAACATTCATTCAAACGCCGTAAGCATAAGAGAAATACTGGATTCCCAGGAATTCCGCAATTCCGAGTCAAAGCTTTCATTTGCAGTGGGCAGAGACATAGGCGGCAATGCCGTTGTATCCGACCTGGCCAAAATGCCGCATCTTCTCATTGCGGGTACAACCGGTTCAGGTAAATCGGTTTGCGTAAACAGCATCATCGCCAGCATTCTCTACAAGGCCCGCCCTGATGAGGTCAAGATGGTAATGATTGACCCTAAGATGGTTGAACTGTCCGATTACAACGGCATTCCGCATCTGCTTATTCCGGTTGTTACGGATCCTGCAAAGGCAGCCGCAGCACTTAACTGGGCCGTAAGCGAGATGGAGGACAGATACAAGAAGTTTGCCGAAAGCGGAGTGAGGGATTTCGCATCCTACAACGCTCAGCGTGCAAAGGAAAAGAACAAGGTCAGAAACGGAGAAGTGGCAGGACCGCTTCCTCAGATCGTAATAATAATAGACGAGCTGGCAGACCTGATGATGACCGCGTCAACACAGGTCGAAGCATCAATAATAAGACTGGCGCAGAAGGCGAGAGCGGCCGGCATGCACGTTATCGTTGCAACCCAGAGACCTTCAAGGGATGTAATTACAGGTCTCATGAAGACCAACATTCCTTCAAGGATTGCTTTTGCGGTATCTTCAAATGTCGATTCCAGAATAATACTCGACACTGTGGGCGCCGAAAGGCTTGTGGGCAAGGGAGACATGCTCTTTGCCCCTATAGGAAGCAGCAAGCCTACAAGAATCCAGGGCACCTTCATTTCCGATGAAGAAGTCAAGAAGCTTATTGCCTTTGTGCAAAAGCAGGGCACCATGGATGAGGCGGCCGAGGCCGACGTTCTCGATACAATAGAAAGAGTTAATACACCTGATGCCGATAAGGGCGAAAGGGATTTTGAGGACGATCTTCTGCCTGATGCCATTGAACTGGTTGTATCACAGGGTGCGGCTTCGGTTTCAATGCTGCAGAGACGTTTCAGAATAGGATATAACCGTGCTGCGCGCATCATTGACATGATGGAAGACAGGCAGATTGTAGGACCTCCGGACGGAAGCAGACCAAGACAGGTTCTGATTTCCGAGGAGGATCTGGAAAATCTCAAGGCCGGTTCGGAGGACATGTAATGAGAATTTTCATTGAAACACTGGGATGTCCGAAAAACTTCAATGATTCGGAGGGAATTGCGGGTATTTGTGAAAATGCGGGAATGACCATTACCGAAAGTCCCTACGATGCTGACGTAATAATTGTAAATACCTGCGGTTTCATTAATGATGCCAAGACGGAATCCATTGATACACTGTTCAGCATGGCAGGGATCATAGAGGAACGGACTGACAAAAAGCCACTGCTTATCGCAAGCGGCTGCCTTTGCGAGAGATATGCGGAGGTCCTGGCCGAGGAGATGCCCGAAGTTGACGTATTCATCGGAGTAAACGATTACGAGAGACTTCCGGAGATTATCCGTGAAAAGAAAAAGGTGTACAGAAGTTCCGCCCCGGCATGCTTTGAAGAATTCAGTGCCAGAAAGCTGGAGGAAAATCCTTACACGGCAACCCTGAGAATAGCCGAAGGGTGCAACAACTGCTGTGCATACTGCGTAATTCCTCAGATAAGGGGCGGTTACAGAAGCAGACCGATGGAAAACATCATTGAGGAAGCCGAGAGACTGGCAGCGGCAGGAACCCGTGAGCTCATACTGATAGCTCAGGATGTTACCGAATACGGCAGAGACATATACGGGAAGCTCATGCTGCCCGAACTGCTCAGAAAGCTCTGTGCAATCGGTGGAGACGATATTGACAGGGGATTCAGATGGATAAGGCTCATGTACTGCTACGAGGATAAAATCACAGATGAACTCATAGAAGTGATGGCTTCGGAAGAGCGAATCTGCAGATATATTGACATTCCGCTTCAGCATATTTCGGATAATGTACTGAAGGGAATGAGACGCAGATCCACGTCACAGAGCATCAGGGATACAATAGGCAGGCTCAGAGAAGCAATGCCTGATATTCATATCAGGACCACCTTCATAACGGGTTTCCCTGATGAAACCGAAGAGGATTTTGACATGCTCTACGACTTTGCCGAAGAATTCCGATTTGAGAGACTTGGAGTCTTCGCCTATTCACAGGAAGAGGGAACTCCTGCAGGAGACAGGAAGGACCAGGTTCCTGAAGAAATCAGAGCTGAGAGAGCTGACAGCATCATGAGAATGCAGGTTGACATTTCCAGAGAATGCAATGACAGCAAGATTGGAAAGGTCTATGACGTAATTGTGGACGGCATTGACGAGGAAGGCGCCTACATGGGAAGAACCATGTACGATGCTCCTGAAATAGACAATACTGTAATATTCAGTTCAGATAGAAATCTCAAACCCGGCGATTTTGTAAAAGTTCAGGTAATGGACGCTTTTGACTACGATCTTGTCGGCATTGAAGCAAGATAAGGAAAGGCAGGCAAAAATGAATCTACCAAACAAACTTACCGTTGCCAGAGTTATAGCTGTTCCGTTCTTCGTAATAGCATATCTTCTGGGCCCAAAGTTCGTGTGGTGCTTCTGGGTGGCACTGGTTCTGTTCATCGCGGCATCATTTACGGACATGCTTGACGGCAAAATAGCCAGAAAGCGTAATCTTGTAACAAATTTCGGAAAAATAATGGATCCGCTGGCTGACAAGATCCTCGTTTACTCGGCATTCTGCCTCATGGTAGGTGACGGGACGGTTCCGGGCTGGATGTTCATAGTGATTCTCGCCAGAGAATTTGCCGTTTCAGGCATGAGAACAGTTGCAGCAAGCGAAGGAATCGTAATTGCAGCAGGAATGAGCGGCAAAATCAAGACCGTTCTGCAGATGATAGCAGTGCCGGTTCTCATTCTGGCACACGCGCTTCCTCAGTTCGGAATCATCATGATCATAGGTCAGGTATTCCTCTGGGCGTCCCTGATAATGACCATTTATTCCGGTATTGAATACATTTCAAAGAACAGGAAGGTATTTTCACAGTGAAAGCGGCTTTACTCAGCGTCGGAACAGAATTGCTGTTCGGACAGATTACAAATACCAATACAGTATATCTTTCCCGAAAGCTCAATGCTCTCGGGATTGATGTTATGTACCACTTTACGGTAGGTGACAACCCTGAAAGACTGGCCGAGATGATAGAGACCTCTTTTAAGGACTGCGACCTTGTTATAACTACAGGTGGACTGGGACCCACGCAAGACGACATGACCAAGGAAATAGCCTGCCAGGTCATGGGAGACCACCTTGTAATGCATGATGACATTCTCCAGTCCATAAGGGCGCGCATGCTTTCATACAAGAGAGTCATGACGGACAACAACATCAAGCAGGCCGAGATGCCTTCAAGATGCCGCATCTTCTACAATGATTCGGGAACGGCACCGGGTTTCGCTCTTGATCGCGCAAAGGCAGACGGATCCGGCGAAAAACAGTGGATTGCCTGTATGCCGGGGCCGCCGAAGGAAATGACCAGAATGTTCGAGAAATCCGTTCAGCCGTGGCTTGAGGAGCTTGCAGAGGGATGTCTCTTCTATAGGGAGATCAGAACCTTCGGCGTTGGCGAATCGGATCTTGA
Organism: Clostridia bacterium; assembly: GCA_024403185.1. Lineage (GTDB taxonomy): Bacteria > Bacillota > Clostridia > Peptostreptococcales > Anaerovoracaceae > Lentihominibacter. The sequence continues at coordinate 27,564 of JAKSSG010000012.1, forward strand.
AACCATCCTCATGCCGGTTATTGACGGGCAGACGGATCCTACCGTTGCAACCTACGCCAAGAACGGCGAAACCATGGTCAGAGTAGCTTCAAAAAGGGAAACCGCTGAAGATGCAAAGGCAGCCGTAGACAAGATGACAGGCAGAATTGAAGAACTCTGCGGACAGTACATATACAGTTATGATGGCGAAGACTATTCCCAGGTTGTGGGAAAGCTTCTGATTGAAAGAGGACTGAGCATTTCCTGTGCCGAATCCTGTACGGGAGGCATGTTCGCCGCTGCACTAACTGATATTCCGGGAATATCCGCTGTATTTGACAGGGGTCTGGTGACATACAGCAATCAGGCGAAGATTGATGAGCTGGGCGTAAAACCCGAAACTCTGGAAAAGCACGGTGCGGTAAGCAAAGAGACAGCACTGGAAATGGCAGCCGGTGTAAAGCGCGTCAGCGGAAGTGACATAGGCATTTCCGTTACGGGCATAGCAGGTCCTGACGGGGGAACTCCTGAAAAGCCTGCTGGACTCGTGTACATTGGTTTTGCATATGGGGACAGGCTGGAGTGCCGCGAAATCAAGAGGACTCTGAACGACAGGGGGCGCAACAGGCGTAATGCGATGCTTTCAATGTTTGATGTTATTTATCGGAATATATGATTGACGGAATGTACTCCGTCGAACGCTTGCGCTCTGTCCTCACAGCTGTTTGCGGAATGTACTCCGCTGAACGCTTGCGCTCTGTCCTCGCGCAGCGGTTCTAGGCTCAGCGACACAAGGCGTAAACGCCTGTGTCTGTTCACCAAGAACCGGCGTTGCGGAGGTCAGCTTTGTACATACCGCAAACTTCGTATTGACAAATGGAGTGAAAGTGTTAAAATGACAATATATGGTAATAATGCCATATAAATACAATAGAACATAGTGCGAACAAATGTTCAAATAATTGTTGACAATGCGTTAAACAAGGGGTATTATAGTAACAGAACAGATGTTCACGGATTATTGGAGGTAATCACATGGCAGCTAAAAACGACAATATGAGAGGACCGCAGTTCTCAAGCAATGAGGAAAGAGAAAAGGCACTTGAGAGTGCAATGGCTCAGATTCAGAAGCAGTTTGGCAAGGGCGCAGTAATGAAACTGGGCGATGATGATGCCAGACTTAACATTGAGGCCATTTCAACAGGATCGATGAGTCTGGACCTGGCTACGGGCATCGGTGGAGTTCCTCGCGGAAGAATCGTTGAAATATACGGACCTGAATCTTCAGGTAAAACAACACTCACACTTCATGTAATTGCAGAAGCTCAGAAGAAGGGCGGCAAGGCAGCATTCATAGATGCAGAGCATGCGCTGGATCCCGAATATGCCAGAAATCTTGGCGTAGACGTTGATGAACTTCTCGTTTCACAGCCGGATTACGGTGAACAGGCACTTGAAATTGCAGAGACACTTGTACGAAGCGGAGCTCTTGACGTAGTAGTAGTTGACTCGGTTGCCGCACTTGTACCGAAGCATGAAATTGACGGTGCAATGGGAGATGCGACAGTCGGCATGCAGGCCAGACTGATGTCCCAGGCGCTGAGAAAGCTTGCAGGTGTAATCAATAAGACCAATACAACGATAATATTCATTAACCAGCTCAGAGAAAAGATCGGTGTAATGTTTGGAAATCCTGAAACCACAACAGGCGGACGTGCCCTGAAATTCTTTGCCTCAATGAGAATTGATGTCAGAAGAGTTGAGAGCATTAAGGTCGGAGATCAGGTTCTTGGAAACAGAACGAGAGCCAAGATTGTAAAGAACAAGGTGGCACCACCGTTCAAGCAGGCAGAATTTGATATCATGTACGGCAAGGGAATATCCAAGTCCGGCGATGTGCTTGACTGTGCCGTAAATGCCAAGCTGATTGAAAAGGCCGGCTCATGGTACAGCTATGAAGGCGAGAGGATTGGTCAGGGCAGAGAAAATGTCAAGGATTATCTGGAAAGCAATCCGCAGCTCCTCGACAGGCTTGAAGAACAGCTTCTCGAGATGCTGAGAGAGTCCAGAAAGAGCAACAGGGATGAGCAGCCTGAAGGCGATGAACTTCCTGAAGGCATCCTTGTTGATGAAGACGGGGTAATTATCGAATAGATTATATCAAATAATTTGGGATGCCTGTATACAGGCATCTTTTTTATTAAATATATTACGATTATATTAACTGGCGAAAATAAACAATGCTTTTGGCATAATGACATATAAAACGGATTATTGCATTTTTTGTTGAGCACTTAATATCAAAATGTAAAAAAGGGCAAAGTTACATTTTGTCGCTGATAAAACTTGTTAAAATTGCAGTATTAGATCATTTGAAACATACCCTGAAATTTAATCAGAAAAAACTTTGAAAACGTTGAAATTTCCTCTTTACAAAGGGTTTTTCATGTAGTATATTATATGGGTATGAGCCGCACGAACAGGGCTATTTAAACGTTTGCATTTTGCAGGCTGCCCCGGTAGGCGAGACTGGTTAGAGGAGGAAAATTTTTAATGTACGCAATTATTGAAACAGGCGGAAAACAGTACAGAGTACAGAACGGCGATCAGATCAGAGTAGAAAAGCTGAACGTTGAAGACGGAAGTGCCGTTGTATTTGACAAGGTCCTCGCTGCAGGCGAAGGTTCTGACATCAAGGTTGGAACTCCATACCTGGACGGACTTACTGTTGAAGGTAAAGCTGTAGAATCCGGAAAAGGCCAGAAGGTAGTAATCTTCAAGTACAAGGCTAAGAAGGACTACAGAAAGAAGCAGGGTCACAGACAGCCATACACACTGGTTGAGATTACAGCAATCGGTGGCGAAAAGGCAGCTCCAAAGAAGGAAGAACCTAAGGCTGAAGCACCTGCAGAAGAAAATGTAGAAGAAGCTGTTGCTGAAGAAGCACCTAAGGCAGAGGAAAAGCCTCTGGCAAAGATGCTCAAGGCAGAACTGGTTGAATATGCTGAAAAGAACGGCATTGAAATCGACCCTAAGGCTACAAAGGCAGTAATTATCGAAGCAATCGAAGCTGCTAAATAAGCCTGAAAGAAGAAATTAAAGTTTTAGATTGATTATACAGGAGGTAATTCCATGGCAAGTAAGAAAGGTGTAGGTAGCTCGAAGAACGGTCGTGATTCCGAGTCCAAACGTTTAGGCGTTAAGACAGGTGATGGTCAGTTCGTAAGCGCTGGCAGCATCCTGGTTAGACAGAGAGGAACAAAGTTCCACCCTGGTAACAATGTTGGTATCGGTGGAGACGACACATTATTTGCAAAGATCGACGGAGCTGTAAAGTTCGAAAGATACGACAAGAAAAGAAAGCAGGTAAGTGTTTATCCTAAGGAAGCGTAAGCTGATCATGGCCCCTAGAATTAGGGGCCTTTGTTTTTTGTGTAAATATTTTTTATAATAGTATCATGTTTGTAGACAGAGCGAAAATAACAATTAAATCGGGAAAGGGCGGCAACGGTGCTGTAACATTCAGACGTGAAGCCTTTGTTCCTGAAGGCGGACCTGACGGCGGAGACGGCGGCAAAGGCGGAGACGTCATATTCCAGGCTGATGAAAACCTGAGGACTCTCATGGATTTCAGATACAAGAGGAAATACGAAGCCGAAAGCGGACAGGACGGCATGAAGAAAAAACGCTATGGCAAAAATGGTGAGGACCTTGTAATAAAGGTCCCTGTAGGTACTCTTGTCATAGATGAAGAATCCGGCAAGGTAATGAGAGATCTTACCGAGCACGGACAGTCTTTTGTTGCAGCCAAAGGCGGACGGGGAGGCAAAGGCAACATGAAATTTGCCACTCCTACCAGACAGGCACCTAATTTCGCCGAGGCAGGCGGCTTTGCGAAAGAGAGAAATGTAATTCTTGAAATGAAGCTCATCGCAGATGTTGGTCTCGTAGGTTTTCCCAATGTAGGGAAATCATCACTGCTCTCAATGGCTACAAGTGCCAAACCTAAGATTGCAAATTATCACTTTACAACCATAGAACCGAATCTTGGTGTTGTCAGCATTTATGACAGCAGTTTTGTAATGGCTGACATTGCGGGAATCATTGAAGGTGCCAATGAGGGGGCGGGCCTCGGACACTATTTTCTAAAGCACATTGAAAGAACCAAGGTGCTGATTCACATAGTTGACGTTTCCGGCAGCGAAGGCAGAGATCCAAAGGAGGATTTCGATAAAATCAACTCAGAACTGGTACAGTACAGCGAAAAGCTTCTCAAAAAGCCTCAGATTGTAGTTGCAAACAAGATTGACATTCTGGGATGCAGCGCTGATCCTGAGGACCTTGAGATATGTGAAGAATACATTGAATTCAGGAAATACGTTGAAGAAAAGGGCTTTAAGGTAATGCCTATGTCTGCAGCGGCAGGAATCGGCGTTCAGCAGGTAATCGAGGAAGCATATAAGGCTCTCCTTGAGGTTGAAGCCAATCCGCCTGAAGATGATGAAGAATATGAATACTTCGATTTTGAAGCTGATGATTACGATCCGGATTACAGGAAGGTATTCGCTGAATATGACGGTGAGGCATATGTAATCTATGGCTCGCAGCTTGAGAAGATATTCAATTCAACCAATTTCAACGATCTTGGATCACGAAGATATCTGTTCAGATACATTGAGAACAGCGGAATTTACGACACTCTGAAGGAAATGGGAATGGAAGAGGGCGATACAATAAAGCTCTTTGACATGGAATTCGAATATTACGACGAAGATTACAGTTATTACGAAGACTAGGTAATTTTTCATGAGAGAACATCCGGACAGAAAACAATGCCTTGAATATCTTGAATCCTATGGTACGCCGAAGCATGTTATAGGACACTGCAAGTCTGTTGCAGCCGTGGCATACATGTTTGGAAAAGCCTTAAACAAGGTGGGTGGCACACGCGCTGCACAGTTCAAGGATATCAGATTAACAACATTCCGCAGGGGTGCAGGCAGGTTTTATTACGAGCAGGATCATTCGAGAGATAAACACGGCCAGGGCTGGAGAATTTTTGATCTTGACCTTCTTCTGGCAAGCGGTCTCCTTCATGACATGGCACGCGTTGAAGACAGACACTGGGATGTCTGCGCCGACTGGTGTCATGAGAAAAAATACTATGAAGAAGAACAGATAATCCGTGCCCACATGATGTATCAGTACACTAATGATGCGAACCATCTCACTGAAGCCGATCTTATCAGCCTTGCGGACAGACTTACTCTCGAGGATCACTACGCAGGCCTTGATGAGAGAATGGAGTACATAATCAGAAAGGCTGAGAAAAACGGAAACCCCGATGCCAGAGCTGCCATTCTCAGAAAGAAGAAGGAAACAAGAAAGCTTCTTGATGACATAGAGGTACGCATAGGCATTACAATTGACGAACTAATGACTGACATTGACTACGATAACGTAGAAAACTCAGATAAGTAATATGGGAATAGATAAAGAACTTGAATCGATATTAAAGCGCGTTGAAAAACCGGCGCGTTACATAGGCGGAGAGGTAAACATGGTCAGGAAAAATCCTGATGATGTTTCTGTTCGCATTGGATTTGCATTTCCGGACACCTACGAAATAGGCATGTCATATATGGGAATGCAGATTTTATATAACATCCTGAACGGCAATGACAGAATCTGCTGCGAGAGAGTATTCGCTCCCGCCGCCGACATGGAAGAAATAATGAGAGAAAAGGGCAGAAAGCTTTATACTCTTGAAACCTTTACGCCTGTTGACAAGCTGGACGTTCTGGGATTTACTCTCCAGTATGAGATGTCCTATACAAACATACTCAACATGCTGGATCTGGGCGGAATTCCTGTCAGAAAGGATGACAGGAAGGACGGCTGTTATCCGCTGATAATTGCAGGCGGTCCATGTGCATTCAATCCGGAACCCCTTGCCGACTTTGTTGACGCTTTCCTTATCGGAGACGGTGAGGAAACTCTTGAAAAAGTGTGTCTTGCCTTTGCGGATGCAAAAGCAGGAAAGCCTGACAGAAAAGCATTTCTTGAGGCCATTTCGGAAATCGACGGGGTATATGTTCCAGAGTTCTATGATGTTGAATATGGTGAGAACCACAGCATTTCCGCTGTAAAAAAGATAAATGACAGGGCGCCTGAAACAGTAACGAGGGCCATTGTCAAAGATATAGAAGGGGCAGAATTCCCTGTAAATAACATTGTGCCTTATATTGACACCGTACATGACAGGTCAGTTGTTGAAACCTTCAGAGGCTGCACGCGCGGATGCAGATTCTGTCAGGCGGGAATGATTTACAGACCGGTTCGCGAGAGAAAGCCGGATACCATTGAAAATCTTGCCATGGAGCAGCTGGCCAATACGGGTCATGAGGAGCTTTCACTTCTTTCGCTTTCAACAAGTGATTATTCACAGTTTGAACCTATGGCAACCGGACTCATGGGACTTTGCCGCAAGCAGAATGTGGCGCTGTCTCTTCCTTCACTGAGACTTGATTCATTTTCATTCAGAGTCCTTGATGAAATTCAGGGATACCGCAAATCAGGTCTGACATTTGCACCTGAAGCAGGTACCCAGCGACTCAGAGATGTAATAAACAAGAACATTACTGAGGATGACATTTTCAGTGCCACCAGGCAGGCCGTTGAACTTGGATGGGAACATATAAAGCTCTATTTCATGATCGGTCTTCCTACGGAAACCCTTGAGGATCTTGACGGCATAGCCGAGATCGCCAGAAAGATAATGGATATAAATTACGATGTCAGGGGAAGAAAGGGCGGTCGCTTCAGAGTTACCGTAAGCGTTTCCAACTTTGTACCTAAGCCTCATACGCCTTTCCAGTGGGAAGCACAGAATACGGCTGAAGAGTTTATTGAAAAACACAACTATCTGTCTTCAAAACTCAGAATAAAGGGAGTTACCTTCAATTACCACGAGACTGCAACAAGCAACCTTGAGGCTGTTTTTGCGAGAGGAGACAGAAGGTGCGGCAGAATCCTCGAGGAAGCCTGGAAGCTGGGATGCAGATTTGACGGATGGACAGAGCATTTCAGACCTGAAGCATGGAGAAAGGCCTTTGAAAACTGTGCTGCAGATCTGGGATTCGATTCAGCAGATGACATGGAAGCCTTCTACAATTACAGGGAAAGAACTGCTGAGGAGATTCTTCCGTGGGACATGATTAACCCATTTGTAAGCAGAGATTATTTCCTGGCTGAGAGAAATAAGGCGGTTAAGTGCGAAACCACACATGACTGCAGAGAAGGCTGCACCGGATGCGGAGTAAACAGATACACGGATTGTTTTGTAAATTGTAAACAGAAATGAAATATATAATTAAATTCAAAAAAACAGGTGTGATCTGCTATACATCACATCTCGACATAATGAAGGTGTTCAAGCGTTCATTCAAGAGAGCCGGAATAAGACTTGCCTATTCACAGGGCTTCAATCCACATCCCAAGATGGGCTTTGCACAGCCCCTCTCACTGGGATACAGAGGCTATGATGAATACATTGAGTTTGAAACGGCAGCTGACTGGAACAACATGAACGGGCAGGAAATACTTGGGGCGCTGAGAGAAATCATGCCTGAAGGTCTTACTCTTGTTTCAATAAAAGAGGCGCCAGAACTGAAGAAGACTCTGGCTTCAATGACTGTTGCGGCGGAATATGAAATAAGAATTCCTGTATCCGAACAGATTGAAGGCGATGCCAGAAGCCTGTGGAATCAGTACATGGGCCAGGAAAGAATTACAGCACTTAAAAAACAGAAAAAGAAGAAGGAACCTGTTGTAATTGACATTAAGCCAAAAATCAGACAGCTGGCATTCAATCCAAAGGATGATTGTCTGGTGCTTAACGCAGTTCTTGATGCGGGAAGCGAATCAAATCTGAGTCCGGAACTTCTCATCGACACAGTAATCAGTACCCTTGGACTGGACTGTGACAGGGCAGAGATAACGGTAAGCAGACTTGAATTACAATTTAAGGAATGATTGACAAATACTTCCAATAATGATATTTTAATATCGGTATTGGAGGTATTTTTTATGAAGAGATTAACAGAATTTTTATTGGGGCACGAACAGCTAAGAAAATTTATCGATGACAACAGGGGTCAGCTGAAAAAACTTGCGGTTGTTGCCGTTCTTGTCGTTGCAGCCCTTGGAGTTTACGCCTTTGGCGGCAATTCAAAAACACCTGAAATCGCGGAAGAGAGTAAGGCTGCGGAGGTGGAAGAGGTAAGCACCACTACTATTTTTGTGGACATAGGCGGAGCTGTGGCAAAGCCGATGCTGGCTGAGCTGCCTGAAGGAAGCCGGGTTGAAGATGCCATACAGGCGGCAGGTGGCCTTACTGAGGATGCGGATCTTACCAGTATCAACAGGGCGGAATTCCTGGAAGACGGGCAGAAAGTGTATATTCCTGCCTTTGCATCGGAAGACGAGGCGGTTTCGCAAAAGTCCGCACCTGCAGTTTCATCGGGTACAGATGCAAACGGGAAGGTCAACATTAATTCTGCCGATTCGGAGACTTTGCAGACACTGAACGGGGTCGGGCCGGCAACGGCTCAGAAAATAATCGATTACAGGGAAACCGAGGGTCGCTTTATGTCCATTGAGGATCTTAAAAATGTTTCGGGAATAGGCGACAAGACCTTTGAAAAACTGAAAGATTATATTATAGTATGAGTATGATTGGAGGAATTGATTATGCTCTTTAAGAATATCAAGCTTCTTGATGAAGATTTCAAGGTAAGAGAAAACATGTTTCTTGCAACAGAAGGCGAGAAAATCTGCCATGTAGGTGAAAGTGAGCCTGAAGGAGATTTCGGCGAGACCTTTGACGGCGAGGGCAGGTTCATCATGCCGGCCTTTTACAACACTCACTGCCATGTGCCGATGACCCTGCTCAGGGGCTATGGCGAGGGACTGCCGCTTCAGAGATGGCTTAACGAAAGGATTTTCCCTTTTGAAGCCAGATTCATCCCGGAAGCCAAGTACTGGGGAGCGAAGCTTGGAGCTATTGAACTCATGAAATCGGGTTGCGTTTCCATTTCAGACATGTATTTTGACCTGGCTGACTATGGAAAGGCACTGCACGAAGCCGGAATGAAGGCCAATCTCTGCAATGGCGTTGTTTCATTTGACGAAAGCGCAAGCTACTATGAGGACAGAGCATATTCGGATACATTAAGACTCATGGAATGGCTCGAGAGCCTGGATGATGACAGAATCAGAACCGATGCATCAGCTCACTCGGAATATGCCAACAGGGAAAGACCGCTCAGGGAAGTGGCTGATTTTGCAGCGGAAAAAGGGCTGAACATACAGATTCACGTTTCGGAAACAGAATTCGAACACGAGGAGTGCAAAGGCAGACATGGCGGACTTACACCTGTTCAGTACTTTGAGAAGTGCGGACTGTTCAGATCACCTGTAATAGCCGCTCACTGCGTATGGCTCGATGATGCTGACATTGATGTTCTGAAGGAAAACAATGCATTCATTTCACACAATCCTTCTTCAAATCTTAAACTCGGCAGTGGAATCGCTCCATTGAAGAAATATTACGATGCAGGGCTTAATCTTACAATCGGAACCGACGGCGCGTCTTCAAACAATAACCTTAACATGCTGGAGGAAGTCAATCTGGCGGCGATGCTTTGCAGAGGCAGCACGATGGATGCCAACGCCATTCCGGCAAGTGAAATCCTAAAGATGGCAACGGTTAACGGAGCAAGAGCACAGGGCAGAGACGACTGCGG
>JAKSSG010000013.1 GCA_024403185.1 Clostridia bacterium
TATGAAGACGTTGTACAGGCACAGGCTGCTGCAAGACAGGGTGCTGATATCATCGCTGTTATCAGAACTACTGCACAGTCACTGCTTGACTATGTACCATTCGGACCTACAACAGAAGGTTTCGGCGGAACATATGCAACTCAGGAAAACTTCAGAATCATGAGAAAAGCTCTTGACGAAGTTGGTGAAGAAGTTGGCAGATACATCAGACTGTGCAACTACTCATCCGGAATGTGCATGCCTGAAATCGCTGCAATGGGAGCTATCGAGAGACTGGACGTTATGCTGAACGACGCTCTCTACGGAATCCTGTTCAGAGACATCAACATGCAGAGAACACTGGTTGACCAGTACTTCTCAAGAGTAATCATCGGTTACTGCGATATCATCTTCAACTCAGGTGAAGATAACTATCTGACAACTGATGACGCTTATGAAAACGCACATACAGTACTGGCTTCACAGCTGATCAACGAACAGTTCGCAGTACTGGCAAACGTTAAGGAAGAGCAGATGGGTCTCGGCCACGCATTCGAAATGGATCCGGATATCGAAAACGGATTCCTCTATGAACTGGCTCAGGCAATCATGGCAAGAGAAATCTTCCCGAACGCTCCTCTGAAGTACATGCCTCCTACAAAGTACATGACCGGAAACATCTTCAAGGGCAATGTACAGGATGCACTGTTCAACATGATCGCTATCTGGTCAGGTCAGTCTCTGCAGCTGCTGGGAATGCTGACAGAAGCAATCCACACACCACACATGCACGACAGATATCTCTCAATTGAAAATGCTCAGTACATCTTCAACAACATGAGAGACATCGGAAGCGAAGTTGAATTCAAGGAAGGCGGAATTATCCAGACAAGAGCTCAGCAGACTCTTGAAAAGGCAGACGCACTCCTTTCAGAAATCGTTGAAGAAGGTCTGTTCTCAACTATCGAACAGGGTAAGTTCGGTGGAGTTAAGAGACCTAGAGACGGTGGAAAGGGCCTCAGCGGCGTTTGCGTCAAGGATGACGAATACTTCAATCCGTTCATTCCACTTATGTTAGGAGGTGCACAGTAATGGCAGATAAAACAGCAGTAGCTCAGATTGATCTGACAAAGGTAAAGCCTTATGGCGACACTCTTAACGACGGCATGACAGAAGTTGCTTTCACACTTCCTGTACCTTACGGTGACGAAGCAAGCGAAGCAGCAAAGATTCTGGCTAAGAAGATGGGTCTTGATGAACCAAACGTTGTATATTCAAAAGCAATGACGCCAGAATATACATTCTTCGTAGTATACGGCAAGTGCCAGCACACAGTTGACTACACTACAATCAAGGTTGCAAAGGTTGACGTTGAAGTTATGGACAGACTTGAATGTGCAGAGTACATCAAGGAAAACATCAAGCGTCCTGTAGTAATCGTAGGTGCATCAACAGGTACTGACGCTCATACAGTAGGTATCGACGCCATCATGAACATGAAGGGCTTCCACGGCCACTTCGGTCTTGAAAGATATGAAGGCATTGAAGCTTACAACCTGGGCTCACAGGTTCCTAACGAAGAACTTATCGCAAAGGCAAAGGAACTGAATGCAGATGCAATTCTGGTATCACAGACTGTTACTCAGAAGGACATCCACATTGAGAACCTGACCAACATGGTTGAACTTCTTGAAGCAGAAGGCATGAGAGACAAGGTTATCCTCGTATGCGGCGGACCTAGAATTTCACACGAACTGGCTCAGGAACTGGGATACGATGCCGGATTCGGTCAGCATAAATATGCAGAAGACGTTGCATCATTCGTATTGACAGAAATCGTAAACAGAAAAATGATTTAAGCATAATTTAAGCTTAGGTTGTAATGAGGAAGGAAAACTATGATTAATAAAATCGTAACACCGCAGGAAGCGGTTGCAGGCGTTGAAGACGGCATGACTATCATGGTTGGTGGATTCCTGGCAACAGGTTCACCTGAAATCCTTATGGATGCCCTGGTAGAAAAAGGCGTTAAGCACCTGACAGTAATCGGAAACGACGGCGGTCTGGCAGAAGGCCAGCCTGGCGGCGAATTCGCAGGAAAGACTTCAAGAGGAATCGGCAAGCTGCTCGACAATCACATGGTTGACCACGTTATCATGTCACATGTTGGCGTAAACCCTAGACTGAATGAACAGTTCGCAGAAGGAACTCTGAAGTACACACTGGTTCCACAGGGAACTCTGGCAGAAAAGATCAGAGCAGCGGCTTACGGTCTTGGCGGAGTTCTTACTCCTGTTGGACTTGGTACTCCAATGGAAACTGAAGAAGATGAACTTGGAAGAAAGAAAGAAGTAGTTGAAATCGACGGCAAGAAGTGGCTCTTCGAAAGACCTCTTCGTGCAGACTTCTCATTCATCAGACCTACACTGGCTGACAAGTTCGGAAACTACATGTGTGCCAAGGCTACAAGAAACTTCAACCTGGTAATGGCCGGAGCTTCCGATCACACAATTATCGCTCCTGAAAAGCTGGTAGAAATCGGCGAAACTGATCCTGATATGTGGCAGGTAGCCGGTGTACTGGTTGAATCAATTGTGGAAGGAGAGAAGAGATGGCAGATTTAAAAGAAAGAATCGCAAAGAGATGCGCAAAAGAATTTTTTGACGGTGACTTCATCAATCTGGGTATCGGCCTTCCAACAATGGTAGCAGACTATATTCCGGAAGACGTTGTCGTAACATGTCACTCAGAGAACGGATTCGCAGGAATCGATGCTCTGGCTGACGAATCAAACCTGAATGTTGACATCATCAACTCAGGCGGACAGTACGTTACTGCTCTTCCAAGAGCAAAGTTCTTTGACACAGCTGAATCATTCGGACTGGTTAGAGGCGGCCACGTAAGAGCTACAGTACTGGGAGCCATGGAAGTTGCAGAAAACGGCGACCTGGCAAACTGGATCGTTCCGGGCAAGAAGGTTGCAGGAATGGGCGGGGCCATGGACCTTTGTGCAGGCTGTCCTGAAGTAATCATCACAATGCTTCACACTCAGAAGGGCGCTCACAAGATTAAGCCTCAGTGTACACTCCCGCTTACAGCAGAAAAGTGCGTAACAAAGATTATCACTGAAATGGCTGTTATGGAAGTTGTTCCTGAAGGAATCAAGGTTATCGAACTGCACCCTGACTTCACAAAGGAAGAAGTACAGGAAGCAACAGGCGTACAGCTCATCTGGGCTGACGATCTGAAGCCTTATCAGGAAGACTAATTACCAAACAATTAAAGATGACAGAGGAATTCCCTCTGTCATCTTTTTAATTTAAAAATTCTTAAAAAAATCCAATTGCTCTTGATTTATGTGGACTAAAATAGTATAGTATAGTCAAGAAGAGAGAAATACTGATATTTCTCGAAAAATAGTATATAATGGAATCAAATAAAAACTAAGAAATTAAGGAGGACAAAACAATGAAATGGACTTGCTCAGTATGCGGTTATACTCACGAAGGCGATAAGGCACCGGACAAGTGCCCACAGTGTGGAGTACCGGCAGAAAAATTTAATGCAGTAGAAGAAGGCGAAAGATCATGGGCTGCAGATCACGTAGTAGGCGTTGCTCAGGGCGTTGATCCTGAAATCATTCAGGGCCTCAGAGATAACTTTAACGGTGAATGTTCAGAAGTAGGAATGTACCTGGCTATGGCAAGAGTTGCTCATAGAGAAGGATATCCTGAAATCGGACTGTACTGGGAAAAGGCAGCATGGGAAGAAGCAGAACATGCAGCAAAGTTTGCAGAACTTCTCGGCGAAGTAATCACAGACTCAACTAAGAAGAACCTGGAAATGAGAGTTGACGCAGAAAACGGCGCAACTGCAGGAAAGTTCGAACTGGCTAAGATGGCTAAGGCTCAGAACCTGGATGCAATCCACGACACAGTTCACGAAATGGCTAGAGACGAAGCTAGACATGGTAAGGCATTCGAAGGACTCCTTAAGAGATACTTTGGCTAAACCGAAGATTGCTTGTAAATACAGTAATACCAAGCGAGATACGAGAAATCGTGTCTCGCTTTTTTCTTCTGAAGTGTCGCCGATGAAGCGGCTCCTCAGAGCGAGACCATTGTCCTTCAAGTGTCCTTTGGAACATTTTATTTACTTAAAAACAACAAAAGTGTCCTTCTTCAAGGTGTCCTTCAATCATATTGAAAAGAGCCGCAACGCGGCTCTTTTTTTGGTACACCATCAGGGGCTCGAAGGGTTACTCCCATTATCTGGTTCTCGTTTAGGTCCACTTCTTGTAATAGTTTCACTATACCGATTTGAATTTCTGACAGCATTATTGCCTCCCATACCCTTAAATCATATTCTTTTCCTTTTACACTATTTTTTTAACTTATCAATATCCTCTACTATGATTTTAGATTCGGGGATGTACGTAATAAGGGACTAAGCTTGCTATTGACAATAATTATTTTATAATTATAATATAATTATATTAGAGATTAATTTTGAATGGGACGAAAGCAAGAATGCTTCAAATAAAACCAAACACGGGGTATCATTTGAAGAAGCTGTAAGTGTTTTTGACGATTCGCGAGCTATGGTTATTCCCGATCCTGATCATTCCGATGAAGAAGAACGGTTTGTCATTCTCGGACTGAGCATCAAGCTTAATATGCTAGTCGTTTGTCATTGTTACAGAAACAACGAACAAACCATTCGTATCATTTCAGCAAGAAAAGCAACTAAAAAAGAATGTGAATATTACTAATATGAGGAAGAGAGTTATGAGAGAAGAATACGATTTTTCAAAGGGCAAACGAAACCCATATGTAAACCAGGAAAAAAAACAAATTACAATTAAAATCAATGCGGCTACCATTGATTACTTTAAGCAACAGGCTGAGGAAACCGGCATATCTTATCAAAATCTGATAAATATGTATCTGACCGACTGTGCGATGCATGAAAAGAAGATGGTTTATACAATCAAATAACAAGCAAAACCACAACCGATTGGTTGGGGTTTGTTATTGGTACACCATCAGGGGCTCGAAACGTTAACCCCCGGTGGGGATGCCTGTAATATCAAGGGCTGGCAAGGGCCTTGTTAAAGTTACCCAAGGATACTTTTACAAAGAAAAGACATTATTCTGGCGCCAGTAGATAACAATCACTTTACGGTAATTGTGCCAGTTGAGCTAAGTCCTCCATGGTTATTTCGGTGCTGTCCTCAGTTGTCAATCATCTTTTTTCTCCAATGTAAGCTCATTATACACCAAACCCCTGTTGACATATATGCCTTGAAAGAAGTATATTTTATGATGTTTTAACAAAGGAGAAAAGCATGGTTTTGACAAATTACGAAAGTGCCATGTCACAGTGGCAGGGCAGGGTAGACAGTGAAACAGATTACGATTCCTTCAGGTGGCACCAGTGGGTGCAGGAGCTGGACCTGAATAAAGATAATAAACCCTTTGACGGGCCGCAGGGCTTCTGCATTATAGGCTTCTGCAGTGAGCAGGGAGTACAGAGAAATAAGGGCCGTGTGGGTGCGGCGCTTGCACCGGAATTTATCAGAAGACACATGGGAAATCTGCCGTGTACCTTCAGGGATTCGGTAAAGCTGTATGATGCCGGCAACATCCTCTGTCAGGAGATAACTATGGAAGAGGGACAGAGACTGCTGGGAATTGCGGTCAGGAAAATACTGGATCTGAATCTTTTCCCTATTATCCTGGGCGGTGGTCACGAGACTACCTTCGGCCATTACCAGGGACAGCTGAATTATGAGCTTGAGAAAAATGACAAACCTGATATAGGTATCGTGAATTTTGATGCCCATTTCGACCTGAGACCATATGACACCAGACCTTCATCAGGGTCAATGTTCCGACAGATTGCAGATATCTGCAGCGAGAGAGGAATGAAATACGGATACCTGCCGATGGGCATTCAAAAGCACAGCAATACGGTCAGTCTGTTCAGGACGGCGGACGCACTGGGAGTAAAATATGTTCTGGCAAAGGATCTCAGAAATGCTTCCCTGGCCGATATTCTGGAGAAGGTTGATACATTTACATACGGACACGAAAAGGTTTATCTCACAGTGTGTACGGACGTGTTCTCGTCTGCCTTTGCACCAGGCGTAAGTGCGCCTCAGGCAACAGGGCTGGATCCGGAACTTGTGCTGCCGATTATCAAGCACATAATCAGAACGCACAAGGTATGCGGATTTGATATCTGTGAGATATCTCCAAGGTTTGACCAGGACGATACGACCGCCAGTCTGGGCGCGGTAATCGCTTTCTCGGTCGTAAATACCATATGCAGGTTAAAGGATCTGGCGGTAATAACAGAAACGGACATGTTCGGTTAAATGACAGAGGCCCGGGTGGACGGGGTAAATGGGAATCAGAAAAGGAAAGTGATTGTCTTGAAAAAAATCTTTTTAAACGGAAACATATACACAGAAAATCCTGAACAGCCTCATGCAAAGGCAATGGTTACTGAGGGAAAGAAATTCATATTTGCAGGCGACGAAGAGACTGCAAAGGCAGTCGCACCGGATGCTGAAATCATTGATCTGGGAGGCAGGACGGTTCTGCCCGGACTGATTGACGGCCATACGCACCCTTCCGTTGCGGGAGAAACCTACTGGCATAAGATTATTCCGGCAACATATGACAGGGACGAGCTCCTTGAATACATCAGAGAGTGTGCGGAGCAGAACCCGAAGGAGGAATTAGTACTAATTCCGTCTGGCGTATCAGGCCATATTCCTTGCCGATACATTTCAATGCACATTAACTTGTACTCGTGACTGTAACGCATAAAAATACCCTCCTTACTGGTTTGTCCAGTAAAGAGGGTACATATCAGAAATCACGCCTCTCTTTTATTTCTCTTATTATATCTCTTTTTCCTTGCAGTTGAACACGACCTCGCATTCACGCTCGTATTTTTCAAACCAGGCCTCGTTCTCCGTGTGAATCGGGATGAGATAGTCCGGCTGAACGTGTGCGATGAGCCGTTCGATTGTAGGTGCATCGGCATGGCCGCTCGTATGCAGCATTGGAACCGTAAGCCCCTGGGACTCCAGATATTTCAGTGCCACGGCGGTCACAGGCTTCAGCATGTAGACCTGGCGCCTTCCGAAGAAAAGCACGCCGTCTCGGAATGAAATGAGATTGGACAGCTTCTCCACATTTGCAAGAGTCTGAGGTGTAATGCAGAGCATGAAATCGGGAGATGCAAAAGCAGGCGAGTTCAGATCAAAATCTCTGCCAAGCTCCAGAGCATCAAGGCCAAGCTGTGCCGCCTCGGCAACAGCACTTGTAATGCCGTCAAGTATGAAGCGGCGACCCGTACGCTGAGCTGCGTTATATGCTGTAAGAATCCTGTCCACGTTCTGTGCCGAAAGGTAGACGAAGGAAGGTCCTTTTTTGTTTTCCAGAATGCTGACTGCGAAGTCTTCAAGCTCCGTCTCGGATGGTTCGTGGAAATCCTCACCTCTGGAGAGAGTGGTTCCCTCGGTGAGAAGTACATCGACTTTCTCAGGAAGGAAATCCAGAAGGATATCGAAGTTCAGATGGCCTGTAGACCTGTAGTCGGCTGTATATAGAACCGTCCTGCCTTCAACCTCAATGAGGAACATGAAGGCGGAATATGCTGAATGGTCGCACGGTATTGGAGTGACTGAGAAATCACCAATGCTTACCTTCTCAAAGGCGTAGAGAGGCTTTATATCAAAGCCGGTTGTCCTGCCTTTGTATTCGTTGATTGCATTGAGAATATCGTAGGCTCTTTTCCCCATGTAGATGGGGTTGTCCGACCTGACGAAGCGAAGAAGGCCCGTGTGGTCGGAATGGTAATGGGACACGAAGACAGCGTCGTAGGCGCGTCCCACATCAAAGAGCCCGGCAGCAGGAGGAACGTAGGGGTGGCTTTTGCTTTCCCCCAGGTTTGCGCCTGCGTCGAGAACGATTCTCGTATTGTCTGTTGACAGCTCTATTATTGAACCGCCAATCTGGTTTTGTCCGCGTAGAATGTTGATTTTCATGATGTTACTTTCTCAGATATTTCAGAGCCGTATCGCATGTTTCCTTCACGACACCCTCATCGGTGAATTTCTTCAGACCGGCTTTATCCAGCTCCGTCAGATACTTTCTGTCAAACGGTCCCTCTTTGATGAAACTTTCCCACACCTTCACGGCACCCTCGTAATCGGACTGGCTCATGTCCCAGAGCTGAAGGGAGGCGATGCCGCTTGCGGCGTAGCTCACATAGTACAGCGGCGACTCAAAGTTGTGAGGGATGAAAACCCAGTAGTAGCCATCACTGTCTTCGCCCGGAACATATTCGTTTTCGATCCTTGCGTAGGTGCTGTTGATTTCATCAAGGCTCATGTCAGGATTGCTGTATACCTCACGCTGGAATTCATCCTGTAGGCAGCCGTCAATGATGTTGAAGAACATGTCTTCAATTATTGTATCAGTGGCATCCTTTCCGGCCTTGCTGTAAATCTTGTCGTAGTAGTGTGTCATCAGGCATTCGAAGCCGTTTGACGGGATTTCGGCCAGATCGTTATTCTGCTCAGACACGATAAGGTTATCCTGTCCGACGTTGCAGAACTGTGTGAAGTGACCGAATTCGTGAGTCATGTCACGGAGGCCGGCTGAACCTTCAACGTAATCAAAGATGAAAGGCTTCCTGTCACTGATCATGATTGTGTAGCCGGTTTCCATTCGGCAGGTTTCGCTGCCGATGGAATAGAGTTCTTCATCGATGAGCCTTCTGCAGGCTTTCCCGGACAGCTTGCTGATTTTGCCGCTGTATTTTTCGAGAACGTCAAGTATCTGATCCGGGTTAAGAGCAGGTGTTTCGCCGGGGAAACTGTTGTAGTAGTAGTCATAGAAATCGGCTGAAATCTTCTTTACATCCGAATGGAATTTTTCGATATCCTCTTCGGAGTAGTCTCGCGAATAAACTTCCCTGTCGGCGTATTCCGCATAATTGTCATAGCCTTCTTCCCTGGCCAGCTTCACACGCAGTTTCAGCAGCTTCAGGAATATGGGGCCTGTCCTCTCGTTCAGATCCTTTGTTATGCCGTTATATACCTTCACGTAGCCGTTGTAATCCTTTTCGGACAGCTTATCGCCTTCTTCACTGAACAGATCGGCCTGGGTCCATTCCTTGCCTTTGTATTTGAAGCTTGCCTTGTCGTATTCCTTGTAGTATCTGTCTACCAGCTTGTTTTCACGGCTGAGCATGGCCTTTTCTTCCTTGCTCATAACTTCGTAATCGGCAAACTGCCTGAAGACCTTGTCGCCCACATGTTCTCTGAATGCATCGGCGCACGGCCCTTCGGTGATTTTGCGACATGCGCCACCGAGTCTGTCACAGCAGTCCTGCAGGGTGTCGTAGGTGTACTGCTGCTCTTCCGTATAGTACTCGTCGTTCTGGTCAATTGAGTGGAGAACGTAGGAAACGGAATAGAGTGTATCCAGTTCAAGGCACTCATCGTAAAGCTTGTCGTAGAGCTTCAGAACCTTGCTCTCTTTGTCGCCGGCAGCCAGCTTCTTCAGCTCTTTGCATGACTTGTTGAAGTCGGCAGGTTCATAGTGGTAGTATTCGACGCCCGCAATGTTGTCAGGCAGTTTATCCTTGCTGTCGCATCCGAAAAATGCAAAAGCAAAAACAAGGCACATCAGGATGGATATTATTCGCTTCATGATGGCTCCTTTCGTTTCTGTTTTGTGAATATATTCTAACATATTTGCAGGGGGAATCTTCACTTTACCTTTGATATGAATAAAGGTATAATAACTATGTATGTTTAACGAGGTGAAATTAGTGAAAAAAATTAAAATAACAGCAATAATTACAGTACTTGCAATGCTTCTTGTCGGCCTTTGCGGATGCACGACCTTTGACAATTTCAAGGCCGCATTCATCGACAAATCCGACAAGCAGGAGGTTAAGATTCAGATTGGTGTTCTGGAGCCTGTAACGGGTGCCGACTCAAAAGCGGCAGAGGATGAGATCAGAGGAATCCAGCTGGCAAACAGAGTTCATCCTAATGTGCACGGAAAGATTATTTCGCTGGTATTTTCCGATGACAAGTCGGATATCGATGCTACGGAAACTGCGGCAAAGACTCTTATTGAAAAGAAGCCGCTGCTTATACTGGGTAGCTACGGCAGTGTATACTCACTGGCAGCATCGCCTTACATCAGAGAGGCAAAGATTCCGGCAATCGCAATCACCAATACGAACCCGCTGGTAACCAGAAACAACGAGTATTATTTCAGAGTGTGCTACGTTGACTCCAACCAGGGCGACCTGCTGGCGAGATACGTGCTTGACTCAAAGAAGGAAAAGAAGGCCGGCGTTCTGATTCCGTCAAAGGATGATGCGGCTCTGGCGGAGGCAACTGCTTTCACGGACAGAATTAAATCCGAGACGGGCAACGAGGATGCCATCTCCTACTACGAGGAATTCACCACGGGACAGAAGGACTTCTCAAAGGAACTCGGGAAGCTGGAGAGATCAGGCGTTAAGAGTGTAATTCTGCCGGGAGACTATACCGATGCGGCAGACATCATAAACCAGGCTTCAGAAATGAAACTGGATGTTCAGTTCCTGGGAGATACCACGTGGGGACAGCAGGAATTCAAGAATCTGCTGGCTGAGGGAACGAAGGAAGAAAACATGGCATTTGTTCAGTTCTTCGCAGCCGACAGCGGAGCTGACGGCGAGGCAATCACCGCCGAAAGGGACAGATTCCTCAAGGCATACTACAAGGAATACGGCAGGGACAGTGAACCGACTGATGCAATGGCCCTCGGATACGACGCATACTTTGTTGCAATTGACGCAATCGACAAGGCCGGTGATGACATAAGCAGTGAAGCAGTACTTCAGGTTCTGGCCGATCCGCACTACTATTTCGAAGGAGCTTCGGGAGCCATCAACTTCAGCAGCATCGGAGACCCGATAAAGACCGCCTACATCAGTACATGGAAGGGCAACGGCATGGTTACGGTATACACTGTGGAGGCACAGAAATAGGATTTAATTTAAGTTCAAAATATAATTAACATAAAAGGAGAAACAAAATGGAAGAAAAAATCATAGAAGCACTGCAGCAGATCAGACCTTTCCTGCAGAGAGACGGCGGCGACATTGAATTCGTCGAACTGACAGAAGACAATATCGTTAAAGTAAGACTTCAGGGACACTGTGCAGGATGCCCGGGCGCTCAGATGACAATCAAGGGCGTTGTTGAGAAGATTCTCAAGGAAAGCTATCCTGAAATCGCAGGCGTTGAAGCGGTACAGTAAGTACAGGCGGAGACAATGGAATTTTTAGAACAGGTATACAGCAGAATAGAAGAAAACAGGACAGAGATGCTCGCATCTCTGTCTAAACTTATCTCCATACCCAGCGTTGCCGTGAAGGGCAAAGGCAGGAAACCATTCGGGGCAGAAGTTGACGAGGCGTACAGGACAATGCTAAAGATGGCGGAGGACGACGGCTTCGATACTTTTGATGCCAAAGGTTACGGCGGACACATTGATTACGACGGAACCGAGGATGGAGTTGTGGCGGTTGTAGGACATCTGGACGTTGTTCCCGAAGGGGACGGCTGGGACTTCGAGCCATACGGCGGTGAAGTGGTTGACGGATACGTGCAGGGCCGCGGCACCATGGATGACAAGGGACCTGTAATAGCTTCCTACTATGCAATGAAGGCACTGAAGGAATGCGGATTCGAGCCCGCCAGAACGGTCAGAATGATTCTGGGCCTGGATGAGGAAACCGACTGGGAAGGAATGGACTACTACATTGAGCATGCAGGCGATCTGCCTGACTGCGGCTTCACACCGGACGGCGACTTTCCTGTCATACGTGCGGAGATGGGAATCCTCATCTTTGACATGATCAGGAAGCTTCCGGCTTCGAGAGGCAAGGGCCTGGAGCTGGGATCCATCAAAGGCGGCACCGCAGCAAACTCCGTTCCTGATTTTGCAAAGGCAGTAGTAACGGATACGACAGGCGGCGGCTATGACCTTATCAGGGAGATGATAGCCAACTGCAGAGATGAGTACGGCTGGAAAATCAGCGGCAGAGGCGTAGGCAAGGGATTTGAAATCTCAGTCAAAGGCAAGTCAGCTCACGGCGCCAAGCCTGAGCAGGGCGAGAATGCAATTTCAATTCTAATGGACTTCCTGGGAAGACTGAATTTCCTGAATGACGGAGTGGCTGAATTTGTTGAGTTCTACAACAGCAGAATAGGCTACGATCTTCACGGAGAAAACATCGGCTGCCCGCTTGAGGATGAAGTGTCCGGCAGGCTGATCTTTAACGTGGGAAAAATTGAGACTGACAGGAATGCGGCAAGGCTTACCATAAATATCAGATATCCGGTTACTGCAGATGAGGAGCAGGTATATGCCGGAATCATGGAAGTGCTCGATGACTACAGAACAGGCATCGTCAAGGAAAGGGCACAGGACCCGATTAACATCGATGCCGAAAGCGATCTGGTCAGCAGGCTCATGAAGGTTTACCGCAAACATACGGGAGACATTGAAAGCGAACCTATGGTTATAGGTGGCGGAACTTACGCCAGAGCCCTTGATAATGTCGTTGCCTTCGGTGCACGATTCCCGGGAGAACCCGAGCTGGGACATCAGAAAAATGAAAAGATATCAGTAGAAAACCTCGACAGACTGGCAAAAATCTATGCGGAGGCGATTTATGAACTGGCTAAGGCAGAAGATTAATGAGAACAGACAATTCTATAAAATTCTTGCCATAGCAATCTGCGTAAATCTGGGACTCATAGCTTTTTATGCGGCACTGTCCGTCAGCGTAAAGGATATTACCGTAACGGTAAACGGCAAGACGGTGCAGTACAAAACCATCAGGAATTCAGTAGATGACATGCTGAGAGGCTGGGATGTTACCCTTGGCGAAAAGGACGAGGTCAACATGGATGGCAGACAGTTTCTGAAGGACGGGGACCAGGTGGAAATCAAGACCTTCGAAATCGTTGAGGAAACTGTTAAGGAAGATGTTGATTTCAAGAAGAAGACCAAGTACACTTCGGACCTTCTTGAAGGTGAAAAGAAAATCACCACCAAAGGTGTCAAGGGTGTCGACCGCGTAACATACAAGGTGACCTATCTTGGCGGAAAGGCTCTGGCGAAGAAGGAACTGAGCCGGAAAATCCTGAAGAAGCCCGTAACGCAGATTACAGCTGAAGGAACCGCTGTATCATACAACGGTGTCAAGTACAGCCGGAAGCTGACAGTCAGCTCGACGGCGTACTGTCTGCGGGGCAGAACGGCCACGGGCACATCGGTTCACTACGGAACCATTGCCGTCGATCCGAGAGTTATTCCGCTGGGATCATATGGCTACGTGCCGGGATACGGAGAAGTTCACGCCGAGGATACAGGCGGAGCGATAAAAGGAAACATCATAGATCTGTGGTTCCCTTCCAACGGCCAGTGCAGAAGCTGGGGAAGAAGGACCGTGGAAATTTACATTAAATAGAACATATAAAAAACTGCGCCGGTTCCGCTTTGCGGAACCGGCGCTTTATTATCGCGCTTCAGTTTATTTCAGGTGTTTTGAAATCAGATCGGCAAACAGCGATGCATCTTCTGCAGTGGTAAACATGGCACGGGCGGAAACGTCGTTGCCGCCTCCCTTGCCGTTGTAGAAGCCGGCATATTCCTTTACCAGCGGTCCGCAGGCAGGCGTTCCGTCGGAGACGAGAACGTAGGATGTGCTGTCCGGTGCGTAGAGCATGATCAGTCTGCCTTTGCATATAGGGTTGCCCATGTATTCCTTTGCCATGTTGAAGGCATCGTCAATTGACATGTCATCCAGTGTGTACAGGATTGCAGGCTGGGCGGCCTCTTCGGATTCCGAATCCAGAATGGCGTTGAGCCTGCTGCACTCTCCTGCCAGTAGGGTCTTTTTCAGTCCGGCAAGCTGGCCCTTGACCTCAGCAAGCTTAGCCTCAATGCCGCGAACCTTTTCAGGGAAGTCTTCAACTGAACATGAACGGTCATTTGACATTTCGGTCAGCATGTCATGCTTCATGTCATAATCCGCCAGGGCGCGCGCGCCGGCCTCGCAGTATACACGGAACATTCCCTTGTACTTTTCAACCTTGTAAAGTTTGATAAGGCCAACCTGTCCTGCAGTGCTCGGATGAGTTCCGCAGCAGGCAACGCAGTCAGCAGCGTGTTCAGGTGAACCGACGCATACAATGGAAATATCCTCATCAAATGCCAGGACTTTTCGCAGAGGAAGCTTCTCTGCATCTTCACGATTATCAAAACGGAACACCGTTACGGGAGCGTTGGACCAGATGACTCTGTTGGCAAGAAGCTCGCAGTGTTTTGCCATTGCCCAGTCAAGCTCTTCCGGTTTTGTCATGTCGGGATTTGTAGGTTCGTCTTCCAGACTGATGTCTATGGTCATGTAGTCCTCACCCATGTGGAAACCGCGGTTCACACCGCCGCATTCCTGATAGAAGATTCCCGAAAGAATATGTTCGCCGCAATGGCGCTGCATGTTGTCAAAACGTCTATCCCAGTCAAGGACGCAGTGAACCCTGTCACCGGCTGCAAGCAGCTCAGGTGAGGAAACTGAGTGAACTACATTTTCGCCATCCTCCTGCACGTCGGTAAGCTCTACGGATACATTATCCCTGCCGATTACAGTCATGGTTCCCAGATCGCAGCTCTGACCGCCGCCCTCAGGGAAAAATGCAGTACTGTCCAGATATACACCTTTATCGGTAATGTCTGTTATCTGCGCATCCCATTCTTTAACATAGACATCTTGTTGATATAACTTTGTTGTGCCCATCATCTTGTGTTCCTCCAATAAATAGCAACTGTATAATAAAAAGTTTAATTCCAATGAGCAAAAAAGTCAAATTTTTCATTGAAAAAACGGGTTTTACTGGAGTATAATATCGTTGCGGTAACAAGTTTGCGGTAGCTAATAAAAATGCAGGCATTTTTATATATACTGACGGGACTGTTATGTAATCAAACAGTCAATTACCGGCAGGAAACCCCCAAAACCGCATAAAATGGGCGTTTTTGGAGTTTTTACGGGAAAGTTAAATAATTAGCTGACAAGCTGTGGAAAACTATGTACTGAAATTAGTACTTGACAGCGAAAACGTTGAAATTTCAACAACAGTAAAAAAATGGTTATCCACAGCGGGTGTTGGATAAAATTGTATACAATCTGAGAATTATTGTGGATAAGTCCTGAAACCCCTTAAAAATCAACACATTCCGATTGTTGAACCAAATATTTACAGTAACCGGTTTCGGTTTACATAATCCAGAAAAATAACGGGAGAAAAAAATGTTAAAAGAAAAAATAATGTACAAAGATGAGCTTCCAATTAATGTCATCACAGCGAACATCGACAAGTATCCGATTCACTTTCATGATGACATGGAAGTAGTGTATGTCCTCGATGGAAACATCACTCTGCGCAACGGTTATTACACATATAATCTGAAGCAGGGCGACATTTTCATCCTTAATGACAGAGAAATGCACAGCTTCGAAAGTACGGGAGAGGATAACATGGTTATGATGCTCCAGATGGATCTGACCTACTTCTCCAGATACTATGACAATCTGAAGAACAACTTCTTTGTAACTGACATGGAAGATGACAGTGACGAAAGCCTGGATGTCCTCAAGGGAATTCTGGCAAGAATAATGATGGAAATCCTGCAGAAGGGCTACGGCTATGAGCACAAGGTCATTGAAAGCACGCATAACCTTATCGCATGTCTCATGTCAGACTTCCAGTATTTCGTAATGGAGGACGGCAAGTTCAAGAACGAGTCAAAGAACAAGGGAAACAAGATTCTTGCCGGCAGACTGAACAGAATTACCGACTACATGTACGATAACTACAACCGCAAGCTGACATTGAGCGAGATTGCGGACAGGGAGCACCTGAGCATATATTATCTGTCACACATAATAAAGGAAGCAACAGGACTCAGCTTCCAGGATCTGCTCAGCTACATAAGAGTTGAAGAATCCGAAAAGCTGCTGCTGGGCACAAACAAGAAGATCGGTGCCATTGCAGAAGAGACAGGATTCTCTGCAGTCAGATATTACATCAAGCACTTCGAGCAGTGGTTCGGCATGCACCCTCTGGAATACAGAAAGACATACATAGGCAAGATCATCAGCAGAGAAATCGAAGCCAAATACACCAGATGCTCACCTGTACAGATTGAAGAGGCGATAAGACGTCAGGTCAAGGGTGTATATGCCGATTATCTGGACAAGATGAAGGTTAAACCTACGATCGTGGACGTCGACATATATGACGATTACGCAGAGGTAATAAAGGGAGAACCTGAGCTTGAAGAGGTAATGGCCAGGGACATTAACAGGGTTCTTGCAGAGCCTTACATGCTTTTGCGCGAGATGGACGAGAACCTTATTGCCTCCGGCAGCAACTACATGGTAACGACAAAGGACAAGTTCCCGGGAGCCCTGACATCTCTCAGCATTCTGGTGTACAACTTTGATGAGAATGTAACCAAGTCGCTTAAGAGAATCGGATCAAACTCAGATCTGCTGAGGATAATCCGCAACTATGACGGGGAAGCTGAATTCCTCGTCAGATGCACAGGACTTTCCGGCCAGTTCAAAATAGTCAGATACAGAATCGACAGGGACAATCTCATACAGAAGATTGAGGCCCAGGGAACCGACAGCAGAGAGAAGAGTGCAAGGGAGCAGCTCATAAGCAAGGTATCAACGGAACCGACCGTTGCGATTGCAAGTTATTCCAGTTCTGATGCGTTAAGCGTACGAACGATTTTCAAGGGAATAGGGGCCGAACTTATACTTATTGACTTAAAGTAATAATTAATAACAGCAAACAAGTATATTTTTTAAGCAAATGGCTCATTGAAATATTTATTTCAAAAGGATATGATTTAGGTGCCTATAGGGCGTGATAATAGTATTTAATGTTAATAAAACATAATAAATGGAGGTAACACGATGAAATTACTTATTATCGGAGCTGGCGGAGTAGGAACTTCAGCAGCAAAAATTATCGAAAGAGCTGGCGCAGAAGGCGACTGGGCTGAAAAAGTTGTAGTAGCAGACTATGATCTGGCTAGAGCAGAAGAAGTAGCAAACAACATCTGCGGCGGCGGCAAGTTCGTTCCTGCACATATTAACGCTATGGATCCTGAAAGCATCAAGGCAGTAGTTGCAGAACACGGTTGTGATTTCGCAATGAACGCTTGTGACCCTAGAATGAACCCTTGCATTTTCGATACATGTCTCGAAGCAGGCATCGGATATCTTGACTGTGCAATGACTCTGGGAACTGAGCACCCTGAAAAGCCTTATGAACTGGCTAACATTAAGCTTGGTGACTATCAGTTTGCTAAGCAGAAGGAATGGGAAGCTTCCGGCAAGATGGCTATCTGCGGATCAGGCGTTGAACCTGGTATGGCAGATGTATTCGCTAAGTTCGCAGCTGTACATCTCTTCGACAAGCTCGACAGAGTTGACATCCGTGACGGCGACAACTATGGAAACACTGATTCAGACTTCGGCTTCTCCGTATGGACAACAATCGAAGAATGTCTGCAGCCACCAGTAATCTGGGAAAAGAGCGAAGAATTCCCAGAAGGTCACTGGTTCTGCACTGAGCCGTTCTCAGAACCTGAAATCTTCAACTTCCCTGACGGAATCGGCGACGTTGAAGTAGTAAACGTAGAACACGAAGAAGTACTGCTCGTTCCAAGAGAACTGGATTGTAACAGAGTTACATTCAAGTATGGTGTTCCAAGAGAATTCAGAGCTAAGCTGCTGACTCTCCACGGATGGGGACTCGACAACAAGAGAGACATGATCAAGGTTGGCGACAGCGAAATCACTCCAAGAGATTTCGTATGTAAGGTTATCCCTTCACCAGTTGGAGCAACTGACGAAATGACAGGCAAGGGCTGCGCAGGCGCTTGGGTTACTGGCTGGAAGGACGGCAAGTACAGATCAGTTTACCTGTATCAGGTAGCTGACAACCAGGAATGCATCAAGAAGTACACTACTAACTCAGTAGTAGCACAGACAGCTGTAGGTCCTGTAATCATGATGGAACTGATCGCTAAGGGAATCTGGAACGATGCAGGTGCATGGGGACCAGAACACTTCGATCCAGACCCATTCGTAGAAAGACTTGCTAAGTATGAATTCCCAGCTGGAATCAGAGAAATGGATTCAGAATATGCTGACGAACTGAATGCAAAGGCTTTCGTTGATTACATCAAATAATCAGAAATGAACACTGAAGAGACTCTTGAAAAAGAGTCTCTTTTTTCATGCTTTAAAATGTGATAAACTACGTGGTACAGACGTTATTATTTTCGAGAGGTTTCTGACATGTCCGAAAGACCGGTTCTATATTTAATAATACCGTGTTTTAACGAAGAGGAAGTTCTCCCTCTGACTGCACCCGCATTCAGTGAGGAGCTTGTTCGTCTTGCGGGCAAAGGCAGGATCAGCGATGACAGCTGCGTGCTTTTCGTGGACGACGGATCGAAGGACAGGACATGGGAAATAATCAGGGAGCTTTCAGAAAAATACAGCAACATCAAGGGCATTTCGGAAAGCAGAAACATGGGTCATCAGAATGCACTTCTGGCAGGACTCATGGAAGCGAAATCCTCATGTGACATTACCATCACGACTGACTGCGACGGACAGAATGAAATCGCGGCAATCGAGAGAATGATAGATGCGTACGAAGAGGGAAACGAGATTGTATACGGCGTACGCAAAGACAGGAAGAGCGACGGCTTCTTCAAGAAGCATACGGCCCAGCTGTTCTACAGGCTGACAAGACTCATGGGTGTGGACATGATATACAACCATGCCGACTACAGACTCGTGAGCAGCAGAGTGCTGGATGAATTCGAGGACTTCAGGGAAGTCAACGTGTTCCTCAGAGGAATGTTTCCTCTGGTGGGATTCAGGAGCACAACAATAGAATATGAAATGGACAAGAGGGTTGCCGGCAAGACTCATTATTCGGCAAGGAAGATGTTCCATTTCGCTATTGACGGAGTAACCAGCTTTTCGATTAAGCCTGTAAGAGCGTTCACGGTTATAGGCTTTATCGTATCCCTTGGAAGCTTCATAGGGATTATATGGACAGTAATAGATTACTTCACCGGAGGGACTGTTTCCGGATATGCGTCACTCATGTGCATCATCTGCTTCGTTGCGGGAATACAGCTCATCGGCATAGGAGTAATAGGCGAATACATCGGCAAGATATACATGGAAGTCAAGAAACGTCCGAGATACATCATCTCCGACAGAACGGAAAATTTCGATGGTAAATTCGATGGCAAAGAGGATTAAGAATTCAATACTGAAAAACAGGCTCATCCTTGCAGCCTTTTTCCTGCCTGCACTTATCATGGCGCTGGCTTTTGCTTCTCTGGGAATATTTCCATTCGGAAACGAGCAGATTGCGGTAATAGATTTCTACCACCAGTATCTGCCGCTCATTGAAGAACTTCAGTACAAGATGCATCACGGGGGCAGTCTGTTCTACACATGGAACGGAGCGGGCGGATGCAATTTCTGGAACATCATCGCTTATCAGGCGGCAAGCCCATTTGACCTGCTGCTGATTCTGTTCCCTGAAAGATTCCTCGTCAGAGCGCTGACTCTGTTCCTCATTCTCAGAATCGGTCTGGCTGGAAGCTTCATGTTCTACTTCCTGAAGAAGACATACGATAAGGCAAACTTCGCAACTGTCGGATTCGCAACTCTCTATGCACTGTGCGCATATGTCATGGCGTACTACTGGAACATCATGTGGATGGACGCTGTAATGCTGCTGCCGCTCTGCATGCTGGGACTGGCTAGACTTGCCGACGGCGGAAAGCCGGTTCTGTACGTGGTCGTTCTGGCCATAACCGTTTTCTCAAATTACTATATCGGAATACCAGTATGCATTTTCATAATGACATATTATTTTGTGGTATACTTCGGCAGGAGCAGGGAAGGTGGCTTCAAAGCCTTTGCACTTACAAGTGTAAGAACATTTCTCTATTCGCTTCTGGCCCTTGCAATTGATGCGGTAATGCTACTTCCTACATGGATAAGCATGAAGAAGGCAAGCGCCATGAACTCAACTTTCCCTGAGGACTGGTATTTCTACAAAGATCCTCTGGACGTTCTGAACCAGCTGCTTCCGTTCTCAAAGTTCTCATACATGGAGGGCCTGCCGAACGTCTGCAGCGGTCTCGTGGTCGTAGTGCTTCTCGTGTTCTATTTCATGAACAGGTCAATCGGAATCAGAGGAAAGATTGCCAATGCGCTATATCTGGCATTTCTGTACTTCAGCATGAAT
Source organism: Clostridia bacterium (assembly GCA_024403185.1). Taxonomy (GTDB): domain Bacteria; phylum Bacillota; class Clostridia; order Peptostreptococcales; family Anaerovoracaceae; genus Lentihominibacter. The sequence goes on from JAKSSG010000013.1 coordinate 20,441, forward strand.
GTGAACGGCTTCGATTATATCTGGCACGGATTCCACTATCCGAACATGCTGCCGTTCAGGTATTCGTTCGTTTTGAGCTTCATTATAATCGGAATGGCCTATGAGGCCTTCCTCAGAATAGATGAAATTAAGGTAAGCCATCTCTGGGCGGTTCTGGCAGGCGGGCTTGCATATTATGTCATTGCCGACAAGCTTCTCAAGGATGTCGTAACGGACATGAAAACCTTCTTCTATCTGGGCATCATGCTGCTTTTGCTTTATGTAGCCGTAATGGTTCTGTACAGGAAGGGCCTGCTGAAGAAGAGAATGTTCAACTACGTTTTCGTCGCGGTCATAGCTACGGAAATGATATGCGTTTCAATGACGGATGTGAGCATTATCGGGAGCACATCCGAGTCTGAATACAACACCAATCGTACCGGCATTGAAAAGGCGGCAGACTACGTAAGCGAAGACTTTGACAGAATTGAAATTGACAATGCCCTTACGCTGAACGAGCCGGCCAGATTCCATTACAGGGGAATTACCCAGTTCGCTTCTTCAATTAACAGCGAGACCAACACCCTGTACCAGCGCATAGGACTTGAAGCTCAGCCGGGATCAAACAGGGTAAAGTATGTTGAGACTACACCTGTGCTCAATGCCATGCTGGACATAAAATACCTCATAGGCAAAAACAGACCTGTTGAGGACAAGGCCTTCAGTCTTAAAAAGGAATTCGGCGACACCAAGCTGTATGAAACGAAGTATCCGATGTCAATCGGGTACATGACTCCGCTCAGCATTCACACCTGGAGCCATGACAGCACGGATCCTTTCGATAATCAGAGTGATTTCGTAAGAGCGGCAACATCAAATGTTTACAGCAACCTGTTCAGCAGCGTTGACAGAGTGGACGTGGAAAAGACCAATGCAAGGGTTACCGAGGACGGTCAGGACAGCTTTTCCGTTTCACCGATTGACGTGTCTCAGGAGACTCATCTGACTCTGAAATACAAATCCGAAGAAACGCAGAAGTACTACGTATATGTGGACGCCGCTTCTGCGGATTTCGTAACCGTTAACATTGACGGAAGAACCGAAGGAATAGACATAGATGAGAATTACGCAGCAATAGTAAATGTGGGCGAAATTGAAAAGGGGACAGGCTTTAACATCGATGTTCAGTTTGAACTGGGAAAGACCGGAACGGCCAGTTTCATGGTGCGCACCATGGATGAGGAAAAGTGGGACGGTGCCTATGAGCTGATTTCGGAAAATCTCATGGAAGTGACGGATTTCGGCGACAGCTTCATTAAGGGAACGATTGATGTGGATGAGAGCGGAATGCTCGTAACCTCCATTCCGTACGACAAGGGATGGACCATGAAGGTTGACGGCAAGAAGAAGGAAATCAACGAGCTTGTCGGCGGCGTATGGATTGCGACTCCGCTGGACCCGGGCACTCATGAAATTGAACTCCATTTCGTGCCTGCGGGTTTCCTGCCGGGTCTGATAATATCCGTACTGGCCATCCTGCTCCTGGTGGGAATCAGTTTAGCCAGAGGCCGACTAGCCGGTCTACGACGTCAGCAATGTCCTTCAGAGGAATCTGATTGTAATATATGATAAGTGTTGCGGACCCCTTGCGCGTATCGGCTGATACGGCAGGGAGATTGCCGGGGAATACAGAAGGGATGCCGAGAGATTCGGCGTCTTTTTTTAATTGCTTTGCCGGCTTTTCCGAATAGATCTGAAGGATGACATTGCTTCCCGAAAGTGTATTGATTACCTTGATTGAGTCAGGTGCCTTCTTTTCGAATTCATCGACAAGACGTGCGAGCTTCTGCGAATAGAGCTTGCGTATTTTCTTGATATGGGTCTGATAGTATCCCGTCTCCATGAACATGGCCAGGGTGAGCTGTTCCAGCTTGGAGCAGGTCTGGGAATAGTCGCCTGCGATGGATGAAAAGTCACCAGCCATTGAAGCGGGAAGAACCATGTAACTTATTTTAACCGCACCGAAAAGGGTGCTGGAGAATGAACCCAGATAGATCACCCTGTCACTGCCGGCAAGGCTCTTCAGGGCGGGAATCGGCTTGCCCGAATATCTCAGTTCACTGTCATAGTCGTCTTCTATTATGTAGCTGTCGTTTTCGTCAGCCCAGTTGAGAAGTTCGTACCTTCTGCCGATAGGCATGACGGCTCCCGTTACCGCATGGTTTGACGGGGAAACGTAGGTGGCCGCACGGATGTTGGCAGGGAGCTTCTCAATGGCCAGGCCGTTTTCCCGGACTTCAACCGGGGTGATTGCAAAGCCTCTGTCACGGAAGATGTTCCTTACGGGCATGTAGCCCGGGCTTTCCAGCGCAACGTGTTCCACACCCTGCCTTCTCAGAAGGGTAGCCAGGTGGTTGGTTATCTGCTGGGTGCCTGCCGCGATGATAATCTGATCGGGGCTGCAGGACACTCCACGGGACATGTAAAGGTATCTGGAGATCTCCGTTCGCAGGCCGGCTTCGCCCTGAGGGTCGCCCTCAAAGAAGAGCGCAGGGGAAAAGTCGGTAAGGATCTTGTTCATGCATTTCTTCCACTTGTTGAAGTCAAAGCATTCCGGGTCGTACTGCATGGCGGGTGCATCGGTCTTTACCGATTCCTCCAGTGAGGACACTTCCTGTGTCAGAATGTCGCTTACAGCAGGTACAGTTTGCTTTGAACCTGTCAGGACTCTGCTCACATAGAATCCCGACTGCGGCCTTGCCGTCAGGTAGCCCTCAACCAGAAGCTGATTGTAGCTCTGTTCAACTGTCGTAATGCTCAGACCCGTTGATTTTGCTAGGCTTCTAAGGGATGGAAGCTTTTCGCCCTCTGTCATTTCACCGGTCAGAATGGCATTTCTTATGTAACTGTAAAGCTGCTGATAATAAGGCGTTTTTCGCGAATCATCGAGTACAGGAAGTATGGCTTTCATTACAATTCTCCTAACTGTTATTATAAAAATAAATATTATTGTCTATTTATCTATATACAATTCTGCTTTATTATAGTATATGCCAAACAAAAGCGTTTGAAAAGAGGGTTTATTAATGCGGACAAAAATGACAAGACAAAGAACATCGGCCATTGTAAGGACTGCAATGATGATGTGCATAATAATGGTTACAATCTTCATGTTCAGGATTCCGGTGCCTTTTACACAGGGATATGTGAATCTGAGCGATGGAGTAATTTTTATTGCGGTAATTCTTCTGGGCAGAAAGTACGGTGTGGCAGCTGCCGCGCTTGGCAGCGCCCTGGGAGACATTATCGGAGGTTTTGCAATGTGGGCGCCATGGACATTCCTGATCAAGGGCGGTATGGCTCTTATTGTCGCCCTCGTAATTGCTGCTTTTGCAAAGGGCAGACGCAGCGAAGACAGAAAGTGGACGGTCAGAATATTTGCCATGGTCTGCGGAGGCGCGTTCATGGCGTTCGGCTACTTCATCGCCGAGAGAGTAATGTATGGAAGCTGGGCAATAGCCGCACTGGAAATCCCATGGAATGTGGGTCAGTTTGCAGTGGGCATAATTCTGGCGGTATGCATTCTGAAGGCTTTGCATAAGACATCGGTAATAGATAAGGATGGATTGTTATGAGAAAACTGAAGGTGAAGAAACTGATTCTCAGTCAGGGACGGCCAAAGATAGCGGTGCCTATTACAGGAAGGTCCCATGAAAAGATAATAAAAGACGTGAAAGAGGCCATGAAAAAGCCATGCGACATGCTGGAGTGGAGAGCGGACTATTTCTTCGGAGAGATGGACAGCCTGGAGGAAAAAGTCGAGAACACGGATGCACACATGGAAATGATCAGAATTCTCGATGATATCGATTATCAGACAGATGGAATGCCTCTTATTTTTACGATTAGAGGACATGGTCACGGCGGCAGAGTTGCCATCAGCAGGGAGCATGCATACGACCTTGCAAGTCTGGCGGCGCAGTCGGGTCTTGTGGATTTCGTGGATATGGAGCTCTTTGACGACGATGACACATACAATCCGGAGCAGGTGAAAAATCAGATTAAAGAGGTTCACGAATTCGGAACGGGAGTCATTCTTTCCTACCACGATTACGAAGCCATGCCGGCTCCTGCTGTAACTGTGGGACTTACAAATCTCATGAGGGACATGGGTGCGGATATTGTTAAAATTGCCGGGACAGCATCAACGCGCGAACAGGCAATGGAGATGATGAAGGTGTCCGAACTGGTTACCAGAGGTGATGAGCGTCCGGTAATATTCATTGCCATGGGAGAGGAAGGCCGCATTTCCAGAGTTATCGGAGGCGAAAACGGATCGGCCATTACATTTGCAAAGGGCAGAGAACAGACGGGCGAAGGACAGGTAGATGCAGCAGCACTGTCAAGGCTGCTGGATGATTACTATTCAAAGAAAAAATGAGTTATATCAAAGCGGAAAATCTGACATTTGAATATAAGAAGACCAACGATGCAGGAGACATTCTGACCACCAGAGCCATTGACGGAGTTTCCTTCGAGATTAAAAAGGGAAGCTTCACGGCCATAATAGGACAGAACGGCAGCGGCAAGTCCACTCTGGCAAAGAACATGAACGCTCTGCTGACACCGACATCGGGAAAGATGATCGTGGATGGAATGGACACATCGGTGCAGGAAAATGTGTGGCCCGTGCGCCAGCGAGTGGCCATGGTATTTCAGAACCCGGACAATCAGATAGTGTCCGCCATAGTTGAGGATGACGTCGCATTCGGACCTGAAAATCTGGGAGTAGATCCGGAAGAAATCAGGAGGCGCGTAGATGAAGCTCTGGGCGGAGTTGAGATGTACGAGTACAGAAAGAAGGCGCCGCATCTTCTTTCGGGAGGACAGAAGCAGCGCATCGCAATAGCGGGCGCAGTTGCCATGGAGCCGGAATGCATCGTGTTCGATGAGCCGACAGCCATGCTGGATCCCAGAGGCAGACAGGAGGTCCTGCAGGTAATCAGAAACCTGAACGCCAGGGGAATTACGACGGTCCTCATTACACACTTCATGGAGGAAGCCGCACAGGCGGATAAGATAATCGTAATGGACAAGGGCGTAATCCGCATGGAGGGAACGCCTGACGAGATATTCAGAAGAGGCGATGAACTGGTGGAAATGAGCCTGGGAGTTCCGGCACCCGTCGAACTGGCCATGGAACTGAGAAAACGCGGAATCGATCTTCCTGAAGGAATAATGACAACGGAGAAGCTTGTTGAGGAGCTTGTAAAGTGAGCATAGAAGTAAAAAATCTGACACATGTATATAGCGAGGGCCTGCCCCACGAATCAATCGCAATTGACGACGTGAGTTTCACAATCGGCGACGGTGAATTCGTAGGCATAATCGGCCACACGGGATCGGGCAAATCCACCCTGCTCCAGCATCTGAACGGACTGCTTAAACCAAAGGCAGGGCAGATCATAATTGATGGCGTGGACATTACCGATTCAAAGACCAGCATGCTCGAAATCAGAAAGAAGGTCGGGCTGGTTTTTCAGTACCCGGAATACCAGCTCTTCGAGGAGACCGTGGCGCGTGATGTTGCTTTCGGTCCTTCAAACCTGGGACTTTCCGCTGAGGAAATCAGCAACGTGGTCCGAAAATCCATTGAGCTTGTTGGCCTCGATTATGATGAGATAAAGAATGCTTCACCGTTTGAACTGTCGGGAGGACAGAAGAGACGTGTTGCCATGGCAGGAGTTCTGGCCATGAAGCCGGAGGTTCTCGTCCTCGACGAGCCGACTGCGGGTCTGAACCCGAAGGCTCATGCCGACATACTGGACATGGTGGACGGAATACACAGAAGTGAAAACAACATCATCATTCTCGTATCACACAACATGAATGATGTGGCCAGAATGTGCGACAGAGTTCTGGTCATGGATCACGGCAGACTTGTAATGAACGGTACGCCGGCTGAGATTTTCACAAGAGAAAAGGAACTGAAGGAAATGGGCCTGGCACTGCCGGACGCACTGGACATAACATTGAGACTGCGTGAAGCGGGAATGGACATCAGCGAGAACTGCCTGACGGTGCAGCAGGCTGCCGATGCCATTGCCTCGAGACTGAAATGATAAGAGACATTACACTGGGACAATACTATCCGGGAAACTCCTGGATACATAAGCTTGATCCGAGAATCAAGATCATGGCAACGCTGCTGTACATAGTGGCGCTGTTTGTCGTGAAGGATTTTAGCGGCTTCATTGTTGCCTTTGCAGCTCTTGAAGCGGTCATCATTCTGTCAAAGGTGCCGAGAAGTTTCATATGGCGAGGCCTTAAACCGGTTATTCTGATAATAGCATTCACCCTGCTCATCAACATTTTCATGATAAAGGGAGAGGTGCTGGTTCAGTTCGGCATCTTCCACATTACGAAGGAAGGTCTCCTTACGGCCGCCTTCATGGGCATCAGACTGGTGCTCCTGATTATCGGTTCGACAATGCTCACGCTGACCACAAGACCGATCGGGCTGACCGACGGAATCGAGGCGCTGCTTTCACCATTCAAGAAGATCGGGCTGCCCGCACACGAGCTGGCGATGATGATGACAATCGCCCTCAGATTCATACCGACTCTGCTTGAGGAGACGGACAAGATAATGAAGGCGCAGCAGGCAAGAGGTGCCGACTTCGAAAGCGGAAACATCATGAGACGCGCAAAGGCACTCGTTCCGATTCTGGTTCCTCTCTTCATCAGCGCATTCAGAATTGCCCAGGATCTGGCCATGGCAATGGAGGCAAGATGCTACGGCGGCAACTTGAAAAGGACGAGAATGAACGCAATGAAACTGGAGAAGCGCGACCTGGCGGCAGGACTGCTCTTCCTGGTGTTCCTGGCACTGATAGTACTGCAGAGGATATTAATGTAATGAGACAGAGAAAAGCGAAAGACCTGGAAAAAAGACTGGCCCAGTGCAGCGACATGATTCTTACGTACATAGGCCCTGAAACCTGGGAGACTGCTTTTGCAAAAGCAGGGGCAGAATCAAATGCGAGGGACCTTTATCTGGAGATAGGCTGCGGCAAGGGACAGTTCATAATAAAGCGTGCGCTTCAGGCACCCGAAAGCAATTTTATCGGAATCGAGGGGCAGGAAACCGTGGTGCTCCGCGCCGCCGAAAAGGCCAGGGCCGTTTCGGGAAAGGCTGAATGGCCCGAGAATGTGCCGGGAGAGGAAGTGCTGCTGGGCGTTTCAGGAGACCTGAGCAATCTTGTTTTTGCATCGTGTTTTGTAAATGACATGAACGAGTTTTTCAAGGAGAATCAGCTTGCGGGTGTCTATCTGAATTTCAGCGATCCCTGGCCTAAGGCCAGACACGAGAAGAGAAGGCTGACACACCACCTGCGTCTTAGAGATTATGCGTGGGCAATAAAGGACGGGGGATTCATCGAGTTCAAGACGGATAACGACGGCCTGTTCGAGTTTTCGGTGGAGGAGTTTGAGTCCTGCAGCGATGTGCTGGAAGTTGTGGAACTGACACGGGATCTGCATGCTGCGGACTGCACCTACGAGTCGCGGAATGTCACGACGGAATACGAGGACAAGTTCAGCGGCAGAGGAAAGAATATAAATTACATTAAGGTAATTGTGCATAAGAAATAATAATTGTTGTTATTAAGGAGAAATAAAATGGCAGAGTTCATTCTGGCAAGAGAAAACGGAAGAAAGATCCCTAAGGAAGACAAAATCTTCGGCATTTCAAACAGGGCCAAGGCGGCCATCGCCGAAAAGGGTAAGGACAGGGTTATTAACGGAACAATCGGTGCCCTTCTGGATGACGAAGGCGAGCTGGTTGTAATGGAATCGGTAAACAGAGTTTACAGAGAGCTGCCACCTAAGGAATACGCAGAGTATGCTCCTATCGGTGGAATCGCAGCTTTCAGAGAGGCTGTTCAGAAGGCGGCTTTCGGTGCTCATGTTCCTTCCGGATACATTGAAGCGGTTGCCACTCCGGGCGGTACGGGATCACTCAGAAATGCGGTTTCGAATTATTCCGAACCGGGAGATGAAATACTGACGAGCGACTGGCACTGGTCACCTTACAATACCATCGCGGGTGAAATCGGAAGAAGCGTTGCAACCTACCAGCTGTTTACTGAAGACGGAAAGTTCAACGTTGAATCATTCAGAGCGAAATCAGCGGAACTGCTTGCGAAGCAGGAATCGCTGGTAATCATAATCAACACGCCGGCTCACAACCCTACAGGCTATTCACTTACGCTGGAGGACTGGGACGGAGTTATTGACGCTCTCTGCGAGGAGGCGAAGTGCGGCAAGGGCATTGCTCTCGTCATTGATACGGCCTACATTGATTTCGCAGGAGATGAAGAAGAGTACAGAAGATTCATTCCTAAGCTGGAAAGACTTCCGGAAAATGTCCTGCCGATTATCGCATACAGTCTGAGCAAGACCTTCGCACTTTACGGTGCACGTTGCGGCGCAATGATCTGCATGGCAAAAACTCCTGAAATCGCAGAGGAATTCAGGAGAGTGTGCGAATTCTCATCGAGAGGTTCATGGTCAAACAGTGCCAGACTGGGACAGGCCATTCTGGCCAAAATTTATTCTGACCCTCAGCTGCTGAAAAAGGTGGACGAGGAGCGTGAGGAATACAGGAACATGCTCATCGCCCGCGGCGAAGCATTCAACAGGGCAGCCGAAGAAGTGGGCCTGGAAATAGTTCCATATGATGCGGGATTCTTCATCAGCATCCCGTGCGATGACCCTGATGCCCTGAGCAGGAAACTGGAAGAAAAGGATCTGTTCCTGGTTCCGCTTGCCAAGGGAATCCGCGTATCGGTCGCATCCATCTCGGAAGAAAAATGCAGGATCATTCCGGCAATGATCAAAGAGGCAATGGAAGGGTAACGGAATTGACTTATAACATAAGGTGACAACATTGATGGGCGTTGTCACCTATTTTCTTGCTTTTGCATATTGACATATATTACCAGTAATGGTATTATTACCCTGTCACAAAACACAGCCATTAAACACATTTGCGAAAAAGGGCGCAAGGAAAGGAGATAATTATGGCAACGAATTATGATGAGAGGGATGTAACCTTTGACATCCTTGAGGAAATCGGTGTAATCAGCACCCAGGAGACCGGCTGGACCAAAGAGCTTAACCTGGTACGTTGGAACGGCGGCTTGGCCAAGTATGATATTCGCGACTGGGATCCGTCCCACGAGAGAATGTCCAGGGGAATCACTCTTAAGGAGGACGAGATGCGTAGAATTCTCACACTCATGAAGAGAAGACGCACAAGTTCCAGAACCAGGAAGGAAGATCCGATCGATGATGCTTCGCTTGAGTATACCGAGGTTGACGGTGTAGCCGACGAAGAGGGCGAAGAAGAATAGTCAAAGCGTGCAGCCGCGATATGTATAATGCGAATTATGGGAATCGACTTGCCGTCGATTCCCTTTTTCATAGAGAGTGGGGCTTGGTTTTGGATAAAAAACAGATGTAAGTACGAATACTGCGTTTGAGTAACCGAAAGAAAAAAATGAGTTCGATAAAACAGTCTTAAATTCCTTGAAATGAGGAAACTATAACCGAAACAATACCATCGTAAGCCACCTGGTCAAACATGCGTGAGAAGTTTTTTCGGTTAAATAGATTAAAACTCAACGATTAGAGAGTTTTATTATCCAAACGAAAGGGGGAATACACAATGCTATTTTCGGAAATGATATTAAAGGCGCCGATGCCCGACAATCTGAGTAAAAACATTCGGCGAATAAAAGGCGAAATGAAAGTGCAGAACTCCAATCTGCATGTTGAGCATGACAGAGGGCGCGTGTATTTTAAGGAATACTCAAAGGAGAGAAAGAAACAGCTTTACCTTCGCAAGAACTCGGATCGATTTTATGAACTTGCCAGGCACAGATATCTGGAGCTGCTGATTAAACTTCTGGAGTACAGGCAGGACCCGAATTCTCAAACCATTAAGGAGCACGCGGAAAATGTTGACAGACTCGATAAGCTGATATCAAATTTTGAAAAAGCCGGAGTTGATTTTACAAGAATAATGTTAACTGACGAGCAGTATGCCTGGACAAAGGCAAACTATCGAAGGAAAAGGATGGGTCAATCAATAAAGAAATACACTACCCCTGGAGGAGTTGCAACAAGGTCCAAATCCGAGCAGAAGCTGGGAACGAGATTTGAATATTTCGGGATACCGTATCGTTATGAAATGAAAATAAGAGTAAATGTCGAAACGCTGGTAAACGCACTGGAGGAGGAACTGAGAAAAACAGGCCGGCTCCAGCGCACACTCTTTTATTATGACGGAAATGAATGCATCTGGAATGTGCCGGCAGCCTGCTAGTCTGGGAACACGAGGGAATGGCATCAGATTTCAGGTACAGATGCAATGCGTCCGAAAGAATTTTCGTGCTGCGGGAAACAGGAACAGTGGCGGAGAACAATCTGGTGTTTTCATTTGAACGTGACATTAACGACGAAAAGGAGCTGGACAGAATGATAATGACCCACCTGATTCCGCGGATACTGTTCTGAGCGACTATGCGAAGGCACTATTCTAAGAGCAGCAAAATGTGTTATACTTATGCCATGGAAATACTAATCAGAAAAGGTCCCAGAGAGGACGACACAAAATTGAATATTGAAGAAGGCTGCACACTGGAGCAGCTTGCTGCAAAAGCAGGACCACACCCTTACAGGATTCTTCTGGCGAGGGTAAACGGTGCTGACACGGAGCTGTCGGAGAAGGTTTCGGACGGAGATGCTGTTGAGTTTCTGGACATGAGAACTCACGCCGCCGATCTGGTTTACCAGAGGAGCCTGACTCTCATATATCTGACTGCAGTCAGAGACGTGTTCGAAGCGAGAGGAATCCACAGGATGAGAGCAATCATTGACAACTCTCTGAATCAGGGCTTCTTTACCAAAATCAAAGCGGGAGCAGACGCCCCTGAAGAAACGGTTAAAGCGGCTGAGCACGACGTGACCGATGCGGACGTTGCAGAAATCGAAGCCAGGATGAGAGAGATAGTCAGCCAGAACATTCCTATAGAAAAGGAGTATGTTTCAAAGGACGAGGGAGTAAGGCTCTGGAAGGAATACGGCTATCCGGAGAAATCCGAGCTGCTCAGTATGGTTCCGGACAAGGAATACGTGACCGCATTCTATAAGATAGGAACATACAGGAACTATTTCTTCGGACCGATGGTACCGTCAACGGGATATGTTGATCTGTTCGAACTGAGAAAGTACAGAAACGGAATCCTGCTCAGATTCCCTCACTATGAGAAACCTGATGTCATGCCGGATTACAGGGATGACTTTAAGCTGTACGAGGCATTCGGAGAAGAGTACCAGTGGCTGAAGCTTCTGCACACACCTTATCTTTCCGACATGAACAGGACGATCAGAGAAGGCGGAGCCAAGGTTATTATTCTCCTCTCTGAAGCACTTCACGAAAAGAAGATTGCGGAGATCGCCAATGAGATCAAGAGGAGGGGCAAGAGGATAATTCTCATAGCAGGTCCTTCATCATCGGGCAAGACAACCTTCGCCCGCAGGCTCTGCATACAGCTGAGAGTAATAGGGCTGCAGCCTCTTTACATGGGAACCGACGACTACTTCGTGAACAGAGAGGATACTCCTCTTGATGAAAACGGAGAAAAGAATTACGAAAACCTCAATGCACTGGATATCGATCTGTTCTCACAGAACATGAACGACCTGCTTGCTGGAAAGGAAGTTGACATACCTGAGTTCGATTTCATGGAAGGCGTCAAGGTCTTCGGCAAGCGAATCACCAGGATAGAGAAAGATCAGCCTATAGTAATAGAAGGAATTCATGCGCTCAACGGCAAGCTGACAGAGCAGATTGACAATAACGAGAAATTCAAGATTTACATCAGTCCGCTGACTCAGCTGAACATTGACATTCACAACAGAATTCCTACTTCCGACGCCAGAATGTTCAGGAGAATGGTTCGCGACTACAAGTACCGCGGACATACGGCGGCGGGAACAATAAACGAATGGCCTAAGGTCAGGGCGGGCGAAAACCTGAACATCTTCCCTTACAGCGGTGAAGCCGATGTTGTTTTCAACTCAACCCTGGCTTATGAAACATGTCTGCTGAAAAAGCAGGCCCAGCCTTTGCTTGAGGAGATCAAGCCTGAAGAAGCTGAATACAGCGAAGCACAGAGACTTCTCGAGATGCTCAGATTCTTCACTGAAATTGAAAATGAAAACGACGTGCCAAACAACTCTATATTAAGAGAATTCATCGGAGGGAGCGTATTTGTAGAATGATAGCTGTAATAGGCGGAGTCAAAACGTGTGTAAGAGTCAGGATGACGATGCCTGAAAGAGATATTGAAAAACAGAAAAAGCAGGACGAGGAGGCCCTTCTCAATGCGGGAATTGACATCAACAATCTCGGCAGTGAGGAAGAGGATTCCGAAGACGCCAGATTCAGAAGATACTATGAAAGCAAGATGAGAGAGCAGGCCAGCGAGAACTACTGGGATGAAGTGGGTCTTGGCGGCGGCGATTTCGGCGGGTATCCTGTAATGACACCTGATGAGGACACGGACATCAGAGTTGTAAGCAGCGGCTGCAGCTATAATGTGGCACGACTTCTGGGAAAGAGAACCGAGGTTGCTTTTGTATCAGTGGTTGGAAATGATGCCCTTGGAATGGCGGCCATGTGCGAGCTGGAGAAGGCCGGCGTGGATGTTTCCGCAGTGAGGGTTTCGCAGGGGGCAACGCCTGTAGGCGTTGAGCTTCACAATGTGGTGGGCGATCTGGCTTTTGTGAGAGAAAACAACAGCCTGATGAGTGAGATCAGCCCGGAATTCATTGATGAGAGTGCCGGGGTGCTGGACGGAGCCGATCTGATATTCATTGACGGCAGCCTGAGCGTGGAGACCATGAATTACATCTCCGAAAAATATGCGGGCAGATGCAGAGTGTGCTTTGACCCGGCATCGATTAACGGCGGAAGCAGGTTCGCGGAATCAGAGCTTAAGGCTCACCTGGTTATTCCGGGCAGAATGGAGGCCGAGGCCATGACGGGACTTCAGATCCTGGGAATGGATCAGCTCATGGCTGCAGGCACGGCTCTTGAAGAGAGAGGCGTAGAGAATACAATAATCACCCTTAAAGGTGGCGGATTATATTACAGAGAGGGAACAGAGGCAGAGATTATCAAGCCGGAAAAGATTCTGTCCTTCGCTGACACAACGGGAGCCGGAGACGTTCTGAGCGCCGGTGTGGTTTATCAGTTGAGTCAGGGTGCGGGCCTTGCCGAGGCCGCAAAAGCAGCCATGACTGAGACGGCAGAATACCTGAAGGAGGTAACGCAATGATCAAGATCGATAATGTCAAGAAGGCTAACAGAGCCAAGATTGAAACTGTAATCAAGAATCTGGAGAAGAGAAACATCTCAGGCTACTATGCGGAGAATAAAGAGGAAGCACTGAAGCTGATGCTCAAGATGATTCCGGAGGGATCGACAGTAGGCAAGGGCGGCAGTGAGACCATGAACCAGCTGGGCATCATTCCGATTCTGCAGAACGGCAAGTATACATATCTGGATTCCTTTGCATCTGCAGATCAGGCGGTGCAGAAGGAAACAAAGAGAAAGATATTCTATGCAGATTTCATGCTCACCAGTGCCAATGCAATTACACTGGATGGAGAAATCGTAAACATCGACGGAACCGGCAACAGAATGGCGGCGGTAATCTGGGGACCGGACAAGGTAATCTTCGTGGTTGGCTCAAACAAGATAGTCAGAGATCTGGACGATGCGGTTGACAGGATCAAGTGTGACGCATGCCCGCCTAACTGCGTAAGGCTGGGCAAGAAGACACCGTGTGCCGTAACAGGCAAGTGCGGTGACTGTCTGTCACTGGGTCACACAATCTGCTGTCACACGGTAATAACCAGATTCTCAAGCATCCCTAAGAGAATGCACGTAATAATGGTAAACGAGCCTCTGGGTTTCTAAAGGCAGACATATGGAGACATATATAAAAAAGTGCTGAATCATTTCAGCACTTTTTTTATTTCGGGTTTAATTACGGGTTTGACTGCGGGTTTCGTTACGGGGGCGGAGTTGCTGGTTCGCCCCAGAATGTAATCCGTAGTCGTATTGTACAGGTCCGCCAGGCGTATTACATGTTCGACGGGAATCGTGCGGGTTCCCTTTTCGTATCGGCGGTACACCTCGCGCTGTATTCCCAGATAATAGGCCACGTATTCCTGAGTATAATCGTTATCCAGTCTTAAATGTTCTATCCTTATATACTGCATTTCGGGCTCCTTAGCTTCATTACACCGCTAATGCTACCATTTGGAAGCACGGCACATTGACTTTTGCTACCGTTTGGTAGCAAAAACGGGCCATGAAGTGGTGCGGTTGCCTTTGCATACAAGATATTGGGGCTTTTGCAAAGGCAGACAGAGGCAAAATGAACACACTGAAGTGAGTGTACAAAGGGCAGGTCTCAAACCCCTTGAAAACACTGGATTTCAGGCCAAAATAAAGTTAAAATAATTTCTAAAAAGTACTTGATTTTACCGGCAGCTTTTGTTATGATGATAAAGCTTGTGTAAGGCGAAGAAGTGGGAAGTTACCGCGCTATCGGAGAATTTCCACCGAGAATTGTCCCCACATGATCGGGGGCGAAGGGATTCGCTGAATTTTTAGTGTGCGTAACCTAATGGAAACACACATAAGAGTGTACGGGGCGTGCACGAGCAGGCAAAAACGCTCCAAACGCTTGAAAATTCAAGGCTAGAACCCCTTGTACAAGCATAGCGAAAACTGTACTAAAGCACGTTATAGGAGGAAA
>JAKSSG010000014.1 GCA_024403185.1 Clostridia bacterium
GTGAAAGAAAGAAGAACAGCGTTACTATTATTGGAAGGAAACTTATTACGCTTCCAACTCCGGCAAAGATCCCATCGGATACGAGCGCTCGTATAACAGCATTTACATCTACAGCCTCCATTGCATGACAGACAACATCTGACAGATTTGTTATAGCTGAATCCAGTACGTCCTGTAGAAATGCCCCGATGACATTGAATGTCAGATAAAAAATCGCCATCATAATTCCGATAAATACTGGAATGGCAGTATATTTACCGGTCAGTATTCTGTCCCACTTCTGGCTTCGTTTATGCTCACGACTTTCTCTCGGCTTTATCACTGTAGCACTGCACACCTTTTCTATAAAACTGAATCGCATATCTGCGACAGCTGCTGCACGGTCAAGACCGCGTTCCTGTTCCATCTGCATAATAAGATGTTCTATTGTTTCTTTTTCATTCGTACTAAGATCAAGTGCTTCAAGAATATCGACATCACCTTCAATTATCTTTGCGGCTGCGAATCGCAATGGGACGTTCGCATTTTCGGCATGATCTTCAATAAGATGCATTATGCTGTGAAGGCATCGGTGAACAGCGCCTCCCTTATCTCCAATGTTGCAGAAATCCTGCTGTTCAGGTTTTTCCTGATATTGCGCAACGTGAATAGCATGATCAATAAGTTCCTTTATGCCTTCGCCTTTTGAAGCTGAGATAGGAATTACGGGAATACCGAGCATGCTTTCCATTTCATTGACCTTTATTGAACCGCCGTTACCCGAAACTTCATCCATCATATTCAGAGCGAGGACCATAGGGGTATCCATTTCCATGAGCTGCATTGTCAAATACAGATTTCGCTCGATATTTGTTGCATCCACAATGTTTATTATGCACTTTGGCTTTTCTTTTATTATAAATTCCCGGGATACTTTTTCTTCGTTTGAATAAGGAGTCATTGAATAAATTCCAGGAAGGTCAGTAATAAGTGTGTTTTTATTTCCCCTGATAACACCGTCTTTGCGATCGACGGTAACACCGGGGAAATTTCCTACATGTTGATTGGAACCGGTAAGGGCATTAAAGAGTGTCGTTTTACCGCAGTTCTGATTTCCTGCAAGAGCAAAAGTGAGCTTAGTTCCATCAGGTAATGGGTTTTCATTTTCTTTTATATGATATCGGCCTCCTTCTCCAAGACCCGGATGAACGACCGGTCTGACGGAAGATGAAATATCCTTGGGAATGATCGTTTTGCATGCTGCTGAACATGCCGAACAGTTTCCACAATTGTTAAACAGACCTGTGACACAATAGCCTGTGCTGTCTTTCACTTGTATTTTTGCTGCATCCTCCTTCCGCAGAGTAAGTTCATATCCATGAAGTCTCAGTTCTATAGGATCGCCCATAGGCGCGTATTTAATAAGTGTTACTTCTGCATTGGGAATAATGCCCATATCGAGGAAATGCTGTCGCAGAGAACCTTCACCGCCAATAGATACCACAGTAGCTTTTTCTCCAATTTTCATATTGCATATTGTTTTCATAGTTCCTCCTTGTCGGGTTGTATCAATCCAGTTAGTTATAACTAACTGGATTATAGTTAGTTATGACTAACTTGTCAATACAATAAAGTTAATATTTTTTCTCCCGGTCATTTTTTGTGTTATAATAGATTGAAAAATTCTAAATACGGAAGGAACTGGAAAAATGAAGGAAATAAAGATAGGTCTTCTAGGCTTGGGAAATATCGGAACAGGAACATACAAAGCCCTGGAGATGAACAGAGAAAAGATCGAGAAACTGGTGGGCGGAAGCGTGAACATCACTAAGATCCTCGAAAAGGATATCGATAGAGAAAGAGATATTACTGTTTCAAAAGAACAGTTTGTTGACAGCATAGAAGCTATAACAGAAGATCCTGAAATCGATATAGTTATAGAACTGTTGGGCGGAGTTGAACCTGCATCAACATTTATAGAAAAGGCTCTGCTGGCAGGCAAGCACGTCGTTACAGCCAACAAGGCAGCCGTTGCCGCAAGCTGGGAAAGACTCAATGCGGCAGCAAAGAAGACAGGCGTTCAGTTCAGATACGAAGCCAGTGTAGGCGGCGGAATTCCGGTGCTCACACCGCTGGCAGGCTGTGCTGCGGTTAACCAGTACACAGAGGTGCTGGGAATCGTAAACGGTACGACAAACTACATTCTGTACAAGATGACAGAAGAGGGAATGAGCTATGAAGACGCTCTCAAGGATGCCCAGATCAAGGGCTTTGCTGAAGCGGATCCTACAGCTGACGTTGAAGGCATCGATGCCGCCAACAAGCTGAGCATACTCATGGCAATCATGTTTGACAGATACATTCCGCCAACTCAGATTCCGCGTGCGGGAATAACAGGCATCACAAAGGAAAAGATTGAAGAGGCAAAGGCACAGGATTGCGTTATCAAGCTCATCGCCCATGCAACTCTTCACGATGACGGCAGCTTCACATATGAGGTGCGCCCGACATTCATAAAGAACTATCACCCTCTGGCAGGAGTTCTGGAGGAATTCAATGCTGTATATATCAAGGGAAATCTGGTAGGCAAGCTCATGTTCTACGGACCTGGAGCAGGTCCGCTTCCAACAGGCAGCGCAGTACTGGGTGACGTTACGGAAATAGCTAAATCAATCGTATAAGGAGAAGGAAATGGCAACATTATTTGAACAGTGGAAAGAACTGATTGAAAACCAGACACAGGAAACATTCGAGGAATTCTGGGAAGAATATGCAGATGCGGAGATTAAACTCTACAATCACATTCTGGATAACCCGACTGAGAAGATGGCAGGAAAGCTGGGAGAAAAGGCTGAAGAATTCGGCGTTCGTCCTGTAATATTCATGGGATTTCTTGACGGAATAAATGATAGCATAAAAAAGAAGAATGATATTGAGAAGATGGACGAGGAATCGGAATTCGAAATTGAAATCATTCCTGAAACTCTCTTTTACAACATGCTGAAGGTTGAAGCGGATCATCTCTACAGCATTGAAAAGTGGGAAGATGTCCTCGGCATCGACAAGATGAAGGAAATTGTCAAGAAGTACAAGGCATCAAAGACAGTAAGAAGAGACGCACCTAAGATTGGCAGAAATGACCCTTGTCCTTGCGGATCAGGCAAAAAGTACAAGCACTGCTGCGGAAGAAACTAATCGGTATTTGGCGATATGGCAATACACATTGTTCTGGTTGAACCGGAGATACCGCCCAACACGGGAAACATTGCGAGAAGCTGTGCGGCAACAGGCAGTGTTCTTCATCTGGTTAAGCCGCTGGGCTTTTCCATTGACGACAAGGCACTGAGAAGAGCCGGTCTGGATTACTGGCCTTATGTAAATGTTGAAGTTCATGAAAGCCTCGACGAATTCATGGAGAAGTACGAGGACCGCAGAATGTTTCTGGCAACAACAAAGGGAAGCCGAAACTACAGCGAGGTTGCCTTTGCAGATGAGGACATGATTCTGTTCGGAAGAGAGACCGCCGGACTATCGAGAGATTTTATTGAGGAAAGAGAAAAGGCCAATCCGGGCTGTTCGATAAGAATTCCCATGAGTGCTGATACCAGACTGCGCTCACTGAATCTGTCCAACTCCGTTGCGATTGTGCTGTTTGAAGCGCTTCGCCAGATGGATTTTCCGGAATTGAAATAAAGGGACACTATGAGAAAAGAACGTTTAGTGCAAATAGAAGAATACATTTCAGGAAACGGATTTGTAACCATGGAACAGATCATGGACAAGTTCGACATTGCAATGCCCACCGTCAGGAAGGACATAAGTGAACTGGCAAGTCAGGGACTTATCGAGAAAGTCTACGGAGGTGCAAAGGCAGTAGTCGCTCCGTCGAAGAACATGCACATGTTCAAAAACAGACGAGGCGTGCACATGGAAGCCAAGAACGCAATTGCCAGCAAAGCTGCAGAGCTTGTAGACGACGGCGATGTAATCTACATTGATTCCGGAACCACAGCCGCTGCAATAATCGAGTATCTGACAGGCAGGCATGTTACGGTCATCACTTCAAACATGGCGGCAGTAATGGCCAGCGCTGAAATGAACAATATCGATGTGTATGTTCTGGGCGGAAAGTTCAACAGGGATACCATGTCTGTTGACCATGCTGATTCTGAAGCGATAATGAAGGAGTTCAATGTGGACAAAGCCTTTATGGCGGCCACGGGATACAGCATTGAAGGCGGGCTGGCGCAGGATTCACCGACTGAGTGCGACATCAAGAAGCATGTAATCAGGAAGGCTACAGATACATTCCTCATTATTGACAGCAGCAAGATTGGAAAGAAGGCGCTGATCAGATATGCTGAGCCTGATGCGATAAAGACAATAATAACCGACGGACAGGTGGACAGAAAATATAAGGATTATTTCAAGAAGAACTCCATAAACGTTATATAAATTTCATATAAATATATTGACATTGCATGTAATATTTGTATAATTAGGGTAGTTCCAATTTTATAATAATATAAAACTTACACATTAGACAGCCCGGATTATTTTACAAAATCCGGGTTTGTTTATTTTTTGAACATTCCCGGGCATGCTGAGATAGAGGCAGAAATATATTTGATATATTAAATTTATATAAAGTTAACATATTGACTATTGACACCCGGGGCGCTATTGTTTACAATAAAAATGTAAATATCGAAGGAAAACAATAATTATTTAGGAGATGAAACAGATGATTAGAGTTGCAATTAACGGTTTTGGACGTATAGGCAGACTATCGTTCAGACAGATATTTGAAATGGATGACATTGAAGTGGTAGCTATCAATGATCTGACCAAACCTGAAATGTTAAGATACCTGCTCAAGTATGACAGCGTGCAGAAGCATTACGATAAGGACGTTGATTTTGATGATGAACACATTATCGTTGACGGAAAGGCTATTCCTGTTTTTGCAGAAGCTGAAGCGAAGAATCTTCCGTGGAAGGAACTTGAAATAGATGTAGTCCTGGAATGCACGGGATTCTACTGCTCAAAAGAAAAGTCGCAGGCGCATATTGATGCCGGAGCAAAGAAGGTTCTGATTTCCGCACCGGCCGGCAATGATCTGCCGACTATTGTATATGGCGTAAATCATGAAACGCTGACAGCGGAAGACAACATCGTTTCAGGGGCATCATGCACCACAAACTGTCTGGCACCGATGGCCAAGGCACTTAATGATTACAGAGAAGTGAGAACGGGCTTTATGACGACAATTCACGCATATACCGGTGATCAGATGATTCTGGACGGACCTCACAGAAAGGGCGATTTCAGAAGAGCCAGAGCCGGAGCCATCAATATTGTTCCTAACAGCACGGGAGCTGCCAAGGCAATAGGTCTGGTAATTCCTGAACTGGACGGCAAGCTTATCGGCTCGGCACAGAGAGTACCTGTTCCAAGCGGATCCATTACCATTCTGGATGCAACGCTGAAGGATGAAACCGATTCGGTTTCGGTTGAAGGTCTGAATGCCATCATGAAGGCAGAATCAAACGAATCCTTCGGATACACCGAGGAGGAAATCGTTTCCTCAGATGTTATCGGCATGAGCTACGGTTCACTGTTTGATGCGACACAGACTCTGGCACAGCAGTGCGGAACTCATATTTATGAGGTAAGAGTTGTTGCGTGGTACGATAACGAAATGAGTTATGTGAGCCAGCTTATCAGAACTCTGAGACATCTGGGACAGTTCATTTAAAAGTTAAGAAAACGGAGATGACAACATGGTATGCATGTTGTCATCTTTTTTATGTTATACTATTGGCATGAAGCTAGGATATGAACTCACAATTGAACAAAGCCAGAAGCTGGTCATGACGCCGGAGCTGATTCAGGCCATACAGATTCTGCAGTTTAATTCGCAGGAACTTGACAACTACGTTCAGGAGCAGGTGCTTGCCAATCCTGTACTTGAACAGAAAGAACCCCAGCGTTCCGAAGAAGACGGAAGAGACTCCGGGGAGAGCTTTGAACAGGATGGCTCCGAATTCGCAGACGCACAGGCGGCAGATGCGGGGCTGGACTGGAAGGAATACATCCGAAACGCCAACTACGGCGGAGTGAACTACGACAGCGGAAGAGAAAAGGGATCCGTGGAAAAGGACAGCAACTTCGAGAGAACCGTGGTAAACGAGGTCACTCTTCCGGAACATCTGATGTTCCAGTATCAGTTTGCGGCAATGAGCAAGGGATGCAGACGTGTCGGGAAATACATAATCGAGTCTCTTGACGAGAACGGATACATGACATCCAGCGTCTCCGAAATTGCCAGAGCGACAGGTGTTTCTGAAGCCAAGGTTGATGAAGCACTGGATATTATTCACGGCTTTGAACCCGCAGGTGTCGGTGCAAGAGATCTGAAGGAGTGCCTGACCATTCAGCTGAAGGCAAGAAACCAGTTTACAGGAGACGTGGCCAGGATAATCAACGATCACCTGGAAGATCTTGCAGCAAACAGACTCTCTTTAATTGCGAGGGAACTTGGCTCAAGCGTCAAGCAGGTTCAGGAAATCGCCGACATGATCAAGGGCCTTGAACCAAAACCGGGAAGACAGTTCGCTTCTGAACAGAAAACAAGGTATGTCATTCCCGATGTTCTGGTGGAAAAGGTTGACGGGGAGTACGTGGTTACCATTAATGAGTTCAGCGTACCGCACCTGACCGTAAGTTCATATTACAAGGGACTGCTGAAGGAATCGGATACGGACAGGAAGCTGGCGGAATACCTGTCGGACAGAGTCAATGCCGCCAACTGGCTGATAAAAAGCATTGAACAGAGAAAACAGACAATATTCAATGTGGTTACTGCCGTTGTAAAATACCAGAAGGAATTCTTCGATAACGGAGGAAAGTATCTTAAAGTGCTTACACTTAAGGATGTGGCTGAAGAAGTGGGCATTCACGAGTCCACAGTATCCAGATCCATAAGCGGCAAGTATCTCCAGTGCCCGAGAGGAGTATTCGAAATAAAGTATTTCTTCTCGTCCGGAGTATCAAATCAGGACGGCGAAGGCATTTCCTCAAAGAGCATCAAGGAGTTCATTAAGGAACTGGTTGAACAGGAAAATCCGGAAAAACCGCTTTCCGATCAGAAAATGGTAGAACTGCTTCAGAATGAGGGATTCAACATTTCCAGAAGAACAGTCGCAAAGTACAGAGACGAACTGGGAATATTGTCTTCATCAAAACGAAAAAGGTATTAATAACAGCAATAGTGGCAAAATGCTTGGTTCATCTTGCCACTTTCTTATCGTTTGCTATAAATTTATATAAACTTTATATAAAATATTGATTTTTATATACAACGGGAATATAATGAACATGAGGTTAATGGAAGGTATATGAAGAACAGTACAAATATTTTAAGAAAGAAAACCAAAATAATCTGCACTCTGGGACCCGCATGTGACAGTGAGGAAGTGCTTGGGGAGATGCTGTCAGGCGGCATGAATGCTGCACGTTTCAATTTTTCTCACGGAACTCATGAAGAACATCTTGAAAGATTTCAGAGATTCTTAAAAGTGCGTGATGAGATGGGAATTCCGGCTGCAACGATTCTGGATACAAAGGGACCTGAAATCAGAACGGGAATTATCGACGGTCAGCTTGAACTGAAGGAGGGACAGGATTTTACCCTCTACTGCGAGGAAAAGGACGGCGACCGAAAGGGCGTCTCGGTTACATACGCAGGCCTCTGTTCCGAGCTTGAGCCCGGCAGAACCATTCTGATCGATGACGGCAAAATCAGTCTGACGGTAAGCGGCATTGAAGGAACGGCGATAAACTGCAGAGTGGTCAACGGCGGCATTTTAACGAGTCACAAGGGAGTGAATGTTCCCGGAGTTCATGTCGGACTTGAGTATCTGACGGAGCAGGACATTGATGATGTCATGTTCGGAATTGAACATGACTTCAACTACATAGCCGCATCATTCACAAGAAATGCGGAGGACATTGAGGCTCTGAGAAAGCTTCTGGACGAAAACGGAGGCGAAAATGTAGGCATCATTGCCAAAATTGAAAATCAGGAAGGCATTGACAACTTTGACGAAATAATGAAGCTTTCCGAAGGTATCATGGTTGCCAGAGGCGACATGGGAGTGGAAATTGACTATTCCATCCTTCCGGGAATTCAGAAAAAGATTATTCACGAATGCAACAGATTCGGAAAAATTGTAATTACGGCCACCCAGATGCTGGACTCCATGATGAACAGCACCATGCCGACAAGGGCGGAAATAACCGATGTGGCTAATGCGGTATTTGACGGCACTTCCGCGGTCATGCTTTCGGGAGAAACCGCTGCAGGCAGATATCCGGAGCTGACAGTTGAAACCATGGCAAAGATCGTTTGTCAGGCCGAAGAGGACCTGCTTTTGCAGAAAGAGTGGAAGGGCCCGTCAGACAGAACTGAACACAGGACCAACATTGCTTATGCCATAGGTCACGCGGCATGCACGACGGCGGCAGACATTGGAGCGAAAGCTCTGGCTGCAGTAACTGCATCAGGCTATACGGCTAAAATGATGGCGAAATTCAGACCTTACCAGCCAATAATAGGCGCAACGCCTTATCGCAGCGTTTACCACAGCATGTCCCTCGTGTGGGGAGTAATACCGATCATTGAAACAACTGAAGAGGACTGGGAAGTGCTTCACGATACTACCATGCGCAGAATCAGGGAACTGGGAATAGCCGGCCCCGGAGAATATGTGGTTACAAGTGCAGGAATACCGTTCAATATCAGAGGAAATACCAACATTCTGAGAGTGGAGGAAATCCGTTAAATTACAGTTGAAAAATAGTGAAATCAGACATGCGGACGGTTAACAAAGCTGACCGATTATGTTATAATTACGGCAAACAGTCCTGCTTGGAACCGGGACATAAAAGTGTAAGATTTTTATAGTATTAAAGGAAGATATCCAGGAGGTAAAAACATGGCTATCAAAATTGGAATCAGTGGTTTCGGACGTATTTCAACATTGGCAATTCGCTCATCAATGAACATGCCGGAGATTGAAATTGCCGGAATCAACTATCGCAGTGCGGATGAACTGGGACTCGAATATCTGGCATATCAGCTGAAGTATGACTCGACTTTCGGACACTTCCCTAAGGAAGTTGGAATTTATGAAGGCGGTCTGATTATTGATGGCAAGAAGGTTCCTGTTGCAAGTGCCGCAGATCCTAAGGATGCACCTTGGGGCGAATGGGGCGCTGAATATATCGTTGAAGGAACAGGCGCATACAATACAGCAGAAAAAGCACAGGCTCACCTGGATGCAGGTGCCAAGAAGGTTATCATTACTGCGCCGGCAAAGGACGATTCACCTACATTCGTTGTAGGCGTAAACGAAAACGAATACACATCAGATATGAACGTTGTTTCAAACGCATCATGTACTACTAACTGCCTGGCTCCTATGTGCAAGGTTCTGCAGGACAATTTCGGAATCGAACAGGGCCTCATGGCAACAATACACGCAGCAACTTCCAAGCAGACAGTTGTTGACAAGAAGAACAAGAAGGACTGGAGAATCGGAAGATCAGTATTCAACAACATCATTCCTACAACTACAGGAGCTGCAAAGGCAGTAGCCAAGGTTATTCCGCAGCTGAAGGGAAAGATGACAGGTCTGGCTTACAGAGTTCCTACTGCTGACGTATCAGTAGTTGACCTGAACGTTGTTCTGGAAAAGGATACAACTCTGGGGGAAATCAATGCAGCAATGAAGAGAGCTTCGGAAAACGAAATGAAGGGCATCCTGAAGTATGTTGAAGACGAATGCGTTACTCTGGACTTCGTTGGAGAAACATGCACTTCAATCTATGACTCAACAATGGGCATTGCACTGAATGATGAATTCTTCAAGCTGATTGCATACTATGACAATGAATACGGTTATGCAACAAAGGTTCTGGAACTGATCAAGCACATGTATTCCGTAGATCACAAATAAGAGGGAGTTGAAATGAAAAAGACAGTAAGAGACGTAGATGTAAAGGGAAAGAAAGTTCTTTGCCGTTGCGATTTCAACGTTCCGATGAAGGACGGCGCAATCACAGACGATTTCAGAATTGTCAGCTCCCTTCCTACAATAAATTATCTGATTGAAAACGGAGCAAAGCTCATACTCATGTCACACATGGGTAAGCCAAAGGGCGAACCTAAGCCTGAACTTTCACTGGCACCTGTAGCCGCAAGACTTTCAGAGCTGCTGGGAAAAGAAGTAAAGTTCAAATCATGTCCGCACGTTGTATGCGACACAATTAAGGAAATGGTTGACGGTCTGGCTGACGGCGACGTAATGCTCCTGGAAAACACAAGATACAGAGCAGAAGAAACGAAGAGCGAGGAACCGTTCACAGGTGAACTGGCAGCACTGGGAGAGCTCTTTGTAAATGATGCCTTCGGTACTGCTCACAGAGACCACAGTTCAACTGCAGGTCTGGCAAGATACCTGCCGGCTGTATCGGGATTCCTCATCGAGAAGGAAGTCAGGTTCCTGGGCGATGCGGTTGAAAATCCTGAAAGACCTTTCGTTGCCATCATGGGCGGCGCCAAGGTTGGAGACAAGATTCCGGTAATCGAAAACCTGATGAAGAAGGTTGACACAATCATCATCGGCGGAGGAATGATGTACACATTCTTCAAGGCAAAGGGTTATGAAATTGGCAAGTCGATTCTTGACGCGGACAGCGTTGAACTTTCAGCTGAACTTTTAAAGAAGGCTGAAGCTGCAGGCGTTAAGATCATGCTTCCTGTTGACACTGTATGCACGGATGATTTCGAGGCAAACAATGTCATTGAAACATTTGACGCAGACAGGATGCCTGCCGACATGCTGGGAATGGATATCGGACCTGAGACAATCGAAATGTATCAGGCTGAAATCGCCGCTGCGAAGACCGTTGTATGGAACGGACCGATGGGCGTTTTTGAAAACCCTAAGTTTGAAGCGGGTACAAAGGCAATAGCTCAGGCACTGGCTGATTCAGATGCTGTTACCGTTATCGGCGGAGGAGACTCGGCTGCAGCTGTAGAGCAGTTCGGACTGAAGGACAAGATGACCCACGTTTCAACAGGCGGCGGAGCTTCCATGGAATTCCTGGAAGGCAAAGTGCTTCCTGGAATAGCATGCATTGAGGAGAAATAACATGAGAATACCATTTATTGCAGGTAACTGGAAAATGTTCAAAACCAAAGCCGAAGCGGTTGCTTTTGCAGAGGAATTCAAGGAACTTTATCAGGGAACTGACATTCAGACAGCAATCTGTGCACCTTACACAAATCTTGAAACTCTTGTTGAAATTTTCAGAGGAACGGGAATCGGTGTTGGAGCACAGAATGTTCACTTCGCAGATGAGGGAGCATATACCGGTGAGATTTCAGTGAAGATGCTGGAGGAAATCGGCGTTGACTTCTGCATAGTTGGCCATTCCGAGAGAAGACAGTATTTTGCAGAGACTGACGAGACCGTAAATCTCAAGCTGAAAAAGCTTCTGGAGGGACCGATCAGACCTATCATGTGCGTCGGCGAAAGTCTGGAGCAGAGGGACTCAGGTGTGCTCTTTGATTTCGTTAAGAGCCAGCTTGCAGGCGGTCTTGCTGACATTGGACCGGAAGACATGAAGAAAATTGTCATTGCCTATGAGCCGATATGGGCCATCGGTACGGGAAGAACAGCAACTCCGGAGCAGGCTGAAGAAATGTGTGCATTCATCAGACAGACCCTCATCGAAATGTACGATGAGGAGGTCGCAGATGAAGTGATTATCCAGTATGGCGGAAGCGTTAAACCTGCTAACGCAACAGAGATAATGAATCAGGACGAAATTGACGGAGCGCTGGTTGGCGGAGCTTCGCTGAAGGCACCTGATTTCATGCAGATAATAGATTTCTAATTAGCGCTTCTGGCGCGGAAATACGGAGGAAAAACATATGGCATACATTGAAGATGTATTAGCAAGGGAAGTCCTGGACTCAAGAGGAAACCCTACAGTTGAGGTTGAAGTTCTGCTCGATGACGGAACAGAAGGCAGAGCGATAGTTCCATCAGGCGCATCAACAGGTGTGCACGAAGCAGTGGAACTGAGAGACGGGGACAAGGGAAGATATCTTGGAAAGGGAACTCTCACAGCTGTAAAGAACGTTAATGAGATAATCGCTGACGAGGTAATCGGACTGGATCCGTTTGATCAGCCGGGACTAGACAAGCTGCTTATCGAACTTGACGGAACACCGAACAAGGGCAAGCTGGGCGCAAACGCAATTCTGGGCGTTTCACTGGCAGTTGCAAGAGCTGCTGCAGATTCAATCGGAATGCCGCTGTTCCAGTATCTGGGCGGAGTTAACGGCAAGGTTCTGCCGGTTCCAATGATGAACATTCTCAACGGCGGATCACATGCTGACAACACAGTTGACATTCAGGAATTCATGATCATGCCTGTTGGAGCAGACTGCTTCAGAGAGGCACTGAGAATGGGTGCTGAAACATTCCACAACCTGAAGAAGATTCTGAAGGAAAAGGGCCTGAACACAAATGTTGGCGACGAAGGCGGATACGCTCCGAACCTGGCAACAAATGAAGAAGCCATTCAGGTTATTATCGAGGCAATCAAGCAGGCCGGATATGAACCGGGCAAGGACATCTGCATTGCTCTGGACTGCGCCGCAAGCGAGTTCTATGATGAAGAGAAGAATGTTTATGACTGGAAGGGTGAAGGCAGAGTAATGACTGCTGCGGAACTCTGTTCATTCTATGAGGACATCTGTGCCAAGTATCCGGTTCTTTCAATTGAAGACGGAATGGCAGAAGATGACTGGGACGGCTGGAAGCTGCTGGTTGAGAAAATCGGCGACAGAGTTCAGCTGGTAGGCGATGACCTGTTTGTTACAAATACTGAGAGACTGAAGAAGGGCATTGAAGAAAAGGCTGCAAATTCAATCCTCATCAAGGTAAATCAGATAGGTACTCTGACCGAAACACTGGATGCTATCGAGATGGCAAAGAAGGCAGGATTCACCGCTATCGTTTCACACAGATCAGGAGAAACTGAGGATACGACAATCGCAGATCTGGTTGTTGGTGTGAATGCAGGCTTCATCAAGACAGGTTCTGCTTCCAGAACTGACCGTATCTGCAAGTACAACCAGCTCATGAGAATTGAAGAGATTCTGGGAGATGCAGCTCAGTACGCAGGAATGGATGCATTCTACAATCTGAAATAAAGTGGAATAAAAAGTTCAAAAATCAACAGATTTCAGCAATGAAATCTGTTGATTTTGGTTTTTGGCTATGGTAAACTGTTTTAGTTAGAAATCAAGGAGGAAATGAAATGATTATAGCTCTCAAGATAGTACTGTTATTAGCCAGCATTATCCTGATCATAAGCATTCTGTTACAGTCAAGTAACAGTGCCGGACTATCGGGTTCAATCGGCGGCGGAGCAGAGCAGCTTTTCGGTAAGAAGAGAAGCTCGGGTTATGATGCAATCCTCAGCAAGATTGCAACAGTTACAGCAATTCTGTTCATCGTTATTTCGATTGTGATGGTGGCAATTGAATAATCGACATCGTTAGTTAATTGTAAGTTTTTATTATAATATTGTTTCGTATAACAGGACTTTACAGATAGGTGTCTCAAGGGACACCTATTATATATTGAACGAGATTCAACGCATTACAGTCCTGAAGTACGAGAGGGAGGTAATTACAAATGAAAGTATTAGCAGTGGTTGCTGTATGTGCGGCAATCGTTGGACTGGTTGTCGCTTTGATCCTCGCTATGTGGATTAAGAACTCGGACCAGGGAACAGACAGAATGAAGGAAATCTCCAGCTACATCAGAGAAGGCGCATTCGCATTCCTGAAGCGTGAGTACAAGATTATGGCAATCGTAATCATTGTACTGGCTCTGGCAATAGGATTCGGACTTCAGAGTGTAACAACAGCCATCCTGTACATCTTCGGCGCTGTATTATCAGTACTTGCCGGATTCTTCGGAATGAACGTTGCTACATGGGGTAATGTGAGAACTGCATGTGCAGCCAAGGATTCAGGAATGAACAAGGCTCTGAAGGTTGCATTCAGATCAGGTGCAGTTATGGGACTGTGTGTTGCAGGTCTCGGCCTGTTCGGTCTGGGAATCATAGTTGTATGTCTTGACCTGGCAACAGTAGTACAGTGTGTAACAGGCTTCGGATTCGGAGCTTCATCAATGGCACTGTTCGGACGTGTAGGCGGCGGAATATATACAAAGGCTGCAGACGTTGGTGCTGACCTGGTTGGTAAGGTTGAAGCAGGAATCCCTGAAGATGACCCTCGTAACCCTGCAGT
Organism: Clostridia bacterium; assembly: GCA_024403185.1. Lineage (GTDB taxonomy): Bacteria > Bacillota > Clostridia > Peptostreptococcales > Anaerovoracaceae > Lentihominibacter. Next base: position 14,381 of record JAKSSG010000014.1, read on the forward strand.
TATCGCAGATAACGTAGGTGACAACGTTGGTGACGTTGCAGGTATGGGATCCGACCTTTATGAATCATACTGCGGATCAATCATTTCAGCTATCACTCTCGCGGCAGTAGCTGCAGGTGCTTCCGGCGGAATGTTCGACGAAGCAACAGCAGCCATCTTCCCACTGATTATGGCAGCAGTTGGTATTCTCGCATCAGTTATCGGAATTCTCATGGTTAGGGGCAAGGAAGGTTCAAACCCTGCCAACGCTCTTAACGCAGGAACATATATTGCAAGTGGTATTGTAATCATCGTATCATGCATCCTTTCCAAGGTTATGCTGGGAAGCATCATGTTCGCTATCGCAATCATCGCCGGTCTGGTAGTTGGCGTAGCAATCGGTAAGATTACAGAGATCTACACTTCAGAAGATTACAAGTCAGTAAAGAAGATTGCAGAACAGTCACAGACAGGTTCAGCAACAACAATCATTTCAGGTCTGGGCGTTGGCATGATGTCAACAGTATGGCCTATCATCTGCATCTCAGTAGGTATCTTCGCTGCTTACTTCGCAACTGAAACAGTTGGAACAGGCATGGGAATGTACGGTATCGCACTGGCAGCAGTTGGAATGCTTTCAACAACAGGAATGACTGTAGCAGTTGATGCTTATGGTCCTGTATCCGACAATGCCGGCGGAATCGCTGAAATGTCAGAACTTCCTGAAGGCGTAAGAAACATCACTGACAAGCTCGACGCAGTAGGAAACACTACAGCAGCTATCGGTAAGGGATTCGCAATCGGTTCCGCAGCTCTGACAGCTCTGGCTCTGTTCGCATCATACTCAGCAGTAACAGGCCTGACAGCAATCTCACTGCTCGACCCAATCGTAATCATCGGACTGTTTATCGGAGCAATGCTTCCGTTCATGTTCTCAGCTTTCACAATGAATTCAGTTGGCAGAGCTGCTAACCAGATGATTGAAGAAGTAAGAAGACAGTTCAGAGCTGATGACGGCATCCTGGCTGGAACTTCCAAGCCTGACTATGCACACTGCGTTGACATTTCAACTCAGGCTGCACTGAAGGAAATGGTTGTTCCCGGTCTCATGGCAATCATCGCACCTCTGGCAGTTGGTATCATCCTCGGACCTCACGCTCTCGGCGGAATGCTGGCAGGAGCTCTCGCAGCAGGCGTACTGCTCGCTCTGATGATGGCCAATGCAGGCGGCGCATGGGACAATGCTAAGAAGTACGTTGAAGGCGGAGCATACGGCGGCAAGGGTTCAGATACTCACAAGGCTACAGTAGTAGGCGACACAGTAGGTGACCCGTTCAAGGATACATCCGGTCCATCAATCAACATTCTGATCAAGCTGATGACTATCGTATCAGTAGTATTCGCACCACTGTTCGTAATGATCGGCGGACTGATCGGCTAATCGATTTAATGCAAAAGCAAACTAATAGAGATGCTCATTCGAGCATCTCTTTTTTAATGAATTTCAGGCCGGATTCCCGATGAAATCATATGGTTTTTATGCAATTCCATCGAGACTCCAGCCGAAATTCTTCGGTTGCTTATTATTAGTGGTTTCTGCTCCAGAAACTCTTTGTGAACAGGATGATGATTGTGAACAGCTCCAGTCTTCCGACAATCATGAGAGCACTCAGGAAAATCTTGAGGGCCGGATGGAAGAATGAGAAGTTGCCTAGTGAAGCGCCGTATCCGAATGATGCGCCGGTATTTGACAGCATGCATATTACCGAGGTAAAGCTGGTTTCCATGTCGCAGCCCTGGAGGGAAATGACCAGGCCGGAAATGAGGAACAGAGCCATGAAGGTAAATACGAATACGGTTATGTTCGAAACTACAGGAGCAGGTACAGCACCTCTGCCAAGTTTAACCGGAACGACCGAGCGCGGATGTATTCTTCTCGTGCAGCCGCGAACTATCATTTTCAGCATTACGATGACACGAATTACCTTTAGTGAACCTGCCGTTGAGGCCGAACAGCCTCCGATGAACATGAGTGCCAGAAGCACAATCTGACATACAGTCGGCCAGTCCAGATAAGGCGTTCTCGTGTAGCCTGCCGTTGACGCGAAGCTTGAAACCTGGAAGAAGGAATTACGCAGTGCCTGTCCAAAGCTTTCGTTGTTTGTAACCATGAGCCCGCCGGCACACAGTATGGTTGATCCTGCAATGATTATTCCGTATGCACGGAGTTCTATGTCCTTCAGTATGTATGATATTTTGCCTGTTGCCAGATAATGATAAAGAACGAAGTTTACCGAGGCAAGCAGACAGAACAGAGAGATTACGAGCTCAATGTATATGCTGTTGTAGTAGGCAATTCCCGAAGGATGGACGAGCAGTCCGCCTGTACTTATGCTTCCCAGCGTCGTTATTACGCCGTCGTAGACGCACATCTTTCCCGATAGCATCAGCAGTATGAATTCTGCGATAGTGAATGAAATGTAGGTTACGTAGAGAACCTTGGCCGAGTCGCTCATTCTTACGGTCATCTTCTCGAGAACGGGACCCGGAGCCTCTGCGCGGGCGATAACCTGTCCGTTGATTCCGAGTGCAGGAAGAAGCGATATTACGAATACCAGAATTCCCATTCCTCCCAGCCAGTGTGAAATGGCCTTCCACAGAAGCAGAGCGCGACAGGTGATGCCACCCTCAATTGCCGTACAGCCTGTTGTCGTAAATCCGGAAGATGCTTCAAAGAAAGCATCGGCGAAGCTGCCGGTAAATCCTGAAACAAGATAAGGAAACGCACCCAGAAGGGAAGCTATGATCCAGCAGAACGCAACTACCAGATAGCCTTCACGCGGGCCGAAACGGGTTCTGCCGGTCCTGACAAAAAAGAGCACTAAAAGACCCAGGATGATAGTTGCAGGTGCACAGATTCTGAATCCGTGGACTGCAGCTGCATCCCCGGTCACCTCGGCATAAATCCACGGAATGAGTTCCGCAATGCCGATGATTACCACTATGATGCCAAGAATTCTTGCTATGGCTCTGTAATTTGTTACTTTAGCTGTCATGATTTATTCTGACCTCCAGAATCCCGGAGTAAACAGTACCAGTATTGTATATAATTCAAGTCTGCCGGCAATCATCACAAAGGACATGAATGCCTTGGTGAAATAGTTGAAGTCACCGAAGTAGCCATGAACTCCAACGCTTCCGAAACAAGGGCCCACATTTCCCAGAAGGGACAGGGTTGAAGTGAAGCAGTCCAGCAGATCTATGTTTTCAAGGGACATGACAAAGGCGCCTATGAATGTCATCACAATGTACAGAAACATGTGGTTTGAAACGGCTGACACAGTGTCGTTTGGAACATCCTTTTTATTGAGTTTTACAGGTCTGATAACGTTGCTGTGCAGGCGGGTCTGAATTCCGTGGAACACGAGCTTGAATATTACAACGAACCTTACGACCTTGTTTCCGCTGCTTGACGAAGATGAACATCCGCCGATGAACATGAGCAGTACCAGAATCATCTGACAGAAGGCCGGCCATGCGGTAAAGTTATCGGAAACATAACCTGTTGTAGTCAGTATGGAAACAACCTGGAAGGCGGAGTTCGCCGCTTCGCCGGGGCGCGTCCAGCCCGTATCAATGAAGTAGAGACCGCAGAACACTATTGCAAAGGCAATAACAGCGATAAGCCAGAAGGCCTTGAATTCACTGTCCTCTGTAAACGCCCTGATTCCTCTTCTGGTGAAGGAATAGTACATGGTGAAATTGGTTCCCACAATGAGCATGAATATGAGAATGATGACTCTGGCGTATATTCCGCCAAAGTGCAGTATTCCATCGTTGTAATTTGAAAATCCGCCTGTGCTGACCGTTCCCATGGAGTGAATGACAGAGTCGAAGAGACCCATGCCGCCGATTGCAAGCAGTATTATCTCCAGAAGAGTGAGCGCCGCATATCCAACGATTATGCCGCTGACCATTCTGAGCGTTTTCGGTGAAAAGCTGTTGATGGTTACACTCGGTTTGTCAGGCTCGGCAACGCTTGTGCCGTTAATGCCCAGAGTAGGCATCAGAGCTACTGCAAAGACAAGAATGCCCATGCCGCCCAGCCATGATGTCATCGATCTCCACAGAAGCACTCCGTTCGGAATCACTTCAACATCATCGAATACTGTCGCACCTGTAGTTGAGAAACCGGAAGCAGCCTCGAAGAAGGCGTCTACAGGATTGTCAACCAGACCGGCGTAATAATATGGCAGTGAACCAAACAGGGAGGCGAAGAACCAGCAGGCGGCCAGAATGAGAAAGCCGTCGCGGACGCGGTACTTCTTGCCGTGGTGTCTGAAGAGCAGGAAGAGTGCAGCGCCTACAATGAGGACATTCCAGATTGCATGACCGAAGCCGGCTGCAGCGTGGTGTTCTCCGTGATACATGCACACGAAAACAGGTGGTAACATAGCAACGCTAAGTACCACCAGAAGAAATCCCACTATTTTCAATACAGAACTTATTCGAAAGTTCATAGAGTACACCTATCTGTAAATCAGATATCCTATCTGAAGAATCCGAACTTGCTGTTGTCCTTAAGCAGCTTTTCCGTACTGGTTATGTTGCTGATAAGGCTGAGCATAAGCAGTCTGTCGTTTTCTTCTATCTCTGTATTTCCGTCAGGTATTATTACCTGATTTCCTCTGTGAATTGCCGCGATGATTACGCTGTCAGGAAGGTCCAGATTCTTAAGCGGTACATCGAGAATGTTCATGTGAGGTGTTGCGTAAACCTCCATGATTTCAGCCTGGCCCTGAATGAGCTGGGAAGAGAGAACCTTTTTCTTCCCCTGAACCAGACGGATTATTATGCTTGTTACAATGTCCAGCGGGTTGAGGGCCATGTCAATTCCCATGCCGGAAATGATTTCCGCGTAGCTGGTTCTGCTGACCTTGGCGATTACGTCTTCAACGCCGTGCTGCTTGGCTGTAAGTGCCAGAAGCAGATTGTCCTCGTCAAATCCGGTGGCGGTTACAACGGCATCCATCGCATCCAGATTTTCCTCTTCCAGAAGCTGCAGGTCAGTCGAATCGCCGTTAAGAACCATTACATCAGGAAGGTGAGTTGAGAGGTAGTAGCATCTGCTCTTATCCTGCTCAATGATTTTTACGGAAGCACCGTATTCGGCAAGCTTTTCAGCCAGATAGAATCCGGTCTTTCCTCCGCCCATGATCATTACCTTCTGCAGGTCAGTATACTTGCCCCGTTCATGAACCTTCTTGTTAAGTTCCTGAATAGGCTCCTTCTCGCCTACAACGTAGAGCGTATCCTCATCCAGAATGACATCCTTTCCGTGAGGGATGATAACCTTGCCGTTTCTGGATATTCCTACGACCAGCATGCCCGGGAGCACCTTTGAGAATTCGGTTATCGGCAAATCAACTAGTTTGCTGTATTTTGACGCATTGAACTCGAGCAGTGAAATCTTCCCCGATGAGAATATTCCATTACTCAGAGTGTACTTTTCAACCAGATACTTGTATATTTCATTGGTGATTTCAAGGTCAGGGTTGATGATGTAGTCAACGTGCATCAGATCCTTGATGAACTGTATCTGCTGCATGTGCTCAGGGTCGCGGACTCTGGCAATGACCTTGTGGCAGCCCAGCTTCTTTGCAAAGGCAGCAATTACAAGATTGGTTTCGTCATTGCCCGTAGTGGCGATAAGAAAATCGTAGGACGAAATGTTAACGTTTTTCAGAGCCTTGATTTCCTTGGCATTTGCAGTAACTGTCATAACGTCAATATGAGAACTTACTTTCTGCAGCAGGTTCTCGTCAGTATCTATAATTGTAACGGCGTGATCTCCGCCAAGCAGTGCGTTGGCAACCTTCATTCCAAGCTTTCCGGCACCTACTATTGCTACTTTCATGTCTTTTTTCTCCTTATCATAAAAACACGGTCAATTATACTACTATTTCTAGGGAATTCAAGTTGATAGATATCTTTTTCGCGTGGTAAAATATATTAGTTACAAAAGGAGAGCAAACTAATGGAAATAAAGCGCTTTATCGGCGGCATGCTGGACGCAAACTGCTATGTAATCAGTGCAAAATCAGGAAAAAGCTACATTATAGACCCGGGATACAACCCGAAAAAGATAATCAGATACGTGAAAGACGAGGGACTGGATGTTCAGGGAATCATCCTGACTCACCATCATTATGACCACTGTGACGGTGCGCCGCTCATCAGAAAAGAACTGGATTGCCCCATAATGATTCACATAAAAGATGCAGACAGATACAAAAGAGGCGCAGACATCATGCTTGAGGACGGGCAGGTCCTGGAGCTGGAAGATGACAAACTTGCGGTCCTGAATACCCCGGGGCACACCAGAGGAGGCATATGCCTGTATTCCTCAAAGAGCAAGGTGTGCTTTACGGGAGATACAATTTTCAACGTGGACCTGGGCAGAACAGATCTGGAAGACGGTTCAGATGAGGAAATGAGACAAAGCATTCTTAATGTGTGTAATTCATGGGGAAATGATGTTACAATCTATCCGGGACATGGCGATCCGGCAAACATGAAAACTGTACGAAAAATCAACAGGGAATTTCTGGAGATAGTAAATGGCAATTAAGTTAATAGCATTAGATCTTGATGGAACAACACTGAATAAGGAAGGAAAACTGGGAGAAAGGAACCGCAAAGCACTGCAGGCGGCTGCTGACAGGGGAGTCAACATTGTCATAGCAACAGGAAGACCCTTCTGTGCTCTGCCGCAGGAAATTCTTGATTTTGCACCTGTCAGGTACGTTCTGACATCTAACGGAGCCAGGATTGTTGACCTGCATGAAGGCAAATCCCTCTACGAAAACTGCCTTCAGCCTCACTCGGTTGAAGCGGCGGTGAAGCTTCTTGAACCGACAAAGTATGTGCTTGAGACATTCGTTGAGGGAGAAGCTTTCATTGAGGGCTGGTATTACAGACAGGTGGAGGAAACCAGAGAATGCTTCAGGGCGGTTGATTACATTCTAAACACGCGAAAACCGCAGGATGACTTCTATCAGTTCATGCTGGATAACAGCAGCGGAATTGAGAACATAAATGTAAACTTTGAGGACATAAGCGAGAAGCCGGCAATGAAGGAAAAGCTTGAGGCTCTGCCGGATGTGACGATCACCAGCTCCCTTGACAACAATCTTGAAATCGGAGGGAGCACAACATCAAAGGCAGAAGCATTGAGGCAGATGTGCAGGATTCTAGAAATCGATCCATCGGAAATGATGGCGGCAGGCGACAGCCCCAACGACATGGCTATGCTTCAGGAAGCTGGCCTTGCAGTAGCTGTGGGAAACGCCAAGCCGGAAGTTAAGGCAATCGCCGACTTCGTTGCACCGGATCACGACGAGGATGGTGTGGCGGTAGCCGTTGAGAAATTCGTATTATAAAGTGACAAAGGTGACAAGGGCTTTTGTCACTTTTTTCATATTAGTAAATGGGTAAATATGGAAAAAATGGTTGACAATGGTAAAATATGGATATAAAATAACGCTATAGCGACAGTGGAAGACGCCCTTTTCTCAGGGTCCCTATTGGGGTTGGAGAGGAAAGGAGCACGTGTCTATGATTAGAATCACTGTAACGTTTTACAGGCTCAGAATAGTCTTAAGCATAAAAAAACCGCCTCAATAAAAACCCTCCGAAGCGGCTAACAGAAAAGGGAGTTTAACTCCGCTTTCGCTGTGAATATTATATCATAAGACATAATGATTGCAAGGAGAAATAATGTGGACAAAAGGGTATTCGGACAGATTGGAGAGAATACAGCTGCAGATGTGCTGAGAGCGAAGGGGTACAGAATTCTCAGACAGAATTACAGATGCAGCTACGGAGAAATCGACATCATAGCCGAACGTGATGGCGACTTGAGTTTTGTTGAGGTCAAGACCAGACAGAACTTTCGCTACGGCAGGCCCTGTGAAGCGATTGGCCGGGAAAAGATGCAGCATATTCGCAGAGCAGCAAGGTGTTTTCTGGATGACATGAAGAAAAAGGGATACGTGCCCAGGCGGTACGATTTTCAGGTGATTGAGATTGTGGTTCAGCATACTGACCACGCATTTTAGGATAAAGGGGATTTGAGATGCTTACAAAAGTAAAGACAGCAACGCTTTCAGGCGTCAGAGGGTACCCGGTTACCGTGGAGACGGATCTTCACAGAGGCATGCCGGGTTTTAATATTGTGGGGCTGGCGGACACCACCATAAGAGAAGCAACGCAGAGAATAAAGCCGGCAATAATGAACTGCGGCTTTCGCTTTCCGAACGAAAGGGTGACGGTGAATCTGGTTCCCGCAGCCAAACCTAAGGAGGGGAGCCATTTTGATCTGCCTATCGCCCTGGGCATCATGATGCTTGGGGAGGAAGTGCTAGAAATGGAGAACACTGCATTTCTGGGCGAGGTATCACTGGACGGCAGAGTCAACCCGGTTCGGGGAGCCCTGCCGCTCGCCATGTCACTGAGGAGTGCAGGAATAAAAAACATAGTGCTGCCTGCCGGAAATGCAGAGGAAGCGGCAATACTTGAGGATGTGAACATCCTTCCGGTAAATCATCTGAAAGAGGCTGTTGATCACGTCTCAGGTGAAAGAAGACTGCAGATATATAAAAGGAAGAATAACTCGGCAGGAGGCGCAATCGCATGTCCTGATTTTGCACAGGTAATAGGGCAGGAAAGCGTGAAGAGGGCTATTGTAATAGGGGCGGCAGGCAACCATGGAATGCTCATGATGGGATCGCCTGGCTGCGGTAAGACCATGATGGCAAGATGTATACCCGGGATACTGCCGGAACTGACATATGAAGAGAAACTGGAGATTACGGGGATATACAGTGTGGCAGGTCTCCTGTCTGACGAGCACCCCATTGTTCAGCAGCGCCCCTTCAGGAGTCCTCATCATACAATTACCCAGACGGGTCTCATAGGAGGAGGCGCAAAACCAAGACCGGGTGAGCTGTCCCTTGCCCACAGAGGCGTGATTTTTCTTGATGAGCTTGGGGAGTTTGACGCCCGCGTAATTGATGCCATGAGACAGCCTGTGGAGGAAGGGCTGATAAGAATAAACAGAAACCTGGAGGAGGTGATCTTCCCGTCACGTGTCATGGTGGTAATTGCGGCCAATCCCTGCAAATGCGGGAATCTGTGGGACGAGAGGAAGCTTTGCACCTGCACGCCGAAACAGATTGAAAGCCACAGGAGAAAGCTCATGGGGCCCTTTGCTGACAGAATTGACATGCACATCAGGGTTAATCCGGTGGACAAGGACAGGCTGAACGAACTGAAGAGCGGTGGCAAATGGGAAAGCACAGACTCAATGAGACGAAAGGTGGTTGCGGCGCGAAGGATGCAGGAAGAAAGATACAGCGGGCTGCGTTACAGCTGTAACGGTGAGCTTGATGAAGAGGGTATAAAGAGATACTGCAGTCTTGACGAAGAAAGTCACAGCATGATGGTATCGGCCTATGAAAGACTGAACCTAAGCATGCGCGGGTACAACAAGATTCTCAAGATAGCACGTACAATTGCTGACCTTGACAGGAAGGAACGCATTGAGCAGTTTCATGTTGCAGAGGCTCTAATGTTCAGGATTGACAGCGACATGCAGTAGGAAACTGCAGATTACACAAGGAGCATATATATAATGAAAGAAACAGACAGAATTCAGATGGTGCGACTGGGAGAGACAGGATACCCTTCGAGACTCGCAGAGATAAAAAACCCGCCGAAACAGCTTTACTACATTGGAAATCTTAGGATGCTGGAGAAACCCTGCGCCGCAGTAATAGGGTCCAGAACTACGACGACCTACGGCAGAAATACAGCCATCGCAATTGCACGATGCCTTGCCGAACACGGAGTTACGGTTGTCAGTGGAATGGCTATGGGAATAGATTCATGTGCTCATAACGGAGCACTGGCCGGGGGAGGAAATACGGCAGCCGTGCTGGGATGCGGAGTGGATGTATGCTATCCGCCCGAAAACAGCGGACTTAAAAGGGAGCTGGAGACAAAGGGGCTTGTCATTTCAGAATACAGCCCGGGGACACGCCCGGAGAGATATAACTTCCCGACGCGAAACCGCATAATAAGCGGTCTTTGCCATATTACCATAGTGGTTCAGGCGAGAAACAGAAGCGGGTCCCTCATTACCGCTGAGCTTGCTGCAGAACAGGGCCGTGAGGTCCTTGCCGTTCCCGGGAACATAGACAGTCAGTATAATCTTGGCAACAACAAACTGATCAGAGAGGGAGCAACGCCTCTCATAAGCATAGATGATGTTCTGGAGCCTTTCGGTCTCAGAAGAATCACGGGGGAGATGGCCAGAGAGAAACTCAGCGACAGGGAGTATGAGATTTTCAGGCTGCTTCAGGAGCATGGTGAAATGGGTATTGACGAGGTGTGCTATCATATTGGAAAAGAGCCGGGCTACGTTAATCCGATATTATCGGTGATGGAAATGAAGGGGTTTATCTTCTCGGCGCTGGGCAAAATTTTTCTTGCAAATGTTTAATAATGGAAATATAATCGGTTACTGTAAAAAAGATTTTTATTGGCGGTGCGTTTTTCGGGCCGCAGGAAAGGGAGTTAAATGGCAGCAGCAAAAAAGACACTCGTAATAGTCGAGTCACCATCAAAAGCTAAAACCATAGGGAAATTTTTAGGCAGCCGATACAGGGTTGTCGCTTCAGTTGGTCATGTTAGAGACCTTCCGAAGAGCAGACTGGGAATAGTTCTGCCTGAAGATCTGGAAAATGTTTCAGAGGACAATGCGGAAAAACTTAAGGGCGCAGAAGCCTTTGATCCTCAGTATATCAACATCAGGGGCAAGGGAGACCTTATAAAGGAGCTGAAAAAAGAAGCCAGGAATGCATCAAAAATCTATCTCGCAACCGACCCGGACCGAGAGGGAGAAGCAATATCCTGGCATTTAGCATTTTTGCTCGGCATAGACAAAGACACTCCGTGCAGAGTTGTTTTCAATGAAATCACATCGAAGACAGTCAAGGAAGCTGTAAAGAATCCGAGACCGATTGACCAGAGTCTTGTCGATGCACAGCAGGCAAGAAGAGTTCTTGACAGACTGGTAGGTTATCAGATCAGCCCGCTTCTGTGGAGAAAGATTTCGAGAGGTCTTTCTGCGGGCAGAGTTCAGTCGGCAGCACTGAAGATAATATGCGACAGAGAAAATGAAATCAGAGCATTTGTACCGGAAGAGTTCTGGACAATAGAGGCAGACTTCAAGAAGGATAAGAAGTTTACGGCGAAGCTTGCAACATGCAAAGGCAGTAAACTGGAAATAAAGAACAGACAGGAAGCGGATGACATTCTGGCAGCCCTTTCAAAGGGAAGCTATGTTGTAGGCGAGGTAGAGGAAAAGGACAGAGTAAGAAAACCTGCGCCTCCTTATACCACCAGCAGCCTGCAGCAGGATGCTGCCAACAAGCTGAACTTCTCGACAAGAAAAACCATGATGGTTGCTCAGCAGCTTTACGAAGGTCTGGACATAAAGGGACACGGAACCGGCGGTCTGGTTTCATACATCAGAACTGACTCGGTAAGAATATCAGATGAAGCAAGAATGGCTGCAAAGGAATTCATTACCGAAAAGCATGGCGCAGAATTCTACGGCGGCACTGTTTTCGCCAACAGAAAAAAGGATGTACAGGATGCGCACGAAGCAATTCGACCTTCGCGCATTGAACTGACACCTGACGAGATAAAGGATCAGGTTTCAAAGGATCAGTACAATCTTTATAAGCTTATCTGGACAAGGTTCATAGCCAGCCAGATGGCACCGGCACAGCTCAAGGCTGTAAGCGCACTCATTGAAAACGGCGATTACGGTTTCAGGGCAACCGGTTCAAAGGTGCTCTTTGAAGGCTTCCTTAAGGTAAGTCCTCCCGCGAAGAACGGGGAAGACGGTAAGTATCTTCCGGAGCTGACAAAGGGAGAGCAGCTTGAACCTGCAGATCTGAGAAGTGAACAGAACTTCACGCAGCCGCCTGCAAGGTTTACGGAAGCAAGCCTTGTAAGAGACCTTGAAGAGAAGGAAATCGGCCGACCGAGTACATATGCGCCAATTGTGGCAACACTGATGGACCGCAAGTATATAAAGAAGGAAAAGAAGAACCTGGTTCCAACAGACCTGGGCTTTACGGTAATAGACATGATGTCGGAATTCTTCAGGGAAATTGTTGACGTGGGATTCACGGCAAGAATGGAAGAAGGACTCGATGACATAGAAGCCAAGGGCGTTCGCTGGAAGAAGATCATTGAGGATTACTACGGCACGCTGAAAGAGGAACTGGAAAAGGCCGGCGAGGCAATTCCTGTTTCGGAACCGTCCCTTGAACTGACAGGCGAGAAGTGTCCTGAGTGCGGAAGGGACCTTGCAATCAAGCACGGAAGATTCGGTTCATTCATCGCATGTACCGGATATCCTGACTGCAAGTACACCAAGCCTATAGTCGAAACAATAGGCGTAAAGTGCCCGAAGTGCGGAGGCGACATTATCGCCAAGAGAGGACGCAAAGGCAGACTGTTCTACGGTTGCTCAAACTATCCGAAGTGTGACCAGGCATACTGGGACAAGCCGGCCGGAAAGATGTGCCCTAAGTGCGGAAGCATGCTCGTCGAGAAGAAGGGCAAGAGCACAGAGCTTGCATGCTCAAATAAGGAATGCAATTACAAAGAATAGAGTATATAATTAGGTAGAAGATTAGAGAAACGAAACAGACCAAGGAGGGATTTTATGGTACAGTTTCACGCTACGACAATTTGTGCAGTAAAGAAGGGCGACGATGTTTGCATCGGTGGTGACGGCCAGGTAACAATGGGCGAAACAGCTATCATGAAAAACGGCGCTAAAAAAGTAAAAAAAATCTACAAGAATACAGTGCTGTCCGGTTTTGCGGGTTCTGTTGCTGACGCTTTTTCTCTTACTGAAAAGTTTGAGAGCAAGCTGGATGAACATGGCGGAAACCTGAAAAAGGCGGCTGTTGCACTGGCAAATCTCTGGAGAACAGATAAGGCGTCCAGAAACCTTGAGGCACTCATGATTGTTGCCGACAAGGAGGACCTGCTCGTTATTTCAGGAACAGGTGAAGTGATCGTACCGGACCAGCCGTTTGTGGCAATCGGTTCAGGTGGAAACTATGCGTATGCAGCTGCAAATGCACTCTACAACAACACCGATCTGAGTGCGGAAGAGATTGTAAGAAAATCACTTGAAATAGCAGCTTCAATCTGCGTATACACAAACGATCACATTTCTGTTGAGAAGCTGTAAAGGGGGACGCGGACATGGCAAACAAACTCTATCAGATGACACCAAAAGAAATAGTTGGTGAACTTGACAAATACATTATCGGTCAGGACGAGGCGAAGAAATCAGTTGCAATCGCACTGAGAAACAGATACAGAAGAAGCCTTCTCTCAGATGAAATGAGAGAAGAAATAACGCCTAAGAACATTCTCATGATGGGACCTACAGGCTGCGGTAAAACTGAGATTGCAAGGCGTCTTGCCAAACTCATGGACGCACCTTTTGTTAAGGTGGAAGCTACCAAATTTACGGAAGTAGGATACGTTGGAAGAGACGTTGATTCCATGATAAGAGATCTGGCCGAGGCTTCAATAAGAATTACAAAGCAGCAGATGCTTGAAGAGAAGTATTCAATCGCTGATGAAATCGTTGAAGAAAGAATCATCGAGGCAATCATCCCGGGAAAGAAGGGGAAGGTTGCAAGCGGTCAGAACAGAGGACCTTTCGATTTCATCCTGGGCAATGCCGGATACACGAGCCAGAAGGAGCAGTATGAGAAGCAGCAGGCACAGCAGGCTGAGGCCGAAGATGAAAATGAAGATACCGGTCTTGCAAGAGAACAGGTAAGACAGCAGCTCAGAGACGGACTTCTGGAGGAACAGTACATTGAGATTCAGGTTACTGAGGCACCTAAGCAGAACAACCTGGATGTTCAGGACGGAGGAATGATTCAGCTTGGCAACATCTTCGGTGACATGGCTCCGAAGAAGAAAAAGACCAAGAAGGTAAAGGTTAAGGAAGCCAGAAAGATTCTCCGTGAGGACGAGGCACAGAACCTGATTGACATGGATCAGGTTGAAGAAGATGCAATGCGCAATGCTGAACAGAACGGCATCATATTCATAGACGAAATCGACAAGATTGCATCCGGACAGGGATACAGAAGCGGTGCTGATGTTTCCAGAGAAGGCGTACAGAGAGACATCCTTCCTATAGTTGAAGGAAGCGTTGTAAACACCAAGCACGGTCCGCTGAAGACAGACCACATTCTGTTCATCGGTGCAGGTGCATTCCATATCGCCAAGCCTACAGACCTGATTCCGGAACTGCAGGGCCGTTTCCCGATCAGAGTTGAACTGGAAAATCTGGACAAGGATACTTTCGTAAAGATTCTTACGATTCCTGAAAACGCCCTGATCAAGCAGCACAAGGCACTGCTTGAAACAGAGGGAATCGAAATAGAGTTTACAGATGAAGCAATTGACGAAATCGCTGAAATGGCATTCCTGATGAATGAACAGACTGAGAACATCGGAGCCAGAAGACTTCACACAATTCTGGAAAAGCTTCTCGAGGACATTTCATTCAACATTGCGGAAATGGAAGAAGAGAAAATCGTAATTGACAGAGAGTATGTAAAGGAAAAATTCGAAGAAAAGATTCATCCGGACGATCTGGACAGATACATTCTCTAAGCGGAACAGACGGGAGGGCAACCTCCCGTTTTTTAATGCTTTTGCAAATAAAATGTTCAATTGCGCGTACATTTGTAAATTTTTTGAAAAATCAAAAAAATCAGTTGTTAATAATATGACAAAGGGCTATAATTAAGTTGTTCGAGCAGTAAAGACATTTGAGAGGTGACAAACATGGGCAATATATTAAACAAAGTAAGAAAACTGAACTGGATGCTTCAGGAAAGTCCGACAGGCGCAATGTCCTTTAACGAGATGTGCGAAATCCTGAGTGACCTGATGGACGCAAACGTATATGTAACAAATGCGAGAGGCAAGGTTATCGGTGTTTCACTGAAAATCAAACAGGACAGCTCCACTATAAAGGATGCAGAGACGGGTGTTGAAGCATTTCCGGGTGAATACAATGAGGGACTGATGAACGTCAAGGAGACTACGGCAAACATGTCCGGCGAAGAGGCTCTGAAGATATTCAAGTATGACTATGACACGTCAGATAAGCTTCACACGGTCATTCCTATTGTGGGTGGAGGAAACAGATGGGGCAACCTCATTCTGACCAGATACGAGCCTGAGTTCTCAGACGAGGACCTTGTTCTCGGTGAGTACGGCGCTACAATCGTCGGTCTAGAAATCCAGAGAAGAAAGACCGTGGAGGAAGAGGAGGAAGCCAGAGACATTGCGATGGTTCAGATGGCAATAGGCACACTGTCCTATTCCGAGGTCGAAGCGGTTCAGCACATTTTTGCAGAGCTTGAAGGCGAGGAAGGCCTTCTGGTTGCCAGCAAGATTGCTGACAGATCAGGCATAACAAGATCAGTAATAGTAAATGCGCTCAGAAAGCTTGAGAGTGCAGGAGTAATAGAATCCAGATCTCTCGGCATGAAGGGAACGCGAATAAAAATACTTAATCCGAATCTGAAATCAGAACTGGCAAAGATGAGCATGTGAGTTACCTCACATGCCTTTTTTATGATATTATATAGGCATGCTGAGATTTAATGAGAACAACGAAATACTTAGAGAAGATGAATACCGTGCAATAATTGCGGGTCTTGCCTGGAAGGGCGACATCACGAGATCCATGGATGAACTGGAAGGTCTCTGCGAGGCTGACGGCATTGAGGTGGTGGGAAGAATTGAGCAATCCCTTGAAAAACCGAACACCGCAACGCTTTTGGGAAAGGGGAAGGTTGAAGAACTGGCCCTGCTTACAGAAGCCATGGAAGTGGACACGGTAGTTTTCAATGAAGAACTGAGCGGAATACAGATAAGAAATCTTGAGGAGATTCTCGGAGTCAGAGTCATTGATAGAACCATTCTCATTCTGGACATTTTCGCAGACAGGGCAAGCTCGAGAGAAGGCAAGCTTCAGGTTGAGCTGGCACAGCTGCAGTACAGAATACCGCGGCTTACAGGCTTCGGCAAGGCTCTGTCACGTCTTGGCGGAGGAATCGGAACCAGAGGCCCCGGCGAGAAAAAACTGGAAACGGACAGGCGTCACATCGAGAGAAGAATCGATGATATCAAGGCAGAACTGGCAAAACTCTCAGAAACCCGAAGCACTCAGAAGAAATCCCGTGCAAAGGCAGGACTGCCTGTCGTTGCTCTTATGGGATACACCAACTCCGGCAAGTCGGCAATCATGAACAGGCTCATAGGGATGTTCATGGGAGATGCCGAAGGTGAAGACGGAAGCAAGACGGTAAAATCCCAGGACATGCTCTTTGCCACACTTGATACAGCCCACAGAAAGATCAGTCTGGGAACAGGCATGGATTTCATCCTCATAGACACGGTTGGTTTTGTAAGCGGACTGCCCCACAATCTGGTTGAGGCCTTTAAGTCAACCCTGGAAGAGGTCAGGGATGCGGACCTGCTCATTCATGTGGTCGACAGCTCCAACAAGGGCGAGAATACAGTCGAGGACAGGGATTTTCAGATTGAAGTTACAAACAGGGTAATCGGACAGCTTGGTGCAGGCAGTGCGAAAACCGTCATGGCATACAACAAGATGGATATTGCGGATGACAGGCCAATCGATGCCAGCGGCCATGAAGCCGTTTACATTTCTGCAAAGACCGGTGAGGGCATGGAAGAACTTGCGCAGCTTATCAGAAACGCCATCTTCGGTAACATGGTCAGGGCAAGTCTGCTGATTCCATATGACAGGGGAGATATCGTTTCATATCTTTGCGATAACGCCCAGATTGAATCAATGGACTACAGGGAAGACGGAACGCTGCTGAGCGGCAGCTTCAAGGCAGAAGACTTCGGGAGATACGAAAGCTATAAATGGAACTCTACAGAACAATAAGAAAAGAAGCGTCGGAAATGCAGATAATAGAGAAATCGAAATTCATCGCACATGCCAGACCGGTTGAAAGCAGAGAGGAAGCGGAGGCTTTCATTGCTGAAATAAAGGCGAAGTACAAGGATGCGACTCACAATGTGCCGGCGATGATCATAGGCGATAAGATGCAGATTCAGTGGGCAAGCGATGACGGAGAGCCGCAGGGCACATCGGGAGCACCCATGGTTCAGATGATTGTGGGAGAAGGACTCACAAATCTTGTAATTGTCGTAACCAGATACTTCGGCGGCATCAAGCTCGGAACGGGAGGACTGGTCAGGGCCTACACTTCGAGCGCCAGGCTTGCCATTGAAGCGGCAGGAATCTGCAGCGTTCAGGAAGTGTGCAGGATGAAGGTTTTAACTGATTACACATTTCTGTCAAGATTCCAGCAGATGGCGTCGGATACCCTCTACGATGGAGGAGAGGGATTTATCATTCCGGAGATCGAATACGGTGAAAAGGTCAGTCTGAGTCTGGTAAGCCCTGCCGAAAACGAGGAAAAACTGAGAGGACTTGTGGCAAATGTCACCTCAGGAAGCGCCGAAATAATTTCCTGCAAAAAAGCAATGGAGAAAGTGTAAAAAAACCCTTGACATAGGGTGTGTGTTACTGTATATTTTATAAGTGCGTCGGACAAATCCGACTATGGGAGTTTAGCTCAGCTGGGAGAGCACCTGCCTTACAAGCAGGGGGTCACAGG
>JAKSSG010000015.1 GCA_024403185.1 Clostridia bacterium
CCCGAAACGCCCTGTTTTCAAGGGGTTTCAGAGATGTGTCAGCCACATTCCACTACTCCCACTCAATTGTTGATACTGGCTTATCTGTGAAGTCCCAGAGAACTCTGTTCACTCCAGGCACCTTTTCGAGAATCTCATCTCTCATTGCACAGAGCATGCTCCATGGAATTTCGATTGACTGAGCTGATGTTGCATCAACTGAGTTTATGGCTCTGATTACTACAGGCCAGCCCATGTATCTGGCATCATCCTTGATTCCTGTTGACTTGATGTCAGGAACTACTGCGAAGTACTGCCAAGGAACCTCAGGAAGCGTGCCGATGTGAGCACGAACGATTGCATCCGCTTCACGAAGTGCATCCAGTCTGTCACGTGTAATTGCGCCAACGCATCTTACTCCGAGACCAGGGCCCGGGAACGGCTGTCTGTAAACCATCTTGTCAGGAAGGCCCAGAGCCTTTCCAACTACTCTTACTTCGTCCTTGTAGAGAAGCTTAACCGGTTCAACCAGTTCGAACTTCAGATCTTCAGGGAGGCCGCCAACATTGTGGTGAGCCTTAACGCCCTTTGATTCTGTAATATCAGGGTAGATTGTTCCCTGTCCCAGGAACTCTATGCCTTCCAGCTTGCGGGCTTCATCTGCGAATACTTCAATAAATTCCTTGCCGATGATTTTTCTCTTCTGTTCAGGATCGTCAACGCCTGCCAACTTGTCAAGGAATCTGTCAACTGCATCAACATAAATCAGGTTTGCACCCAGCTCTTCCTTGAATACCTTGATAACCATTTCAGGTTCATCTTTTCTCAGCAGTCCGTGGTTAACATGAACGCATACCAGCTGATCACCGATTGCCTTAATCAGCAGTGCGGCAACTACACTTGAGTCAACGCCGCCTGAAAGTGCCAGTAGCACCTTCTTATCTCCTACCTGTGCCTTGATTGCTTCAACCTGTTCGTCGATGAATGCCTTTGCCAGCTCAGGGGTTGTAATTCTTTCCATTGTTTCTGGTCTTTTGTTTGGATCCATTTATATTACCTCCGAAATCTTTCCGAAAAACGGTCTGTTGCTTTTGCTATATCATACTATTCTGTAGTGTAGTTATCAAAGTATCCCTGGATGTATACAACAGGTGTTCCCTTGTCACCTGAACCTGATGTCAGGTCTGAGAGTGAACCGATAAGGTCTGTAAGTCTTCTTGGAGTTGTTCCTTCTGAGGCCATCTTGCCAACCAGGTCAGCGTCCTTCTTCTCGATCTCACCCTTGATAGCTTCCTTGAGTGCATCGCCTTCCATGTCGCCGAAATCGTTGTCAGCCAGATACTTGATTTTCAGTTCATTCGGTGTTCCCTCGAGGCCCTTCGTATAGAAAGGAGCAACTACTGGATCTGCGAACTCCCAGATTTCTCCTACAGGGTCCTTGAAGCATCCGTCACCGTAAACCATGACTTCAACTGTCTTGCCTGTGATGTCCTTTATCTTCTTCTGAATTCCTTCAACCAGCTCCTGTCCGTCGATAGGGAATAGCTTGATTGTTTCTTCTGTTGCCTTGTTTGAGCCAAGAAGTCCGAAATCAGGATTGTATCCGCTGCCGTCAACTGAACTTGACAGAATATCATCGAGACCCAGAACTGTTTCTGCACCGGCATCTCTGAGAATTCTCTTTGTTCTTGGAAGTGTGTGAATGTCACAAGCCAGAACCTTGTCAGTGTACTTGAGTATTTCTCTAGGGTTGTTTGCGAAGATGATTTCGCATTCAGCGCCTGACTCTTCAATCAGATTCTGATAATAATCCACATAGTCAACACCTGTGAATCTGTGTTTCTCATATCCGAAGAGTTCTCTGTACTTTTCCAGGCTGAGAACGTCCTTGAACGGATCAACACCCATCTCGTCAACCTTATCCAGGTCAATCAGGTGGTTCCCCACTTCATCTGAAGGGTATGACAGCATGAGTACGATTTTCTTTGCTCCTGCTGCAATGCCTCTAAGGCAGATTGCAAATCTGTTTCTTGAAAGGATCGGGAAGATAACTCCGATAGTCTCACCGCCCAGCTTTGCTTTAACGTCTTTTGCTATATCATCAGTTGTAGCGTAGTTACCCTGCGCTCTTGCAACAACGGCTTCGGTGATGCAGATGATGTCCTTGTCGCGAACCTTGAATCCCCAGTCTTCATCCTTTGATGCTTCGACAACTGAATTTACCACTATGCTTTCCACATCGTCCTTTTCTCTGATAATCGGTAATCTGATACCTCTTGAAACTGTTCCAACTAAACGTGCCATATTGACCTCCTGTTTATTTGAAGAATTAACTGCAAGCTAATTATACAGTATTGCCATATAATAATAAAATACATATAATATTTGTGTTACCATATATTTTTCATATGGTACATATGCAAAAGCAGGAGGGCCTTTTTTATGGAACTGCGAACTCTTCGTTACTTCGTAACCGTTGCAGAAGAACTGAATATTACCAGAGCCGCTGAAATTCTGAATATGAGTCAGCCGCCTCTGTCCAGCCAGATGAAGAACCTGGAAGATGAGCTTGGAACCACCCTGTTCATACGGGGACGCCGAAGCCTTACACTGACCGAATCAGGTCAGCTGCTCTACAGACGTGCCAAAGAAATACTCAAGCTTTCCGAAAAGGCCAGTGCAGAAATAAGATCCATGGGCGAAGGCATGACCGGGACCATCTCCATCGGTCTGGTTGAAGGCATGGCACCGGACATTGCTTCGGACTGGATTGCAGGCTTCATGAAAATATATCCCCAGGTTCGTTTCAGAATTCTTCACGGCAACAGCGATGACCTGATTGAAAAGATGCGTTCGGGCCTGATCAGTCTGGCTGTCATCACCGCACCTTACGACCAGCTTCTCCTGAACGGCTTCTCTGTCGGGCAGGACAAGCTGATTGCACTCATGAGCAGCAGCCATCCGCTGGCATCAAGCTCGGGCGATGAGATAGGCATTGCGGACCTTAAGTATGAACCTCTTATCGTTCCATCACGTCGCGCCAGCATTGAATCGGTATACCGCATGTTCCGCAGCCTGAATTCAGATCCTCGGATCATCTGTGAAGTTGACAGCTTCCTTGATGCTTCGCCTCTGGCCGCACAGGGCGTGGGAATAGGCCTGTTCCCTCGAACCGGCGCACTGCCCGGGGAAGGCCTGGCAATGAAAAAGCTGCGCGGCAAGGGCAGCTCAAATGAATACATTTTCGTCTGGAGAAAAGGACATCCCCTGCCGACTGTGGAGGAGATGTTCATAGACTATATAAAAGAGCACACCCTGTAAAAGGTGTGCTTTTGCGTTTGTGTTTGCTTTTGCATTATTTGTCTTTTTCCAGAAAAGCGATTGCCGTAACGGCAGCCATGATAATCAGCCCGCCGATAATCTGACTTCCCGTCAGCATGGTGCCGAAAATGACAAACGAGAACAGTACTGTAGTCAGCGGCAGAATGTTTTCAAAGGCTGAAGCCAGTGTTGTTGACAGTTTGCCCACCGCATAAACGTAACCGAATTCTCCTATGATAATGCAGATTACTGCCGTTGCGATTGTGATCAGTATTCCCGCCGGGGTGAATTCTATCGTCGCATGGCTGACTGCCTGACTGATTCCGGCAAGAGGCAGTTCCACAATCAGTCCTGAAATGAACAGCCCCGTAAGAAGGGTAAGCAGGTCCATTCTTTCAAAGAGCGGTTTAACTACTACAAGGTACACAACCCACAGAATTGCGGCGGCAAACATTGCCAGTGTACCCAGTACATTAATTCCCATTGGTTCTCCTGCCACCAGCAGGTACACACCCAGAATCGAAACCAGAATGCAGATTGTCTTGAGCGGCGTAATCTTATTTCCGAAGAATATCCTGTCGCCAATCATGCCGAAAATCGGCACCGTGGCCATGATCAGCGATGAATACGCTGCGCCGGTAAGTCCCGTTCCAAGATTTTCAATAGTGAAATAGATTGCCATTCCAATGGCACCCGAGATAAATACCCTTGGCATGTCTTTCTTCTCTATTTTAATGCCTCCTCTGAACAGAAAGCAGCATACCGTCAGAATTGCGCTGCCGATAATCAGCCTGGACAAAGTGAATACTGCCGGCGACATGAAATCCATCATGTATTCTATTGCAATAAAATCGAAACCCCATATGAAATTTACGCCAATAATGGCGAGAAGAGGTTTCGTGATAGAGTTATTATTCATACTGATTCATCCTTTCCGTTCCATAACGTTACAGAAGAATGATAATTACACTGATGGTATTTTATCACATTGTCGTTGTTTAATGCAATTGACAATTATATTCTAATGGTATATATTTACAGTAAATTATTTCCATTTATCAGGAGCTGCTATGAATCCATCCATCTCAAGCAAAAAACTGAATATGATTAAAAAAGAATATTCAAGAATGCCTGAGGGGTCTTTGAACATTAAATGCTATAAAGGCTACTACAGTTTCTACCATTTTAATGGTTCCAGGCAAGTCTGTATTAACAGCAACAGGACTCTTGTTCATCAGCTTGCCAGAAAAAAATACTTATACTATCTGACTAAGAATCGTGATACATCTCAGTTGCTCGACAAATATGTAAGTGCCGGTCTTGTTCTGCAGATGATCACTCTTACTCCAAAACAATATCGCTGGGTTACCGCAAGCTATCCTGCAAATACGGGCTGGAAGGAGGACCTTAAATTTGTTACCACTTCAGGAATTCCGATGCGTTCTAAGTCGGAGCGAGATATTGGCAATGAGCTGGAACTGTTAGGCGTCCCGTACAGATATGAAATGCTATTCAAAATCAATGTCTCAATGATTGTTGACGGGCTTAGAGATTATCTCTCATCCAGAAAAAACAGGCATGATTATCCTCGCTCCTTATTTACTTATCGCGATGGTCATTGTATATGGAATGTTCCTGAAGACCTCCAGTGGATGAACGCTCTCGGTTCAATATGGCGTTCCTACGATTATAGAACTCAGACTATAACAATCAGTGTTGATTTTGCAATTATGCTTGGAGACGGCTCAATTCTATTATGGGAACATGCTGGCTTATGCATGAATCCAATATATCGTTGCAACACATCTGAAAGAATATTTGTACTTAAAACAACGGACTTTGTTCCCAACGAAAATATTATATTTACAACCGAAAAAGATTTACTGGATATTTCCGATATTGAAAGATTGATTTCCAGAGAAATCCTGCCAAGGCTATGATTAAATATCAAAAAAGTAGCCTGTTTCTACCCAAACTCATAAATCATCTCACCTAGAGTAAAAAAAGAAGACCCCACATGGGGTCTTCACTGTTTTAATCTCATTCGATTTACATCATTCCAGGCATTCCGCCGCCCATTCCGGCTGCTCCGCCGCCCTGGAGAATCGGAGGCAGGTCTTCCTTTATGTCAGTTACGCCTGCTTCTGTTGTCAGCAGCATTGCTGATGCTGATGCTGCGTTCTGCAGAGCTGATCTTGTAACCTTGGCAGGGTCTACGATACCTTCCTTGATCATGTCAACATACTCTTCTGTTGAAGCATTGAAGCCTGTACCCTTCTTGCTCTTCATAACCTGAGCAACAACTACGCTTCCTTCATAACCTGCGTTTTCTGCAATCTGTCTAACCGGCTCTTCCAGAGCTCTTACGATAATCAGTCCGCCTGTCTTGGCATCGCCTTCCAGAGTATCTACATACTTCTTAACTGCAGGAATTGCGTTTGCCAGAGCAACTCCGCCGCCTGCTACGATACCTTCTTCAACTGCTGCCTTTGTAGAGTTGAGAGCATCTTCGATTCTCAGCTTTCTTTCCTTAAGTTCAGTTTCAGTTGCAGCACCAACCTTGATTACTGCTACGCCGCCTGCCATCTTGGCAAGTCTTTCCTGAGTCTTTTCTCTGTCGAAATCTGATACGCACTGTTCAATCTGTGACTTGATTGCAGCAACTCTTTCCTTGATGTCCTTAGCTGAACCGCCGCCGCCTACGATAACAGTGTTTTCCTTATCAACCTTAACTGTTGCAGCTGTTCCCAGCATGTCCAGTGTAGTTTCCTTAAGTTCATATCCCAGTTCTTCTGAGATTACTGTAGCGCCTGTCAGAACTGCGATGTCTTCCATCATTGCCTTTCTTCTTTCGCCGAATCCTGGAGCCTTAACTGCTACGCAGTCGATAACGCCCTTCAGCTTGTTTACAACGATAGTAGCCAGAGCTTCGCCTTCAAGATCGTCGCAGATGATGAACAGCTTTCTGCCTGCCTGAACAACCTGTTCCAGAACCGGCAGCAGTTCCTGAATGTTTGAGATCTTCTTGTCTGTAATCAGGATGTATGGGTTTTCGCTGACAGCTTCCATCTTCTCAGTATCTGTAACCATGTAAGGTGAGAAGTATCCTCTGTCAAACTGCATGCCTTCTACAACGTCCAGAGTAGTTCCCATTGTCTTTGATTCTTCTACTGTGATAACGCCTTCTCTGCCAACCTTATCCATGGCTTCTGCAATCAGTCCGCCGATTTCTTCATCTGCTGCTGATACTGATGCAACCTGTGCGATGGCTTCAGTTGTCTTAACATCCTTTGACAGCTTTTCGATTTCCTTTACTGCTACATCTACAGCACCTGAGATTCCTCTCTTCAGTACCATTGGGTTTGCACCTGCTGCTACATTTTTGAATCCTTCGCGGATAATGATCTGAGCCAGCAGTGTAGCTGTTGTAGTACCGTCGCCTGCTACGTCGTTAGTCTTGCTAGCAACTTCCTTAACAACCTGTGCACCCATGTTTTCAACAGCGTCTTCCAGTTCGATTTCTCTTGCAATTGTTACGCCGTCATTAGTGATAAGCGGGGAGCCGAAAGTCTTTGCGAGAAGTACGTTTCTTCCCTTAGGTCCCAGCGTAATCTTTACTGTATTTGCCAGCTTGTCAACGCCTGCCTGCAGCGCTCTTCTGGCATCTTCTCCGTAATGTAATTCCTTAGCCATATGTGAAATACCTCCTTTTATTATTCAACTATGGCCAGAATGTCTCTCTGGTCCATAATCATAACTTCTTCGCCCTGGAACTTAACTTCAGTTCCTGCATACTTGCTGAAGATAACCTTGTCGCCAACCTTCAGTTCCATCTTAACTTCATCAGTTCCCGGTCCAACTGCCAGTACTTCAGCCATCTGAGGCTTTTCCTGAGCGCTTGCTACCAGAACGATACCGCCTGAAGTCTTCTCTTCAGCTTCGATTTCCTTGATTACTACTTTTGAGCCAAGTGGCTTGATTCCGTAACTCATAACGTCATCTCCTTATAATAAAATTTTTAATTGAACATTGTTGTTAGCACTCGCACCTTTTGAGTGCCAAATATAATTTACCGCGATTACAGCGGTTTGTCAACAGTTTTATGGGTAATATAATAGAAAAGATACTGCTGTGCAATTCCTCCATAAGGAGCGAAGTGCTCTCGTGCAAAAGCAGCCATTTCTTTAGTATCGTTTTCTGCTATTCCGTAGAGGCTGTTCATCACTCTGCGCATCCATACATCAATCGGAAAACTGTCTATGTTGCCCAGTCCGAAAAGGGCTATGCAGTTTGCAACCTTGGGCCCTACACCGCTGAATTTCAGCAGATCATCCACGCTCTCGGGAACTCCCCACTCGAGGAACTGACCGGCCGCTTCAATCAGGTATCTGTCTCTGTAACCCAGTCTGCATGGGGCAAGATCCTCACGGCTTGCTTTTGCGAGAACCTCCGGTGAGGGCAGATTGCCGTTCTCACCAAGAGTTTCAGCCAGAGCTCTGATGCATCCCTTGATTCGCGGAATGTTGTTGTTCTGGGAAATGATGAAGGAAATCAGCGTCTCCCATGGATCCTGGTTCAGAATTCTTATGCCGCCGCCTTCCTTTATGGCCGCCTTCATTACCGCGTCGCCCAGGGACAGTTTCCTCTTGATGGCCCCATAGTCCCTGTCCAGGTCAAAGTAATGATGCCAGAATTTTCTCGCCTCCGCCTTCGTGCAAAGGCTTTCTTCAAGCATGCTATCCTCAACCCTCAGCTCACCATTTATGAAAGCAACAGTTGCGCGCCTGCCGCCGGCAATGCCGCTCCAGAGTGAGTTTTCGGCAAGGTCTACAGAACTCAATTTCTCCCAGCGGAAGCACTGGCCACAGTCGAAAATCTGATCCGGGTCGAAATCCGTAATATCATTAAATACGATTATTCCCTTAGATGACATCTCTTATCTCCAGGTCAACTCTGTTGACATTAAATGCTGTCATGTTTTCGATCTGCTCGGCAATCCGCTTCTGGAAATCCGCAGCTGCGCCCGGCAGGTCGTCGCCGTATTTCAGGTTGGCTATTACGTATATCTCGATGCCTTCCGCCGTGGCATCCTTCTTCTCCGTGACGATTACTCTGAGAACCTCGTACACGGTCTTGCATTCTTCCTTA
This sequence comes from Clostridia bacterium, assembly GCA_024403185.1. Classification (GTDB taxonomy): domain Bacteria; phylum Bacillota; class Clostridia; order Peptostreptococcales; family Anaerovoracaceae; genus Lentihominibacter. The sequence goes on from JAKSSG010000015.1 coordinate 8,449, forward strand.
ATGCACTCCACAATATCCGCCATTACCTTTTCGGATATTCTGTATCTGCCCAGATAGCTGTAGGTCGGTCTGACAACCGACTTTTCCGAGTTGTCTCTCCATGGACCCCATGGGCTGAAATCCTTAAGGATCTTCATCGGCGACATGAAGTAGCCGGAGAACTGTCTCTTTATCTGGAATGTAGGCGCCGGTATTACGTGCTGTCCCTGCTCGCTCCTCTGCCTGTGGGCCGTCTCGCGTTCTTCTTCCGTCGTAATGTCTTCTATGTATATTCTTTCCTCGGGTTCGGGCAGGCCGAGTCGCGAAATGATCTTATCCGTCATTTCATCCGACGTGCCTATGATCAGAACAGATTCCGGATCCTGCTTTTTTATTGCCTTTGCAACCGCCTTCTTGTGATCGTCATCAACAAAGAGAGCCGTCTTCACTGCTCCTATCTTGGTAGGCTGTCTCTTGGCTGAAATGCCGGCCACCGACTTGTTTTTGCATATGAAAAGACCGTCATCTATGATGCTCTCAATATTCTTCTGTCTGCACAGGTTAACGGCCTGATAGGATTTTCCCGTACCGCTTTTGCCTGATAAAGTGTACACTTTCATATTGAATTACCCTTGTCCGAGTGTTATAATCTGTTTATCATTTATGAAATCTTAAAGGAGGTATTATAATGGCTTATGTAATTAAGGACGAATGCATCGCTTGTGGAGCTTGCATCGAAGAATGTCCTGTAGAAGCTATCGTTGCTGGCGATGATCAGTATTCAATCGATGCTGATAAGTGCATCGACTGTGGTGCTTGCGCAGGCGCTTGCCCAGTTGACGCTCCAGTAGAAGGCTAAGGACCGAGTATAATAAAGAAAATAATGAAGTGGGACAGCTTAACGGCTGTCCCATTTTATTTGCTATTTATCTTCTGCGTTCTTACTCATGTGGTACGCCAGCGAGTGCAGGCTGTCTGTAATGTGAACGTTCTCAACAGCCACATGGGATGGCGTTTCAATATCTATAGGTGCGAAGTTCCACAGGCCCCTTACTCCGGCGAAGCAGAGCTTGTCTGCCACTTCCTGCGCCACGTCCTTTGTCGTACAGATAATGCCTATGTCAATGTCATTGTCTTCTACGAACTCAACGATCTTTTCGTAGTTCATGATTTCAACTCCGTTAACCTTCTTTCCGATAAGCTCCGGGTTGACCTCGAAAATTCCCTGCACCACGAAACCGGTCTTGTAGTAGTATGTGTGATTAACCACCGCAAGTCCCAGATTGCCGGCTCCGACAACGACCATCTTGTAGTCCTTATCCAGGCCGAGAATGGCACTTATTTCATTGTAAAGTCCTTCAACGCTGTAACCGTATCCCTGCTGACCGAATCCCCCGAAATTGTTCAGGTCCTGTCTGATCTGAGATGCAGTGTATCCGATCAGGCTTGAGAATTCATTGGACGAAATCTTGTCTACGCCCTTCTTTCTCAGCTCGTTCAGATATCTTCTGTATCTCGGCAGTCTCTTGATTACGGCATTTGAAATCTTTGCATGCTTTTTCATTTCAATACCTGTTTACTGAATAGCCTTTTCTACGTAATTTACGATATCGCTGATAGTCTGGAACTTCTCTGCGTCCTCGTCAGGAATCTCGATGTCATATTCATCTTCGATTGCCATGATGATTTCAACTGCGTCCAGTGAGTCAGCTTCCAGATCCTTCATGAGGTTTGTGTCGAGCTGAATTTCATCTGCACTTACGCCCAGCTGTTCTACTATCATTTCCTTGATTTTATCTAATACCATTATCATTTACCTCCGTGTTAAAAATCTATCATATTATACCGAAATCACCCTTGTAATTCAAGCCAAACCTCATAGTTTTTGTCCAGTTCGGCCTTCTTTGCATTCAGGCTCTCCGACAGCTCCGCAAGCCTTTCGTGATCAGTCATGATGCTCTCATCGCAAAGGCAGGTCTCAATTTCGCTTATTTCCTCTTCAAGCCGCTGAATTTCGGATTCCAGGCCCTCTTTCTTGCGCTTCAGACGCCTTTCCTCGGCCTCCTTTTCCTTCTGGAGCCGCCTCTGTTCGGCGCTCGAAGGAGCCACCTCCTTAGGACTCGAAAGGTTCCTCACATACTCCTTTGCCGACTGTATCATCTGAAGCTTCTTCTCAACGTAGTAGTCGTATTTGCCCAGGTAATTCACCAGACCCGTTTCCGTCAGCTCCATGATTCTCGTCGGGATTCTGTTGAGAAAATATCTGTCATGAGAAACAATGATGCAGGTTCCCGGGAAGTCCAGCAGCGCCTCCTCAAATATCTCCTTTGACTCAATGTCCAGGTGGTTCGTAGGTTCGTCGAGAATCAGGGTGTTCGCACCGGACATCATGAGCTTAAGCAAAGACAGTCTCGCCCGTTCGCCACCGCTCAGGTCGCCAACATTCAGGAACACATCCTCGCCTCTGAAGAGGAATCTTCCCAGAATGTTTCTCAGCTCACCTTCCGAATATAGATGGTAGGCATCCTGCAGTTCCTCGATTACCGTGTTGGCATTGTTCAGGAGCTGCTGTCCCTGGTCGTAGTATCCGAACTGGACATTGTGACCCACCTTGATTCTTCCCGTGGTGCTCACCAGGTCTCCCATGAGCATTCTGATTAGAGTGGTCTTTCCGATGCCGTTGGCACCTACAATGCAGATTCTTTCTCCCCTTTTCACATCAAGCTCCACACCTCTGAAGAGTTCAACTCTGTTGAGCCCGTATCCGAAGGCCTTGCTCAGATCCTCAGCGAAGAGAACGTCCTTGCCGCTCTGGAAATTCTGCTGGAAGTTCAGCTTCATCTTTCCGTGGCCGCTGTCAGGTCTGTCCATGAGTTCCATTGCGGAAAGTCTCTTCTCCCTGGATGCAGCTCTCTTGGCCAGCTTCTCGGTTCCCCGCTGCTTGAACCTTCGGATCATTTCCTCCTGGCGCTCGACTTCCTTCTGCTGCTTCTCGTATCTTCTCAGTTCCGCCTCGCGTCTGTTTTTGCGCTCGGTGGCGTAGAAACTGTAATTGCCCTCGTAAATGTTCAGCTTTCTGTTTTCTATTTCAAATATTCTCGTTACCGTTTCGTTGAGGAAATATCTGTCGTGGGAAACGATGACCATGGTTCCCCTGTAGCTCTTGAGATACTGCTCCAGCCACTTCAGTGTTCCTATGTCCAGATGGTTTGTAGGCTCGTCCAGGAAGAGAATATCCGGCTTCTCCAGCAGCAGTATTGCCAGAGCCAGCCTCGTCTTTTCCCCGCCGCTCAGTGTGGAGATTTTCTTGTTGTATGTGCTCTCGTCAAAGGCCATGCTGGTCAGGATTCCCTTGATTTCGCTCTGGTACTGATAGCCGCCCATGTATTCATAGCGCTCGCGAATCTGCTCGTAACGTTCCAGAGAAGAGTGGTCACTCGCCCCATCAGCCAGCAGTCTCTCCATTTCCGCTTCCATTTCAGGAAAGTGCTCGAAGACCGCATTGACCTCCTCGATTACCGTCTTCTGGGAATCGAAGCCCGCGTCCTGCTGCAGGTATCCTATCTTCAGATCCGCAGGCACGAAAAAATCTCCCTCTTCGTGAGGGAGCTGACCTGTCAGCATTCTCAGCAGAGTGGTCTTGCCCGCTCCGTTGATGCCAATGATTCCGACACGGTCGCCCTTGTTAATCGAAAAGCTGACCTTGTCCAGAACCAGGTTTGTGCCGTCATATTCCTTTGTCAGATCTTTAGCTGAAATTACTATCATATGTCAGATTATAAGTTACGAAGTCACATTAAAGTGGCAGGTTAGGTATTGCATCCAGTGTCAGGTCATCTATGCCGCCTGCCTTATACTTGTAGTATGCGGCGCAGCCTATCATTGCCGCATTGTCCGTGCATAGAATCGGTGACGGATGATAAAGCTTCAGGCCGTGCTTCTCGCACTCGGCTGCCAGCATCTCGCGCAGCCTGCTGTTGGCCGCAACTCCGCCCGCCATTACTATCTTATCCTTCTTCATGTCCAGAGCGGCGCCGACTGTCTTTGCGACTATAACGTCGAGGACCGCCTGCTGGAAGCTGGCCGCCACATCCGGAACGCTGATTTCGCGACCCGCCTGTCTCTCTGAATTCACATAGTTCAGAACGCCGGTCTTGATTCCGCTGAAGCTGAAATCCAGGCTGTCCTTCTCCAGGAATACGCGCTTGAATTCAACCGCTTCAGGATTGCCTTCGCGGGCAATCTTGTCGATGAGCGGTCCGCCCGGGTAGCCCAGTCCCAGAACGCGGGCAACCTTGTCGTAGGCTTCCCCTGCCGCATCGTCTCTGGTTCCGCCCAGAACGTGGCATTCGTTGTAATCCGTCACTTCAACAATGTTGGTATGTCCGCCCGAAATGACCAGTGCCATGAAAGGCGGTTCCAGTTCTTCGTGCTCAATGTAGTTGGCACAGATATGTCCCTGAATGTGGTGCACGCCAACGAGAGGCTTGCCCGTTGCCAGAGCATATGCCTTGGCGGTTGCCAGCCCTATGAGAAGAGCGCCCACAAGACCCGGCCCGTAGGTCACGCCGATTGCATCGATCTCGTCCATTGTAACGGGACATCCTGATTTCTCAGCTGCCTCGCTCAGCGCCTGTTCAACAACCCAGTTCACATTGTCCAGGTGATGGCGCGAAGCGATTTCCGGAACCACGCCGCCGTATGCCTTGTGTATGTCTATCTGCGAAGAGATTACGTTTGAGCGCACGTCGCGTCCATCCAGGACCACTGCCGCCGCCGTCTCATCACAGCTTGATTCAATTGCCAGTATTGCGAATTTGCCGTCTATCATTTAGTCATCATGACGCCACATTATGAGGGCGTCCTCCTTTTCAAATCTGTAGTATCCTTTGCGCACTCCTTCCACAGCGAACCCGAACTTCTCATAGAGTCCGATTGCCGCTTCATTGGATCTGCGAACCTCCAGGGTGAAGTGCCTGATTCCCTCCTTCAAAGTGTGCTCGATGAGGGTGCTGATAATCCCTTCGGCTATTTTGCGGTTTCTGTAGCCGGGCATGACAGCCACATTCGTGATATGACCCTCGTCCTCAATCCACCACAGGCCCGCATAGCCCACAACTCTGCCGCTGTGTTCAGCCACAATGTAAAAAGCTCTCGGGTTCTCCTCCAGTTCAAACCTTATGGAATCCATGCTCCACGGATCCGGGAAGCAAAGTCTCTCTATTTCATATATGTCATTTGCATCTGCAGGCTCCGCCTGTCTGACGATAACATCTGCCATCTCTATTTTCCCTGCTTCTCCCTCAGCTTGCGCTCCGCCTCAGGCAGTCGCATGTACTCCGGCTTCAGTCCCTCGTAGGAGAAACTGATTCCTCTCTCGAAGATCCTCTTTCCAAGAACCGCAACCTGCTCCGCATCCTGATAAAGAGGTGCAAAAGCAAGACCGCCGTTTCTGAAACTTTCTATCTTTTCCCTGTAGGCGTCAACGCCATCGCCCAGGAAAAGCACACTGTCGTATTCTGCGACCAGATCCATGAACTCTTCCATTGTGTATGGACCCGCCTTGACCTTTTCCACCGGGAAGCCGTCCTCAAGGAAATATCCTCCGCCGTATACCTGGCTCCTGCGCGCATCCAGAATCGGGCAGATGAGCGTGTCTGCTTTTGCATCTGCTGCCTGTCCGCCTCTCATCGCCAGTGCTTCCAGCGTGGGAACGGGCACGCAAAGTCTGCCGCTTACCTGTCCCAGAGCTCTCGCCGTGGAAACGCCGATTCTGATTCCCGTAAAGGATCCCGGGCCCTGTGAAACCGCAATCGCATCCACATCGCCTATTGACAATCCTCCCTCGCCCAGAACCTGACTGATCTGCGGGGTCAGATTCTGCAGGTGTGAGAATCTGTCGTGGCCTTCCACCTTCGCTATTATCTTGTCGTCTTCCGCCAGCGCCACTGATGCATATGCGCCGGTCGTTTCAATTGCCAGAATGTGCATTCGTTTCTCTCAGCCTTCCTTTAGCCTTCTTCTATTTCGTATGTTCTTTCATCCTCGGATGCCCCGTATTCGATTCTGATCACCATGGCATCCTCCGGAATTATTTCTTCTATTATATCAGCCCACTCAACGACACAGACGCCGTCGCCGAAGAAATATTCCTCGTAGCCGATTTCAAACATCTCGTCGATGTCGCCGATTCTGTACACGTCAAAATGAAAGAGCGGAAGCCTGCCGCTTCGGTACTCCTTCACAATATTAAAGGTAGGACTGGTAATCGTCTCCGTAACACCCAGTCCTCTGGCTATGGACTTGGTCAGTGTGGTCTTGCCCGTTCCCAGATCGCCAATCAGCGCGATAACCGTTCCCGGCTCAACCTTCTGCCCAAGCTCATACCCGAACCTTTCAGTATCCTGTTCACTTCTAATGTTTATTCTCTTCATAGTGGGACGAGGGGTCGGTTCTTCTGACCCATTTTACTGCTTGTGCAGGAACGGTGAGATACGCTTGTATATTACAAATGTGATAACTGAGTTTGCCACGCCCTTGATCAGGTTGAAGAGCAGGATGAACGGCATGAGCTGTACAACGACTTCCTTCATTGCCGCACCGCCGTAGTAGTACGGAGTGATGAAGTAGTTGGCTATTCCCATGATTACGATCATTGCAATCGTTGCGATAATCATTGAAATGATTGCAACCTTCTTGCTTTTGCGTGCCTTATAGATGAGGGATGCAATCAGTACGAAGGTTCCCGATGCCAGAATGTGCATAATGAAACCGTAGAGCTGATCGCCGCCCAGCAGGAATGCCTGTATGAAACTTACCACGAAGGTAATGAGGATTCCCGCAACAGGGCCGAATGCAAATGCGGAAATGATAATAGGAATGTCCGCAAAGTCATAGGTAAGGAACGGTACCATCGGCAGTATCGGAAATCTGAAGAGTCCGAATACGCAGGCGATTGCCGCCATCATTCCCATCTTGGCTATCATCTTAGCCGAAATCTTGTTTTCTGTTGTGTTGAGATTCTCTGTCATTTTCTCGCTTCCTTTCGCTTATCAGCGAACCTGCTCCATATAAAAACCCCGGCAAAGCCAGGGCAAATACTCGCAAAATCTGTACGCGCACCGCGCACAAAAAAAGCTTTCTTGTTTCTTTCATCCGGACTGTAACCGTCGGTGCAGGAATCCCGCCTGCTCTGCGTCCGTGCCTGCTCCCGCAGACCCTTCAGCTCGTGGACTATAACCACCGGTGAGGACTTTCACCTCGCCCTGAAACAGATTCTTGAATTATTTACACTACGAGTATACTCGCTTAGACAGGCACTGTCAACTTATGCTATAATTAGTCCATGAATAACCTGATTCAGTCAACTACTCAGCTGGCAATGCACATTGTCAGTCCATATATCAGAACGGGCTGCACGGTCATAGACGCAACCTGCGGCAACGGCAACGATACTCTGTCTCTCGCAAAGGCACTCTTCACGGATAATGCAAAGGCAAACGCGGACATGGATGGAGCAGTCGTGGACATGGCCGAAGCAGGCAGCAGATTGTACGCCTTTGACATTCAGCAGCAGGCCGTAGATGAAACAAGGTCCCTTCTGGAAGGCGAAGGCTTTGCTGAACGGCTGGCGGACGGCAGCATCAGGCTGATCTGCGATTCCCACGAGAACATGGACCAGCACCTTGATCATGCGGATGTGATAGTCTTCAATCTGGGATACCTGCCCGGTGGCGACAAGCAGCTGACAACAGTGGCCGAATCGACAATGACCGCAGTGCGGGATGCCCTGCTTTTGCTTGAGAAAGACGGTGTGCTCTGCATCACCATGTACTCGGGCCATGAGGCCGGCGCTTATGAGAAGGCCCGGCTTCTGCAGTTTGCCGAAAGACTGGATTCGGGGGTCTGGCATGCGGCATATGTGAACATGATAAACCAGGCGAACAATCCGCCTGAAATACTGCTTATCACAAGAAAAAGAAACAGATGACAGAACAGACAAAAGAACAAAAGACTTCAATCTGGAACAGGAAGGAACTGAGAAAAAGTTCAGCAGGCTATCTTAAGAAGAACTACTGGGCATGCATTGGCGTGTGTTTTCTCATGCTCATATTCTCCATTGAATATACAAGTTCCGCCGGTCTGCTTGATGAAAAGACCGACCTGCTCATGACCGACACGGTAAAGACCGCCCAGACACTCAGGTCCGAGTCAAACGGTTCGGAACTTGTCCGTGGTATCATCGGTCTCTCCACTAACTGGATTGATAACGATAACGTACAGAAGGCCACAAGAGGTGTAATGGCAACTCTGGCAAACGGAATGACCCAGACCTCTCACTTCTTCACCTTCATAGGTGATGCTGTAAACAAGAGGCTGGACAAGAGCCCTCCGGCTCACTTCCTGGTTTCAATTCTGGGTGCAATATTCTCCCTGGCCTACTACATGTTCTTCCAGGTACAGCTGAAGGTGGGAGAGCGGCGTTTCTTCCTTGAGAACAGGCTCTATCACGACACGCGGCCTGCGAGGATGTTCTATCTCTATGAGACACCTTACGTGTGGAACGTCGCCAAGATAATGCTGCTCCGTGCTGTCTTCTTGCTGCTCTGGTGCTTCACCATCGTCGGCGGCGTAATGAAACTCTACGAATACAGAGCCATCGCCTACATCCTGGCTGAACGCCCTGACATCGGCTGGCGTGAATGCTTCGCCCTGGCTAAAGAAATGACCTATGGCTACAAGTGGGAAATGTTCAAGTTCGACCTGAGCTATATTCTCTGGTTCCTGCTGGGCTCATTTACCGCAGGCCTGGCTTCGATTTTCCTCGTCAATCCGCTCTACCGCGGAGGCCAGACTGAAACCATGGTCAAGCTTCGCGAATATGCAAAGGCAGCCGGCACAGATCACATCCACCTGCTTGATGACGAAATGCTCTTTGAGGCACCTGCAGGCGAGCGTCTGGTTGACGTTTATCCGACAATAAAGATAAAGAAAAAGCACGAGCTGGCAGTTCCTTGGAACAGGAAATACTCAATCGTGCATGTTGGTCTCATATTCTTTGCTTTTGCAATGATAGGCTGGTGCTGGGAAGTTTTCTATCATTTCGTCCTCAACGGTGACCTGATTAACCGCGGCAGCCTCTGGGGTCCGTGGATTCCGATTTACGGTGTCGGCGGAGCCTGCGTTGTTGTCTTCCTCAAGCGACTTGGGGACAGGCCTCCGCTTCTGGCTCTGCTTACCTTTATCTGCTGCGGAATAATAGAATATACCACAGGCTGGTACTTTGACAATGTGAGACATATCAAGTTCTGGGACTACTCCGATTATCTGTTTAACCTTAACGGATACATCTGTCTTGAGGGACTCATCATGTTCACGGTTCTGGCAAGTCTGGGACTGTACATAATCGCACCGCGTTTTGACAATCTCTTCAAGAGGTTCCCTAACGGTGTAAAGGTGCCGGTTCTCTGCGTGCTTTCCGCATGCTTCCTGGGTGACATTACCTACACCCACTTCCACCCGCATACGGGCAAGGGAATCACAAGTGCACCTGAACTGCTGGACGTGGCCGATCAGCTTGATATGACTGATCAGTCGTAATAATCCAGCACTGAATCCATAATCATGTCATTCATGTTCATTGGCTTATCACCGTGGACTTTTTCAGAAGGCTGCTCCGGGAATGGTTCAAACATCCTGAAGCTGCCTTTTTTAATTGGCTCCCATTCGTCGTCAACGCGCAGGCCCTTGATATTGTTTTCCAGGGCGCGGATTACCGCACTGTGAGCAACTATTATAATATCCTTTGCATCGTCGTTTCTCAGCAGCTCGCGGAAGGCTGCGATGACTCTGTACTGCATGTCGTAAAAGTTCTCGGTTCCACCGATTGCTCCCGGCACTGCGGACTTGCCCCGCAGCTTGAAGGTCATCAGGTTTTCTCCTCTTCTGGCGTACTCTTCAGGGTATTCGGCCTTGATTTCACTGATTGCCCTGCCGTCCCACGGGCCAAGATTTATTTCTCTCAGACCGCTTACAGCCCTGACCTTGACCTTTGCCTGATCCGGCAGAATCTCCTTAACCTTATCGCATATTATCTTGGCAGTTTCGACGGCTCTTGCCAGGTCGCGCGCGTATATTCTCTCCATTGCAGGCATCGGTTCCTTGCCGAACTTGTCCATTCCAAGGGCCTCAGCCTCAACATCCTCTCTCATGGCTTCAGCTATTTCCCGCCCCAGTGTTTCCGCCCGGGCTCTGCCTTCATCGCTAAGCGGCACATCGTACTGCCCGATAAACATGGGCTCATCATGCTGCTCCGTCTCACCGTGGCGCACAAGGAATATCCTCTTTCTCGCAGTCAGAAGCTCCAGTTTCTCCCTGGCAAAGCCCTTTGCCACAAAGGTCTTGATGTCCTCATATCCCTCCGGTGTATCCATGTCCAGAATGCATCCTTCTTCGCCGGTTTCAACTCTGATTAATTCGTGTCCGTCCGTAACTGCAACCAGCCCGCCCTCGCCTTCATACTCGCATATCTCATCGATATACTTGGCCGGTACCAGCAGCGGATGCCCCTTCTTGCCCTCAAATGTGGCAACACAGAATGAATCTTCTTTTGCTGCACCCATCAATTCGCGCATTACACGAACGCTGATCAGCGGGCAGTCAACGGGCATGAGAAGATAGCCTTCTTTGCCGGATGCTGATGCGGCACGAAGGCCTGTCTTTATGGATGAAAACATTCCCGTCTCGTAGTCCGGATTAAATGCAATGTTAACGCCGGCCGCTCTGAGTACAGGTTCAAGTTCCTCCCTGTTGTGGCCGGTCACTACGGTAATGTCGCTGATGCCGGCTGCTTTTGCACTTTCCATGAGGCCCTCAATTGCCGTGCTTCCTGCAACATGAAGAAGAGGCTTGAAGGCTTTCATTCTTGATGAAAGGCCTGCCGCCAGAATTACCGCACCGTATTTTTCTCCATAGCTTTCGCTCTTTTCCCTGTCGTATCCGATCTTCATGATTGTCCTCTGTTTTTCCTGCGTGATTTATTCGTGAAGCTTGCTCAGGCTGTCCGCGTGCTTTACGGCAGCGACGCCTTCGTTGTGTTCTGCTCTGACTTTTATTATCTCTGCCACAATGCTGACTCCGATTTCCTCAGGTGTCTCGGATTTGATGTCCAGTCCTATTGGCGCATAGACCGCATCAAGTTCCTCCTGGGTGAAGCCCTCTTCCAGAAGCTGTTCAAAGAGCAATGCGTTCTTTCTGCGACTTCCGATCATGCCAAGGTATGCGTGAGGCTTCCTGAGCGCCTGACGCAAAACCTGCAGGTCCCCTTTGTGTCCTCTGGTTATTATAATGATGAAGCTGTCCTCGTCGGTTTCAATCTCGTCGAAACAGTGATCGAAATCCGTGCAGACGATGGTTGCCTTTGCATCAGGGAAGCGCTCGGCATTTGCGTACTCCTCCCTGTCGTCGATTATGGTCGTTTCGAAATCCACGTGTCTGAGTATAGGGTCAAGAGCAAGTGCAACGTGACCTCCGCCGAAGAGAAATGCCTGGCTTGAGCCCTTGAAGTCTTCGACAAAGCTTCCCGGATTCTGCGGATCCACATACTGAATCTGGATTGTTGCATCACCGCCGCAGCCCATCTCCAGGGCGTTTTCAGCCGACTGCTTCTCATCCAGAATGAATTCGTAATTCTTGATTTTTTCTTTGGTTACGAGCTGCTCTCTGCAGTGTTTCTCCGTTTCCGCTTCAAGAAGTCCGCCGCCTACGGTTCCCCATGTCTTTCCTTCGAAATTCATCAGCAGTACAGCGTCGCGTTTGCGCGGCGTGCTGCCCTTTGTTGCAATGACCTTGGCTATAACAAAAGGAACATCTTCCTCTATGAATTTTCGTGCAATGTATGAAATCTTATCTGCCATTGTTATTCTCCTCTGTTGGCGCTCTTATCCATCCTTCCGTCTCCCGGAACGACCTTGTCCAGTCTCTTCAGACTGCTGCCGCATGGGCAGTCGCCCAGAATCCATCTGCTGAAGTCTCCTGTTCTGTATCTGATGAACGGCATTCCCTTTCGGGTCAGCGTTGTGAAAACTATCTCCCCGTAATTTGAAAATCCCGGCGTATTCTTGCCTTCTTCCTCCGGAACCACTTCTCCCGTGAGCGGGTTGATCAGCTCAATGAAAAGGTCTGTTTCTCTTATATGATATCCGCGTGAGTATCCGCAGGCAACCGCGCATCCAAGACCCATTTCCGTCATTCCATAGTGCTCGAATACCATGCACTGGAACACGTCCTCCAGCATCATGGCCGTATTGTCCGGAACGAATTCTCCACTGAGGAGAACGCTTCTCAGGTAAATGTCCTCAGCACCGTTTGCCATTTCCTTTTCGGCCTGGCGTGCCAGAGCGATCATGTGTGTCGGCGATGCAACTATGGACGTTACGCCTTCCTCGCGGATTCGCCTCAGTATTTCCGGAATGTCATCCTTTGTCGGCACCCCATATTCAATCGTTTCGGCGCCCATTTCACGAAGGCCCTTCCCCAGAAGCAGGCCTACTGATCCTTCAGAAGTCGCCGGCATTAGAATGAGAACCTTGTCGCTGTCATCCACGATGAGCCTCATGCCGTGGTTGAAGTAATCCACGGTAAGCTGCTGGTCTTCCTCGGTAAAATATATTCTCTTCGGTTTTCCCGTTGTTCCGCTTGTCTGCAGAGTTACTATTCTGCTTATCTGCGACGGACTCACGCAGAGAAAGTCCTTCTCCCTGTCGCGGAGTTCTTCAGCTGTGGTAAACGGAATTTCCTCAAAGGCTCCGTTCTCCAAACCTGTATCTCCGATTTTCTCAGCATAAAACGGACTGCTTGCCTTTGCATATTCCACTGTTTCCGCCAGCTTCTCAGCGGTGTATTTATCTATGGCTTCGCGAAGGCTTATGTTCGTCACATCCGGCCTTCCGCCGAAGTAGTCACCCAGCTTTTCAACTGTCCAGATATCTAAATCAAGTGCCATGTTATCTCCTACATTATCGGCTTCTGCGCAACCAGAATGAAGTAGCCGATTTTTCTCTTCTTTCCGTCAATTTCCCATTTCAGATTGGTGCAAAGGTGATCCAGTGAGCCCTCGTCCATGAGAGTCTGGGCCACGTAATCATCCAGGTCGGCTGTGCGGTCCTCAAATGCCATTACGCGATATCCGATTTCGTCCTCCATCATTCTGATGAGAGCTTCTTTGTAGAAGGCCCCCTCGTATCTGAAGTCAACGAATCGCATTACAGTTCCCTCGTCGCAGTCGCCCTCCTGATGCGGAATTCTCGCCTGGCGGGCCGCTTCAATGCGTACCGCTTCAACCTGCTTAGGATCCGGATCGATCTCATAAAGGTCTGTGATAATCAGGCGTCCGCCCTTTTTCATTACACAGTATGCCTCGTGGAGGGCCTCGTCCGGCTGGTTGATCATGCTCAGGGAGCACTCAAATGTAATGCCGTCGAATGTATAGGACATGTAGTCGTCAAGGAAACTGCCGTCCCCGAACTTCACATTGATTTCTGGGCACTTCTCGCCTGCGATTCTGATGCTTTCCAGATTCATGTCGATTCCTTCTGCCTGCATGCCCATCTGATTCAGGTGGTTAACGGTATCTCCCTCGCCGCAGCCGATGTCCAGAATTCGGCTACCCTTCTTGTAATCCGCGATCTCCAGCGCTCTGTCTGTAATGTTGAATTCTCCCGGTCTCTTAATTGCCATTATTATTTCTCCTTGCTTGCTGTTTCTTTGATTATAGCATTATCTTCTATTTTTGTTTATTGACATTTATTGGAAATTGTAATATCATTTGGTAAATATTGGTATTGCGTATTGATTCGTTGCGGAATTTCCTGGAGGTGGATTAAATGAATATATGGTACAAATACTCAATGATTATTGGTTCCTCGGCCATGGACCAGTGTACATCCATATTACGCCAACGTGAAAGGCAGAGGCTTGCAGTTCTGCAAGCTGAGCTTGATTCCATTGAAGCCGAAAACCCCGGTTCTCTCCACTGGCGAAGGAGGGGAGATTCTTTTAACTTCTGGGAATACAGCAGCGGCAGACAGATTGGCATTACGAGAAATCAATCCAGAATATATCTCCTGGCACGGCTTGCCTATCTGCGACTTCGCCTTGATGACATGCGAATCTGGGATTATCCGGGATGGACAGAGTCCATGGATGCCCTATTGCAGACATTTGAAACCCTTGGTCTTGAACTTCCGAAAATCATTTTCACAAAAGCTCAATACAACTGGGCTGCACATCCACAAAGTCAGAATACAAACAGAACTAAAGACCTGATATATAAAACCGGCAATGGTGTGAAGGTTCGAAGCAAATCCGAACGATTCATTGGCAATGTTCTAGAATCAATGGGAATTCCCTATCGATATGAACCGGAACTGCGTATCGGCAATCGTGTTTTCCATCCCGATTTTGTCATTATGACAACAGATGGACGAAAAATAATACTTGAGCATCTCGGCCGCATGGATTTGCGCGATTATATAAATGATAATATCGATCGCTTGTCAGCTTACGCTTCACATGGTCTGCTCATCGGTCGCGATGTTTTTCTTTCCTTTGAGGCCGATGTCAGAAGTCGAGAGGCCTTTATGCCGATAATTCATCAGCTAATGGCAGCATAACTACTAGCATGCCAGTCTATTTGCCACAAGCAGTTTAATTCATACCTGGTTTTTGCTGTTGTCCGTGGCAAACGAGTAGTACAAATCTTTTGTATGCCACAAGTGCGCCATAATAATCATATTCAATGCATTCTCCCGTGGCAAAGCAATATCTTGAAATGCCTGTTTGCCACGAGCAATTGCGTTTTACTAGTATTAATGCTTTGGTTTGTGGCATGCAAAAGCATTACCCCATACAAATGCCACGAGCAATCGCTTTTTTTACCTAAAAGAGCGTTTGGTCGTGGCAAATAGTCTCAGTACCACTTATCTGTAAATCGTATTATATGCGCAGAACGGCACCAGTCTGTAATCGTCGGTCAACTGTACAACCCTGCATCTCTTCAGTCTCTCCGCATCCATGTTGCTAAGGTCCTGGAAGGCCATTCCCGTCACGGTAAATGTGTTTCTCTTGTAGTATGTGAGGAACTCGTCCATGTCAGTGATCTCCTCGGAGCTTTTGTACTTTGATGCAAAAGCAGCCTCGACTTGCTTATCATCCGCTCCGCAGCAGCAACAGCACTCTTCCTCCGGTGCTGCAATGTCCCACTTGTCAAGAACGTAGTCACGATCCTTCCTGATAACCTCAAGCTGGTCTGCCTGGGTCATGTCGCAGCAGCATTCTCCCGGTGCCGCAGTATCGTAGCAGCTGACACCTTCACGCCGCTTATGTGTCAGCGTGCAGCGTACACTTCCGTCCGGTTCCTTGATGTATGTGGAATAGAAGCAGCACAGTGTGTGCCCTGTTGAAATCGGCAGGGAATCTACATATTTAAACGAAGGTCTCTGCGCCTCAAGTTCCCTAAGCAGACCGAACATTGTGATTCTGCCTTCAAGCTCGTCTCCGTCAGGGTAACGGCCGAAAAATGATGCCGGTTGGAAGTGGACGCCCTTAACGACATTCACGTTCTCAACCAGGAAATCCATCATCTCGCCGATGTTGTCATCGTTCACTCCACGGACTACAGTCGGAACCAGCGTAACAGCCAGACCTACCTTTTCGCAGTTCCTTATTGCCTTAACCTTTTTCTCAAAAAGCGGTTCTCCACGGAGCTTCATGTATATGTCATCCCTGGTGCCGTCGAACTGCATGAAGATTACCGATGCACCGGCATCCTTCAGGACCTGTGCATAGCCTTCCTCTTCAGCCAGGCGACGTCCGTTGGAATTAATCTGAACGTATGAGAATCCCTTTTCCCGAGCCATGCGTATGATCTCCGGAAGATCATCTCTCACAGTGGGTTCGCCGCCACTTAACTGAATGTTAAACTCTCTTCCTTCCTCCCCCTGTTCCAGAAGCCAGTCATACTTTGCCCTGATTTCATCAAGAGTAGGTTCATTCGGGTCAACCGCATCACCGGATAGCGCGAAACAGTACGGGCAGTGCTGATTGCATCGCTGTGTAACATCAATGAGAACGCAGCAGGTTGTCTGCAGATGGTTCTCGCAGTTTCCGCAGTGTAGCGGGCACTCGCTTCCAAACTCAGAAGCCAGGGCCCCCGAAGGACTTCGTCTGACGCCCTCAGTTAAAGCCTGCTTCGGCGGAATGTTTACAACAGGATTCTTAACCCATTCCTTGAAATCGTCTGCACGCTCAGCCGCCAGAGTCCTGAACTCCCCGTGCTCAGGACAATCCTGAACGAAGAACACTCTGGTTCCGCAATCGCAGCAGCCCTCTTCCTGCATGTAATATGCGTCTACCGGTTTTCTGCAAACCGGACATATGCTTTGTGTTTTGCTTAATTTTTTCCTGTTTTCCATAATAGCATTAAATAATCCGACATAAGGAAAAATCCGGAGCCACAACCTCCAGAGATTCTAAAATCATTTTAGAATCTTAAACTGTTTACCCTTAAAATCAATTATCCCTTCCCTCTTCATCACATTCAGTTCGTTGGACAGAGCCGAACGGTTAACGCACAGGAACCGGGCCATCTGTTCCCGGCTCATTGGAACTGTTACGGTGTTTGTTCCCGACTTGCCCTGAAGAACTCTCAGATACATCATGATACGGTCACGAAGTCCGCGCTCTGCCAGAATCTCGATCTTGTGGGATCTTCTGATGTTCTCGTCTGCCAGACTGTAGGCTATTTCCCTGCGTATTTCCGTAGCCCGGTCCGATTTCTCAATGGCCGCCATTGTTACAAATCTTATGCGGGCGTCTTCATTGGCTATGTAGTCCATTGCCGATTTCTGAGTCCTGGAGGCGGCGATTTCCAATGCAAAAACATCCCCGGCCTGAAATACATCAACAATGTGTACTTCTCCGTCAGGGTATGTTTTTTCGCCGCGTACGCTTCCCGATTCAACAATGCATATCCTGCTTATTGCATCGCCCTCGAGAAACAGTACCCCATCCTTATTGAATTTTCTGCCTGTGCTTTTAAGCTCGCCGCAGGCAATTAGTTCTTTGATAATTTCCATGTCAACATTATACTCCAGAAATGTTGGCAGAACAACAATTGTGAGTTTTCGTAAGGTCCCTGAAACTCATTTCGTGGAGCGAACCGGCATGCACACCTTGGCCTCTTCGCCACGGAACTGTGTATCAAGCAATCGCACTTCCACATCATAGAGCTCCTGCATAAGCTTCTCAGTCAGAACTTCACGCGACGGACCGGCCGCCTTAACGCAGCCATCCTGCAGCACAAAGGCCTTCTCCGCGAAGAGCAGCGCATGCTCAGGATTGTGGGTTGAAATAATAATGGTATATCCATTGTCGACCAGTTCGCGAATCTTCTCCATTACCCGGAACTGGTTACCGTAGTCCAGGTTAGCTGTAGGTTCGTCCATTACCAGAATCTTCGCATTCTGAACGATAGCTCTGGCAAGCAGAACCAGCTGGCGCTCACCGCCGGAGATTCTGCCGTAGCCTCTGTCGGCCAGATGCGAAATGCCCATGTCCTCCAGGACTTCCTTGGCACGATCCACATGCTTTTTCTTAGGTGTCTCCAGCGGCTTAAGGCCACCGGTCAGTCCCATGAGAACTATGTCGAGCACCTTGTAATCGAATACAGGCACGGATGTCTGCGGAATATATGCTATCTTCTTCGCTATCTGCGGACGGCTCATCTTCGCCATGTCCTGCCCTTCAATTAGAATCTGTCCCTCATAGCCGTGGAGGAATTTCAGAATGCACTTGAAGAGAGTACTCTTGCCGGCGCCATTGGGACCTATTAAAGCAACCAGCTGTCCTTCATATGCACGGAAGTTTATATCCTTGAGAATCTTTGTATCCCCGTAGGAAAAGCCCAGGTTTTTTGTTTCCAGCATCAGTGGTGCCTTTGAAATATCAGTCATCTTTAATGGCACCTCCCGTAATGATCAGATATATGAATATCGGCGCTCCAATGAATGAAGTCAGAATGCCGATAGGAATTTCAGTCGTCGTCGCCAGCCTTGCAACATTGTCCACAATTATCAGGAAGGTTGCGCCGAAGAGAATGTTGGTCGGAATCAGGCTCCTGAAATCGTATCCGAAAATCATCCTGCAGAAATGAGGAATGACCAGACCTACCCATCCTATTACCCCGCTTATCGAAACGCTGATTGCAGTCAGCAGTGTAGCGCATACGATAACCAGAAGGCGAAGCTTGCCCGTATCTATTCCCATGGACAGAGCTTCCTCTTCTCCTACGGTCAGCAGGTTGATTCTCCAGCGCAAAAGCACCAGCGGCACCATCCCCACAATTACAGGAATTATTGCAAAAGCAATATCCCCGGGCTGGATGGAAACCAGACTGCCCATTAACCAGTAGGTAATTGCCGGAAGGGTTTCCTCAGTGTCCGCCACCAACTTGATGAAGGATGTACCCGAACTTGCCAGTGTGCTGATGAGCATTCCCGCCAGAACCATGGCGAGGATAGGGTTGATTCTGCTCTTCAGGCTGATAAGGTATGCCAGCAGCACTGCACCGAGACCAAACACGAATGCCATTGCCGAAGTCGCAATTGAAGACATTCCCAGCAGAATTGCAAGCGCCGCTCCGCAGCCCGCTCCTGAAGACGCACCAAGAACCCCCGGTGAAACCATGGGGTTCTGGAATATTCCCTGATAACAGACACCTGCAACCGACAGGGCTGCTCCAATTAACCCTGCCGCAAGTACTCTCGGAAGCCTTATCTGGAAGACAACCGTCTCTGCCGCATCCGGCCAGGTCTGCTGAACATCGATAAATTTCGAAAGGAGAATTCTAATCAGTTCGCCCGGCATTATCGGATATCTTCCCAGCATGAAGGATCCGAAAAATACTACGACGAAAGCCGCTGCAAGTATCAGTATTTTTACTTTGTTTCCATCTTTATGCATGAGTCAGTAGGTCCGTTTCTGAAAAACTCATTTCAGTGATGAATTGGCAAGAATGTCTGCCGCTTCATCTTCAGTCAAATCGTAGTTATAGAACAGCTTGAAGAATTCCTGTGTCTTGGACACCATGTCATAATCGTACACATCCGGGTAAACCAGATTGCCCAGCCACCAGATGCCTATGATTCTGTTCATTGATGGCGGCTGGCTCATCCAGTTGTACGGAGTATCAGGAATCTCATAGAAGTTTCCGTTTTGAACAGCTGAGAGCTTTGCCCAGGCTTCGCCTGAGCCGATTTTGTCATAGCTTCCGCCCTCAGTTGTAAGAATAACATCGGGATCCATGTTGTAGAGTTCTTCCATGTTAACCGGGTTTCCGCCGCCTGCATGGTTGATTTCCTCTACAACAAGCGCGTTCTTCGCGCCGATAATATCTATTACATCTGCCTGGCATGATCCTTCGGCATTTCCATCAAGACCTTCAGGACCACCACCGTAGAATACTGTTTTCTGATTATCAATCTTCCCAGAGTTTTCTGAAGCCATCTTCAGAGTCTCTTCAATGAATGACGCCAGCTCTTCACCCTTTTCTTCATTGCCCAGTAGCTGCCCCAGTGTTCTGTAAGCCTCCGGGAACTTTTCAAGTGACGCTTCAATAAAGATTACCGGAAGTCCCGTCTGTTCCTGAATGCTGTCCATGTCTTCCTTCTGAGTTGACTTCATGTCGCCAACATCGATAATGAGCTGCGGATCAGCCGCCAGAATCGCTTCTTTGTTCAGGTTAGGATTGCTTCCATAGAACTGCCCGAATACAGGCATGTCAGCCAGCTTTTCCGAAACATACTTTGTCTCTATTTCGCTTGGCTCATTGGCGATTCCCACCAGCTTGTCTTCATCCAGAGGCAGCATTACCATCTGAGCAACCGCACCGGCAGGCGCCACTCTCTCAATGTCAGCCGGAATTTCAACGTCCCGCCCGCAGCTGTCCGTGAAAGTAACCGTATCTCCATTATCTGCAGTTTCCCGGCCACCGCCTCCGCAGGCCGCGAAGCCGAAGCAAACTGCCACACAAAGCATTATCGAAATTATGAATTTGATTCTGTTATTTTTCATGTAATCACCTCTCGCTGTCTGAATGATAACACACAATAAAAAAAGAAATGTTGGCGTGCCAACATTTCTAAACTTTCCATTTTATGAATCCCGTGTTTGCCTCGAAGTCCTCGCCTCGTCTGTCGGAATGAAACGGGTATCGGATGTAACGAAGCTCCGGCTTCTTGTCCCGGCTCATGAGCTCGCCCATGGTCACATAGCACGACGACAGGCCTTCGCCGGGACCGTCCCATGCGCCCAGGCAGCAGCATCTGCGGGCCACACTTTCCAGCTTGTCCAGAGATTCCGTCAGTTCATCAAAGAACATGGACCTCGATGCAAAGGCAATATCACATTTCGGCAGATCACGTGCTGACCAGTCCTCGGCCCAGTCAAGCTGAATCGGATGGATCATGTCTGCAACACCCTCTGCCTCTGCGTCAGCCATCATGCAGTTCAGCATTTCCCGGCTAAAATCAGCAGCCCATACCTCATGACCCTTCTTCGCAAAAGGAATCGCCAGGGTTCCGGATCCGCAGCCCATGTCAAACAGAGTGTCTCCTGCTTTTGCATCCATGTACTCGTAAAAGATTTCAGCATAGGGGTCCGGCTCATCGCTTTTCTTTCTGAACGAAGAAGCGCGTCCGTCCCAGTACTCACTGCTTCCGCTCTCCGCCTCCGAATTTCTTCCCTCTTTCCAGAGTCTGTTCCAGTCAATATTTGCCATACAGTCACCTGCTCCTGCAGACCCGGTCTACAGCAGTTCCTCCAGAATATTGCATGCTGTAACAGCCAGCTTAGGGCAGATCTTATCCAGCAGACCTTCCTGCATGATTTTTTCCATGTCCTCCGGTATTTTATAACCCAGAAGCTCGTTGCACATTAATGAACCATGCTCAGCGATGAACATCTCCTCAAACTGAGCCTTCACTTTCATCATTTCTTCCTTGGTCTCCCTGTCATTCAGCTTATAGTGACCATACTGCATTCCGATAGCCATCAGTGAGCCGGTAACGCATCCGCAGGTCTTGCCGCAGAACATTCCGCCTCCGAAGCATGCGCCTGCCTTATAACCAAGTTCCGGATCCATTCCCATCAGTTCCAGCCCGTGCGCAAATGTGAGCTGTGAACAGTCAATTCCACCGTGATACAGTTCCATTGCTTTTTCTTCTGTCATCGCTGCCATAGTTTAATCCTCCATGTAATCGCTTGCTTTTTCATAACTTTCTTCTATTATATCCACCAGCCTTCCAATGTCTGTTGTTGAATCAACAACAGGAAGTCCACGGAACTCGCTGATTTCATTTGCTATTACGCCGCTGCATGCGATGGTAAGCTCATTCATCTGACCTGCCAGGCTCTCGTCCTTTTCCTCGCCGTTGTACTCGGCTGTTTTGCCCGTGATGATGTTCGGGCACTTAAGGTCAACGTGGCTTTCGATTACCACCCAGTCGTTATCGTAGTGCTTCAGTATTTCACGGAGATTCATCTTTTCCTTGAACATGATGTTGGTTTCCCCGTGACAGCGTGCGGTGACAGGGCTTGCTCCCGCCGCAGCGTGCTTGCCCGTATCGGCACTATCGTTATCCATGGTAAAACCATCAATGTGTATGCTCTTGATTGAGCCCACGGAATAACCGCGCCTGCACAGTTCTCTGATAATATTTGTGACCGTGGTTGTCTTCCCGGTCTTTTTTCTTCCCTGAACGTTTACTACTTTCATCAGCCGGCTCCCGCTATTCTACTTCTTGATTTTTATCTCAATGTCCTTGCCGTCCTCGTATCCCTTAAGAGCCTCCAGCATTCCCAGAATGGAATTGCCTACAATCTCCTTAACGAAAGGAAGCATGTCAATTTCCTTGTCTCCTACCTTGATTTCAATATCGTATCCCAGATCTCTTGATGCATGTGCCATTCTCGTACCTCCTAAAAATCTATAACTTCATATTCATGATTTAACAGATCAATTGTAAGCAGTTTTCCATCCAGGTATTCCTTTCCAAGCAGAAGTTTTATGGCCTCTGCTGCTTCAATGGCTGAAACAACTGCAGGCGAGAATGACGGGTTACTTCCCTTAACAGTCGGATCCTCTTCCCAGCTTCCGTAAATCTCATGCAAAAGCTGACTTCCCGGCATTACCACAGCAACTTCTCCGTTCCATCCGTCAATAGCGCCGTGAACCAGAGGGATGTTTTCTGCAGCGCAGGCATCCTCAAGCACGAGTCTTGTAGGAACACTGTCCAGAGCATCAATAACAACATCATGACCTCTGATAATATCTGCAGCATTGTCTTCTTCAAATCTGGCCTGAATAGAAAAAATCTCAACATCTTCATTGATGGTCTTCATCTGAATCTTTGCCTCTATTGCCTTAGCATGTCCTAAATTATCCTGATTTGACAGAACCTGACGGTTAAGGTTTGTTTCTTCGAAAGTATCGCAGTCTACTACTGTCAGACGGCCGATTCCCATTCTTGTGAGATTCTCAATTACTCCGCCCCCAAGGCCTCCGCAGCCTATTACACAGGCAGACTTCTCTGCCAGTTTCAACTGTTCCTCTTCACTTAATGTGCCTATATTTCTTGTATATCTTTTATTCATGGCTTTATCCTTTCTATGCTATCAGCCTCCATAGACCTTACTGAAAGCCTTGAGGTAATCTCCATCGTGTAGTTCAGTATGTATATCGACTCTCATCTTATTTACAGAAACAAAACCAAGTGTTTTATTGTCCCTGTAATCTATTCCCAGGGTCATAAGTGCATCATGACAGGTGCTGCCTTCAGGCAGCTCCAGAATTCTCTCTTCAGCTCCGTATTTCTTTTTCATAGTGCCACGCATGGCCAGTGTTATTTTCATTTTGCTCCTTTCAAGGCCTGACTGCCTTTGCATAAAAATAGAGTGGCAAGGATTAACCTTTACCACTCTATTATACAACATTTCTTTATCTTACAAAAGTGTTCTGATAAGTTCATAAGGAAGTGTGCCGTCCTTGTTCCAGCCCATGAGTTCATAGTACTGGT